>CANRWP010000033.1 GCA_947643595.1 uncultured bacterium | reverse complement strand
CCTCATACTTCCTGTCAAAGGTCGCAAGAGGCACGATCTCAGGCATATCCAGCACCGCCACATAGGCCCTGGTCTTCATATCGTAATTCTCGCAGACCTCCGGATGCACCTCGCCCAGATAGCCGAGCACCTTCCCGTCATAACACACAAGCGCCTGTCTGCCGGGATGCAGAAAACTCTTGCCTGCCTCCGGGTCATACTCCGGTTTTGCGTCAAATCCCACGCTCTCCAAAAACTCTTCGATCACACCTTTCATTGTGAAGAAATCGCCTTCACCGTAAAAGCCCAATGTAAACTGCATTCTCTCCTCCGGCAGCTCTGTCAGAGGCAGGCTCTTCGGCAGATAGATATTTCCCAGCTCATACAGCCTGCACACTTTGTTTCTACGATTGAAATTGGTGGAAAGGCTGGTCAGCATACCATGTAAAGAAATCGTCCGCATAATGGAGAAATCCTCCCCCAGCGGATTGGAAATCCCGATGGCCTTCCTGAGTTCCGAATTCTCCGGCAAAAGCAATTTATCAAACACTTTCGGGCTCTCGAAGGAATAGCACATCCCCTGGGAGAAGCCGCAGTATTCCGCGATATCCCTTGCCTTCTGCTCTATGCGCATCTTAAACTGCAGCTTGCCCGCCGTGGCGGAACCGCTGGGAAGCGTGGTCGGGATCTTGTCATAACCATAAAATCTCGCCGCCTCCTCCGCAATATCCGCAAAAGACAGAAGATCCTGCCTGAAAGAAGGACAGATGATCTCGTTTGTCTTTTCGTCATACTCAAGTTCGATCGCCTTAAAGTATCCCAGCATATCCTCCGCCGGAATCTCCGTGCCCAGAAACTCATTGATCTTCTCCGGTTCAAAAACCACCCTCACAGGCTCCGGCAGCGGTGCATGCACATCCGCCGTCCCGGCAACAACTCTGCCGCAGCCCAGCTCCTCAATGAGCTGACACGCCCTGTCGATGGCTGCCTTGGCGTTGTGGGGATCAAGCCCTTTTTCAAACTTTCCGGAGGCATCCGTGCGCAGCCCGATCCTCTTGGCAGATTTCCTGATATTGGCACCGTTAAAAGTCGCCGCCTCAAACAGAACGGTCTTTACTTCATCGGTGATCATGGAATTTTCACCGCCCATGATCCCGGCAATACCAACCTCTTTCTCACCGTCGCAGATCATCAGCACTTCGCCATCCAGCTTCCGCTCCTGACCGTCCAGCGTGGTAAACACATCCCCGTCCTTCGCCCGGCGCACGATGATCTGATGTCCCGCAATCGTGTCCAGGTCGTAAGCGTGCATGGGCTGGCCGTACTCTTCCATCACATAGTTGGTGATATCCACCAGATTGTTGATCGGGCGAATGCCGCTTGCCGCCAGCCTTCTCTGCATCCATTTCGGGGAGGGTGCGATCCTGATATCCGTACATACTCTCGCACAATAGCGGGTGCACAGATCTTTATCCTGCACTTCTACTTTAATATAGTCATTCACATCCCCCGTCTCATTCTGAATCTTCACATCGGGCGCATGAAAGGGCTTGCGGAAGGTCGCCGCCGCTTCCCTGGCGATACCGATAATACTGTAGCAGTCCACCCTGTTGGAGGTGATCTCATACTCAAACACCGTATCACGTAGTCCCAGCGCTTCGATTGCGTCATCTCCCGCCTTCACAGAATCATCAAAAATATAGATACCGTATTCCGGTGCCTCCGGATAAAAATTCCTGTCAGAACCAAGTTCCTCTATGGAACACATCATGCCCTCAGAGGGTACGCCCCGCAGCTTCCCGGACTTGATCACAATACCCTCCTCCGGCAGAGAACCACCGTCGTGTCCGCCCGCCACTTTTCCGCCGTCCAGTACCACAGGTACTTTATCGCCGACCTTCACATTGGGCGCTCCTGTCACAATCTGAATGGTTTTCTCCCCAATATTTACCTGACAGACGATCAGTTTATCCGCGTCGGGATGCGCCGCGATCTCTGTGATCTCTCCTACCACGATCTTCTCCAGATTTTTGTCCAGTCTTTCATATCCCTCACACTTTGTGCCGGACAAGGTCATCGCATCGCAGAATTCCTGATCCGTGCAGGTAAGATCCGGTACATATGCTTTGATCCATGATAATGCTGTATTCATTTTATCTATCTCCTATTCTGATATACGCTGTTTTATATTACATTGTTAAAACTGTTTCAGGAATCTCACATCGTTTTCGTAGAGCAGACGCATGTCGTCGATCTCATATTTAAGCAGTGAGATACGCTCCAGTCCCATACCGAAGGCGAAGCCCGAATACTCCTCCGGATTGATGCCGCTCATGCGCAGCACCTTCGGATGCACCATGCCGCAGCCCAAAATCTCGATCCAGCCCTCGCCCTTGCAGAACCGGCAGCCCTTGCCGCCGCACTTGAAGCAGCTCACATCCATCTCCGCAGAAGGCTCTGTGAACGGGAAATGATGGGGGCGGAATTTTACCTTTGTCTCCGGCCCGTAAAGTTCCTTTGCAAACTCCTGCAGCGTTCCCTTTAAATCCGCGAAGGTGATACCTTTATCGATAACCATGCCTTCGATCTGGTGGAAGGACGGGGAGTGAGTGGCGTCCACCTCGTCGGAACGGAACACCCTGCCCGGCGCCAGCATACGGATGGGAGGCTTTTTCTGCTCCATCGTGCGCACCTGTACCGGGGAAGTCTGCGTCCGCAGAAGAATATCTCCGTTGATATAAAAAGTATCCTGTTCATCCTTCGCCGGATGGTCCGCCGGAATATTTAACGCCTCAAAGTTATAGTAATCCTTCTCGATCTCGGGACCTTCCACAACCTCATAACCCATGCCCACAAAGATGCGCTCCACCTCTTCCATCACAATAAAGTTTGGATGCCTGTGCCCCATCTCGTTCTTTTTCGCCGGCAGGGTCACATCGATCACTTCCGCCTTCATCGCCGCCTCCCTGAGAGCGCGCTCCATCTTCTTTTTTGCCTGTTCCAATGCCGCTTCGATCTCAGCGCGGGCATCGTTCACCATCTGCCCGACTTTCGGACGATCCTCCGGCGCCACATCTTTCATACCCTTCAATACTGCGGTCAGTTCTCCCTTTTTGCCAAGGATATTGACACGAACATCATTTAATTTGTCCAGTGCGGCGGACGCCTCGCCGCTTTCCATCAGCGCGATCTGTTCAAGCGCCTTTGCCCGTATCTGTTCCAGTTTTTCTCTCATTTCATGCTTCCTTTCCCTGTGTTTTTTATTACGGTTGTCTTTGTTTTCGCCCTCAGTCAAAAAACGCAACGAGCTGACCGGTAATTCGCCCGTAAGAATAAACAAAAACAAAAACCCCCTGCATGAATATTCCATATCCGAAATATCCATGCAAGGGACGAAATTCTCTCCGCGGTACCACCCTGCTTCCTGCCAAAACCGGCAGACTCTCGATCGGCGTAACGTGCCTTTTCCCGTTTTCTGCTACTCATGATCCGACAGCCATATCGGCACATGCCATTTCTACCGGATGCAGGCGCATCCACATACGCTGACATTCCATGATCTGCCGCCATCATTTTCCCAAAAACCGCTCAGGTGTGAAATTAAAGCTTCGTCGGAACCCGAAAAGGCTCTCAGCCGATGGCCTCTTCTCTCTGTCTGGAATAACTGGCTCTTTTGCACCGTCACAGCGTTTAAACTATCCTACATTCTAGTAACTTTTCCGCGGGCTGTCAAGTGTTTTATTGAATCCGGATAATGTAACCAAAATCAGTCCCATAATTCGACAGCCTCTTGTACATATCTGAATCTTATCGGAAGGATTTTTCTCCACAAACTTGTCCTTAAGCTACATGTCTTTATAAAATAGACCACTGGTATTAAAAAACTTCTTAAGTGGAAGCTCCTTTGCAATTCTACAGTGACTATCTTTTAGCACGCTTGGTATATCGACACTTCGGATAATTAGTACATCCATAAAATCTACCATATGGTCCGCTGCGTTCTTCTAATTTCCCACCACAATCTGGACATACTGTAGGATCGTATTTTTTCCTCTGTGTCACAATTTCCTGTACCGCCTTCTCTTTTACATCTGGATTATTAACTGAACACTCCTTACATGTACCAAGATTTATATGACCGGCACCTCCATAAGAAATAAATTCACTTTCTTTGGCGATCTTACCGCAAAACTCGCATTTTATCCACCGATTATCCTCAGCATCTCTAACTTGCGTTTCCTGTTGTACAAAATTGGATTCCATATTTCGCTTGAAATCTTCTTCACGCTGACGTTTTTCTTGCTCTAATTTCTCAGCTTCTATTCGCCGTTTTTCTTCAAGCTTTTTACGTCGTATTTCAGCCTCTTCCCTTTGTTGCTGGAGTCGCTTTTCATTTTTTTCTCGTTGCCGCTCCATCTCCTGACGCTTTTTCTCTTGTTCTTCAAGCTTCTGTTTATGGCGTTCTTCTCTTAAACGATCTTCTTGAATACGTCTTTCTTTTTCTATATTTTGTTCATTAGCGAATTGCTCTTTTGCATTTGATAATAAATTTTCTACTATTACTCCATTAAAAAATAACTTGTTATCTCTGATATCAACTCTGGATAATTTATCTGTTGCAAATTCTTTTTCCTTCCAAAATCCATCAATATCTTTTTCATAAAATACCGCACTGATAACTGCTTTTGAATAATCTGTATCTTCAACGTCGAGCAGTAAACAATAGCCTTGTTTTTCCTGCAATTTCATAAGCGCTTCCGGATACTGTCCGCCGGTCCCACCATTGGAGCCATCCACGATATACATAACATTAATACCTGACAGATTGCCTGTTAACACATCTAATTTATCATCTACAATATTAGCACGGGTTCTCCAATATCTAATTGCGAATTCCTTTGACTTAGACAAAAAAGTAAATTCCGGTCTTCTCTTGGTATCGTCTACCGTATTAATCGGAACTCGAGATTCGATATCGCTCGCTTGTAATTTATCGTCCAACCAACACTTCAAAACAATTTTAGAATCAACTGATGTCTTACCTTCTATAGGCATCAAACACTCACATTCACCAGTTCCTGTTTTTTCTCTAAAATGCTGCTCACTGAGATTTTTATCACCTGCAACAAGAATAAGATTTGTTCCACACCCACATGGACAAAACAATTCATTACTCTGACTCTTATCTCTTAAGTCTTTTAGCTTATCAGGAATGTTAATCTGCTGACCATTAATGACTGTATAAATTGTTTCTATTCCTATGTATTTACCATTGCAAAGAGCAACTGTTCTTTGTGCCATACGGTCATCACCACCTTTTCACTTATGATATGCATCAATGAGCTTTTTATCATCTAAGAGTTTATCTACAATCTTTTCCTCTGCGTTCTCGTGTTTAATATCATATAAAACAATGAATACACTAAAGCAATATCATTATAAACCATATTTGACGCATGGTCTATTAAAGTTCGTCATTTTTTCATTATCTATTACTTGTCATATCCATTCTGGATAATAAGCCTATAATTGAAATTATTATATTATGATCTATTTTAGTCAGTCGTGGACAAATGTCTTTCCTTTTATCCATACAAATAATTTTGCTGATTTGCACAAAAAATCTTTTCCTTTTTTATACATTTCCCCATATATAATCACCATGAAATGCTCTTTGCCATCTCAATAAATGGCAGATAAAAGGTATTCTTATAATATTTTTGACTGTGCTTATGATTTTTGTTGTGATATGCGATAGAATAATAGAGTGTATACAAATCCAATAGCCCCGCCGTAAGCAGCGGGGCATGAAAAAACAATTCAGATAAGACCATTATATTTTTCCGGTTTTTGCCGCCGAAGCCAATTACTGTTCCCTCCACTGTATCACACTGCCGTCCTCCAGCGTCTCCGTCTGCCAGTCCGTCGCCTCCGCATCCTCCTTCATCAGATCTTCCATCGCTCTGTCGGTGATCACCCTGCTGGTATCCGTGCTAAGGCCGAGGAACCTCTGGTTATAGCGCGAGAAGGTAAGGGTTGCGATCTGCCCGTTTTCTCCGTATACCTCCATCGTGATATCCGGATTGTTGCTGCTGTACCCCTGGCAACTGTACTTTACATCCGCCACCGGGCTGCCAACCAGGTTACAGCGCTCCACTATCTCCTTCGCCGCCTCCGCATAGACGCCGTAATTGTTTTCCAGGGAGGAATCATACCCTAACGGCACATCCACATCCAATGTCTCCGAGCAGCTTAACATGAACAGTTCTCCCGTCACCGCATCGATAAAAAAGTGCCATGTATCGTCATCCGTCTTAACCTCCTCCCCGAAGCGCACATCTCCGTCCCAAAAAGCCCGTGGAAAAGTAACTGTTCCGCTGTCATAGCTCATGTAGACGTTTGCCCCCTCCTTGTCAAATCCCATGATGTCCTCCAGATATTTCATGCCGAGTGCCGCCGCTTCCTCCATGGACAGATCCGTTTCCGTGGGTGTCCCTGTATTCAGGCTGCTCTCCGCAACCTGATACTGCAGCGCTGTGCCTGTTTCCTCTACCTCTGCGGCAGTGGGCACCTCCGGACCGGAAAATACCGCCGGCACCTGATAGCTGGTGGGAATCTTCTCTACACTATCAAGCTGCTTTTCCGCACCGGCGGATGCCGCCACCCCGAAAACTCCCGCGCCGATGCTGCTCACCAAAAGCGCTGCCGCCGCCACCTTCAAATAACTCCTGTTGCTGTTCTCTTTCTTCATTTTCTGACTCCTTTCCTTTTTTGGTATCCGTGTTTTTGTTTCTTACAGATACCAATATAAAGGCTTTCTATTTCAGAGTGATATATATTCTGTTATGAAGTTGTAAAACCTGTTTCTTCCTCTCCGCCGGGCAAAATAACCTGCGCCATAGTCCCCCTCCCCGGCTCCGAAATAAACTCCAGGCTTCCTCCGTGGAGTTCCACGATCCTGTCACAGATGGAAAGCCCCAGACCTGCCCCGCCCGCCGCGCGGCTCCTGGACTTGTCCACACGGTAAAATGCCTCTTTAATGTGATCGATCTGCTCCCTCGTCATACCGATCCCCTGATCTTTCACTTCAAATATTACCTTATCCTCTTTCCTCTCCGCACTGACACGGACTGCACTCCCCTCCTCGCTTGCCTTAAACGCATTGTCCATCAGATTACTGAGGAGCGTGATCAGAAGTTCCGTATTTCCGATCACATACTCCCCGCTGCCGGAAAAGAACAAGGCGATCCTGCTTTTCTCCGCCTTCACCTGCATGATCTCTCTGACCCTCTGAAACAGACTGTCAATCGAACAGACTTCCGTCTTAAGCTCCCGCAGCGCGGCGAGATCGAGGAGCTGATACGCCATATTCTGAAGTCTGCCGCACTCGGAGAGAATAAACTGCGTACACTCAAAGCGCTCCTTTTCCGCCGCGGGCGCCTTCTGAAGATATTCCGCATAACCATAGATCGCCGTCAGAGGCGTCCGCAGTTCATGGGCAAAGTTATCGACAAACTGCTGCTTTTTGTCCGCCGTCTCCTGCAATAGCTTTATGTGAGATTCCACCTGCTCCGCCATACGATTGAAATGCTCCGCCATCAGCGCGATCTCATCCTTTCCCCGGACAGGCAGGCGGGTGTGATAGTCTCCCTCAGCGATCACCCGGGATGCCGCGGAAATCTCCCGCAGAGGTCTGAACAGGATATCCAGAAATTTCACAAGAAAGAGCGCCAGAATAAAAGTCACTGTCATACTGATCGTAAAGAGCATGTTCTTCATCCCCCTCCAGGCCTCAAACGTATCTGAAAGCCCCGCGCAGTACCAGAGCCCGTACTCCTGGAACGGGGCGGGAAAGCGCCCATAGACGCACAGCTGCCACTCCGGTTTCCTCCTGACAAAGACCATCCGCTCGGATTGATCCGTCTGACCGGCCAGACCGCCCGGATCCTCCGCCGGCGCAGTATTTCCCGAATACCAGATCCAATCCCCCTCACAGGATACCGCAAAAGCGTTATCCCTTTTCTGGGAATAGCGCGCGTAGGTCCGCATCAGATCTCCCATGGACTCCCTCACATCCCCGCCGCGGTTTTGCACTGCCTGCATATCCCCGATCAGACCCGAGGAGATCACATAATGCTCCGCCAGAACCGTCTCCCGCTCCGCCGCCATCCTTTCCCGCAGCGTGATAAAGGAGACGATCAGCATGCTGGAGTTCATGAAGATCATAAAAAGCAGTAACGTCACAATAAAAGTCTTTCTCTTCATACAGGCGCCTCCAGGCGGTAGCCCAGCTTATATACCGTAACGATCCGCTCCTCCAGCCCCAGCTTGGCGCGCAGCCGCTGGATATGCACGTCCACTGTGCGGGTGCCGCCGTCGAAATCATATCCCCAGACCAGATCCAAAAGTTTCTCCCTCGAGAGCGCTATATTGCGGTTTTTTACGAGAGTAACGAACAGATCATACTCCTTCGGCGTACAGTCCACGGGCTTTCCGTCCACCAAAATAAGCCTTCTCTCAAAATCCAGCCTCACATTATCCAGCTCAAAACACTTTTTCGCCTTTTTAGTCCGCCTAAGCAGAGCTTCCACCCTCGCCGCCAGTTCCAACATCTGAAAAGGCTTCGTGATATAATCGTCTGCGCCTCTGTTAAGTCCCCGCAGTTTGTCGGACAGCTCGCTCTTTGCCGTCAGAAGGATGACGGGAGTCCCCTGAATCTGCTCAAGTACCTCGTAGCCGTCCGCGCCGGGCAGCATGATATCCAGTATAACCAGATCAAAATTCTTCTCCGCCAATATTGTTATCGCCTCATTCCCGTCAAAAATCTGCGTGCAGTGATGCCCCGCCAACTCCAGATTCCTGCGGATCAATTCATTGATGGAGGGCTCGTCCTCCACGATCAGTATCTCAGCCATTTACTCTCCATTCCGGAATGTCATACCACACTCCTGTTCTGACGATCTTTATTTGATTTTATCTTACAACTATTACAAAGTTGTAAACAATCCTCCGGCTATATAAAAATATATGCAAAAAGATATACATAAAAAAACACCCCGGAGTTTCTATCCCCCAGGGCATTTTTCTCATTTGATTTCCATGCAGCATTTTCTTACACTCTGCCGTCAGATCCGAACAGCAGCATTTTTTCTTTTACCACTTTTTTCATCTCCGCGATCTCATAGGGGATCAGTCCCGTCATGGATTTCTCTCCCGCCGCGATTCCGGCCTCGATCCCGCGTTTTCCGGCTTTATCGATATCCGTAAAAATATTCACTTTGGACACGCCTAAGTTTACAGCTCTCTGAAAATCCTGATCCGAGAGCCCGGAGCCCCCGTGCAGCACTAACGTGAGGTTTGTTTTTCGGAAATCACCTGGATCCGTTCAAAATCCATGGCCGTATCGGGATCTGTGAAATAGTCGCTGGGATTTTCCAGCTTCCCTGCTCCGGCATTATCGCCGACATGCCCGAGCTCTCCCTCCACAGTCACACCCATAGCATGGCAGATCCTCACCATCTCCGCCACCCTCTCCACATTCTCTATGTAAGAGGCAGTCGAACAGTCGTACATAACGGACGTAAAGCCCATCTTCAGGGCCTCCATGCATTTCTCAAACGTCAGACCGTGATCGTAGTGAACACACACCGGAACACTCGCTTTTTCCGCCATCGGTATCAGATATTCTGCCACCCTCTCCAGCCCTGTTATCGGCAAAAGGACTTCCGCAGTCCCCACCATCACCGGGGCACACAGCTCCTCTGCCGTCTCGATGATCGCCCGCGCCATCTCCACATTCACCGCATTAAAAAAACCGACACCATAACCATTTTCCTTCGCCGGAAGAAGTATATCATTCATATTGACTAACATCACATTCTCCTCTTTCGTTCAAACTCTGTTTTTCCCA
The DNA here is from genome assembly GCA_947643595.1 of uncultured bacterium. Lineage (GTDB taxonomy): Bacteria > Bacillota > Clostridia > Lachnospirales > Lachnospiraceae > 1XD8-76. The sequence continues at coordinate 25,329 of CANRWP010000033.1, read as the reverse complement.
TCCCTGCCTGATCTTTTCCCTGAGCTCCTCAAAGGACTTCAGCCCGCTCAGAGCATCGTAGGAGGCGACGCAGGACGCGCCTGTCGCCGTCGCCAGCTGCAGGCATTCCTCCGGCTCAAGTCCTTCCAGCACTGCCGCCAAAAAGGCCGCTATGCTGGTATCCCCGGCGCCTGTCCCCGACGCGATCCTCTCCGGCACATAGCTTCTCTCAAAACTTTCCAGGTCCGCCCACTTCTCCGGTTCCGGCAAAAGATCTCCGCCGACAGCCCCGAGCGTATCTCTGTCCGCCGTGCGGAAATAGATCCCCGGCGCTCCGCATTTGATCAAAAGCACTTTCGCACCCAGTTCCATACAACGGTCCGCAAGCGGCCTGATATCCGCCTCCACATCCAGAACCTGCGTGATATTTCCCCCTTTTGCTCTTTGCTGCCATTCCTCAAAGCGATCCCTGTCCAACATAAAACATAACTCTTCCACGCTTGGCACAAAGAAATCCACAAAAGGAAGCACCTGACTTAAGATTTTTTCCCAGTCGGCCCTCCCGGCTTCCGAGGCAGCGTCCACCGCCGCCATATCCATGGATGTGGCAATCCCCGCCGCCTTCATCCGTTTCATCAGTTTCACCAGTTCCGCTCCATCGTTCTCATACATGGTCTTCATGATCGGCGGATAACCGAAATGAAACAGCGCAACATCCTCCGGGATATCCGCCGGAATATCATCCGCCCGAAAAGCATTATTTACCCCCGGATTGTGCAGAAAGAGCCGGTCGATCCCCGGCACTGCGATCACCACGGAATAGGATGTGGAAAAATTCTCCGAACGCAGCATCCCTGATTCTGCATCGTATTGTCTCAGGATATTTAAGATCATATCCCCGAACTCGTCTCTTCCGATCTTTCCCATCAGTGTGACATCCGCGCCCAGTATTTTCATCGCTAACCCTGTGTTAGCCACACAACCGCCGGTATGCACATCCGCCTCCTTCACCTCCACCAGTTTTCCCGGCGACAGAACATCCTCAAGATGTTCTGCCCCGGTACCCGGAAAAACGGGAGTAATATCCAGGCAGATATGACCTGCCGCTATTACTTTTTTCTTCCCCATACGACTGAATTATTTCACCTCCATAAAAAATATGAAAAATTAGTTTTTATATGTACACGATCTCAAAATTCTCCGTCTCCGGCATACCGGCGAAGATGGAAATGATCTCCTCCTTTGTATAGCGCGCCGGTATCGTCACATGGCAGCTGACCTGAAAAGACTCGTTGCTCATCTTCTCCCATCTGAACTGCTGGATATGGATATGATACTCTTCCAGCTTTTCCAACACCCTTTCATATTCTCCCGCATCGTGTTCTATGTGGAAGACTACCTGAGCGCGTATTGTCTGCTTCACGATCCATAGATTCCGGTGCAGCACATACTGCATCGCCAGAAGCAGCACTGTCACACCAAACCCCAGCATGTACATCCCGGCGCCGAACGCCATGCCGATCGCAATCGTCGCCATAAGCCCCGCCGCAGTCGTCGTCCCGCTGACATGCCCCTGTTTTCCCGTGATAATGATACCGCCCAGAATACCGATACCGGTGATGATGCTCGCCGCTATCCTGGAGACATCCCAGGAAACTCCGGCCGCCCCGATCACATCCAGAAAACCGTACTTTGAGATGATCATCATCAGCGCGGCAGCCATCGAGATCATCATGTGCGTCCGCGTTCCCGCCACCTTGATCCTCTGCTGTCTCTCGATCCCGATAATCCCTCCGCAGAGCATTGCCAACGCGATCCTCGAAAAAAATATCACCTGCTGTCCCAGAAATCCTCCATCCACAACTATCCTCATCCCTTTATCCCCCATGTATCTCTCATCTCATACTCCCGCATCCTGCCGGACATTCTATCTCTTTCGCCGCAGCCTCTTTTCCCATATATACTCATTTGCCGGTCTGAAGTATCTATTGATATGCGCCCCGATCATCACAATATAACTCATACAGTAGAGCCACAGCAGAACGATCACAACCGTCGCCAAAGATCCGTAGACGCCGAAATCCCCGAAATATTCCAGATAGACCGAAAATCCCAGTGAAAAACCGTTCCAGATGATCGCCGTGAAAAAAGCCCCCGGCAGCTGCATCAGAAACTTCTGCCGGCGTCCCGGCACATAACTGTAGATCGTCATAAACAGAACCGTCAGCACGATCCAGGAATACAGAAACCTGACCCGTCCGAGGACGGAATACAACATATCCCCGCCCGGAATGCTGTCGATCAACATCTTTAAAATAAACTTTCCAAACCCGCTGAACACCATGGAAATAACTAACGCCGCGATCAGCAGGATCGTATAGGTCGCAGCAACCACCCGGACAAAAAAATAATTTTTCTCCTCCTCCACCTCGTTGACCGCGTTCAGCCCCCGCATCAGCGCCATCATCCCCTTGCCCGCTGACCATAACATCACCAGCACTGCCAGGGAAATCCCGCCGGCGGACCTCCCATACACATCCGCGATAATCGAATTCAAAAACATCCCGATCACACCGGGCAACATGGCATCGATGGATTCCCTCAGCGCCTCCTGTGTGATATTCACATAGGGCAGGATCGAGCAGACCAGATACAGGATCGGTATCAGAGAGATAAAGAGAAAAAATGCGGTGCTCGCCGCAAAAGAACTGATATTCTTGATCGTCATCTGTCTGCCGAACCGGTAAAATATCTGATATAATTTCTTTATCATAGAAGAATTTTCCAGCCTGTTCAAATATGTTTCTCCTGATAATAAGTCGCCAAAATTTCCTGATACGTATTCCCCGCAAGCGCCATGTGCTTCGCTCCGTTCTGGGACAGTCCCACGCCATGTCCGAAACCGCCCCCGACTACAATATATCCTACCATATTTCCCTTTTCGTTACAAATACTTTGCAGAGAAATAAAAGCGCTGGGCAAAAGTTCATTCGCCGAAAACGCAGTATCATTCTGCAATGTCACCGCGCCGCCCTGCGCCAGTACATAACGGATATTGTACTCTCCCCACACATATAAGTATCCCTTTTCGCAGGAAATTCTCAGACAGTCTGCCACTCCTCCCTCCAGTCTCTCCGCAATGCACATATCCATAATATTCCCAAGAGTGTCCCTGCTGATCTCCGTTTCGCTCTGTCTCTTTATATCCTCTGCCAGGACAAGTCTGGCGTTTACCTCCCGGCGCTCTCTGCACTTGTCGAAAATTGCCTCATCCTCCGCCTTTCCTTTCCGATAATTCCATCGGTAAAAAGCTTCCTCGGCCTCCAGATGTCCTTCCTGCTCTTGACCTATATAGTCAAAAAACTCCTGATTCATCAGGGTGATCTCCTCTTCACTTTTGGACAATACCGGGCTGTCCTTCTCGCCGCCATGCCAGACCGACAACGGCGCTCCTCTTCCACACGATGTGGAATAATAGTAACACTCCGTATAGCTGCCGTCCTCTTCCCGCAAAACCTCCCCCGCCGTCTCCTCCACGGCAAGATCACACTCCTCGGATGTCTTCAGATTGCGATAGACCTGGCAGGCTGTGCTGTCGTCCACCGCCGCATCATACTGGGGATAGGATTTACTCTCCTGTTTCATTTTGGCGTAAGTGCGGGCACACACCGCCTGAGCTTTCAAAGCTTCCAGGGGGTAAGATGACGGCATCTCGCTGGGCAACACACCTTTTACATATTCTTCCACTGACACTTCATTGATCAGAACAATCCCCGCATCTTCCCTCCTAAGTTCCAAAATTCCCCCGTAAAAGGGATGCCCGCAACGTCTGTCCAAACTCGTCACCTGTATTTCTCTCTCCCCTCCGCCGGTGCTGATTCGGATAATATCCGTCTTCTCAAAATAAGGGCTGTCCTCTGTAATTTCCAGCGTTTCTCCCCCTGCCTCCAACACCACTTTCCCGTGATAGATACCACCCGTCCCGAGAAGTACTATCCGGATCGTTTCGGTATCTTTTTCCTTCTCCTGCGCTTCCTCCGCATCGTCGCTGCATTCCTTCTCGTCCAACCTGTTCTCTTTATTCTCGGTCAATTTTTCTTCTGTCTCCTCCGCTTTCCCCTTTTCACTCTCTTTCTCATCCTCTTCCACCCGTTTTCCCCAAAAAGAATCCCCCCGCTCCACCCTTTCCGCAAACTCTTTCTCGCCCGGCCAGTATATGACACTTCCTTCCTCACTGCTTTGCGCAGTATGTCCGGCTTCCACACAGGCTTTCTGTACCTGTCTGTAACAGAATAACAGCCAGAAAAAAATAATCAGAAAATATACTGCTAAAAAAACATGAAATTTCCGCCTTCTCATAGTTCATTGTATTCTGTATGAGATACTTTCATGCGGCCTGTCAACAGTAAAACTTGCTATGCAAGTCTGCGCATAAAAAAGACGAGTAAAAAGCGTTTTGCTTTCACTCGTCTTTTTCTCTTATTTTTATCTTAATAAGAATTCTGAACCCCCAAAATGCCGAACCCTGTAAGTTGACTCCTAGCAAACGCCAGGTGGGTTACCGCAAACACACTTCTGCCTTCCACTGCTTAGGCTTCCGCCCGGAGGCCTGACATCCATGTGATAATATAGGAGTCCCGTTTAAAGTAAATGTAGGTTCAAAATAACAGGAATTCTCATGCATTTCAGGTTAATACTTATTATAGCCTCTTCCTTCAAAATTTACAACAGAAATTGTAAAATTTCTTTAGAAAAAAATTCCATATCAGCCTTTTTTCAGGCGGAACATTTTGGTCTTCTCCTCCAGCGTATGTACCTGCTCAAACAGCTCCGTACTGACAGCCGCGGACTCCTCGCTGCTCGCCGAGTTGGTCTGTACCACCGATGAAATCTGTCCGATCCCTATGGATACCTGGGACAGCGCGTCAGCTTCCTGATTGATCGCTTCGGTGATGGAACTGATCGCTTCATCCGACTGCAACACCAGTTCCTGCGCCTGCTTCAATGAATCGGAAACCTCGGTCACAATACGGCTGCCGCGATCTGTGGCCTGCACCGAATTCTCGATCAGGCTCTTGGTAGCCTTCACCGCCTCCGCGGACTTGGATGCCAATACGCGCACCTCGCTCGCTACCACGGCAAAACCTTTGCCGGCTTCCCCCGCTCTGGCAGCTTCCACCGCCGCATTCAGAGCCAGAAGATTGGTCTGGGAAGCGATATCCTCTATCGTCGCAATAATCTTGCTGATCTGCTGAGAAGCCTCCGCGATATCCTCCATGGCTGCCACCATCTTCTCCATCTCCTGACTGCTCAAAGTCACCTGTTCGCTGGTCAGCTGAGCACTGCGGCGGGCATCAGAAACAGCCTCCACATTCTTTGCAGCGCTTCTCGTGATCTCATCCACAGTAGCGTACAGTTCTTCCACTGCGCTCGCCTGGTCAGTGGCGCCCTGTGCCAGAGCCTGCGCTCCGCCGGAGAGCTGTTCCGCATGGGATGCCACATTCTGTTCTGCCTTTATGATACTGCCCATAGCCTCCGAGATGGAAACCGTAAAGCGTCCCAGCGCCTCCTCGATGGGCTGGAAGTCGCCGATATAGCGGGCAGAAGTGCCCACATTGAAATTCCCCTGGGCGAGTTCAGCCATAACCCGATCGATATCTCCCACATACTCCTGAATACGTCCCAGTGACTCCTCCAGCGTGCGAACCAGCTCTCCCAGCTCATTCTCGGAATGATAATCCAGTTCCAGAGTCAAATTTCCCTCCTGAAGAGGCCGCACATTTTCCGTGATGCTGACTAACGGTTTGATCACCTGCCGCATCACATACAATACCAGACTGATCAGGCTGGCCAACGCCAGAACCAGACATACTGTCGTAGAGATATGCATAAAGATGATCGTATTGTTCATTCGAGACGTATATTCACTGGTAAGAACCTCACTCCGCTCCACCACTTTTTCCAGCAGTCCGACCAGCGTACTCAGGTTCGGCAGAATCGTATCCTGGTAATACTGCTGCGCCTGCTCCTTGTCATTCGCATATAACTCGAGAGCAGTGCCCGCGGAGGCATGCAGCTCCTTATGTAACGGTTCAATCTGGCTGCGCAGACTGACAATCTCAGCATCCTCCAAATCCAGTTCCGAATATAGCCACGTCCCCAGCACACACGCCGTGTGATCCATGCTGCCTGTAAATTCCGCACCGGAATACAGAGCGTTGCTCAAATTTGCCGACCACTTATAGTGGGCAGTCTCGGCGCGCTGCACCTGGTTCAGCGTGGCGACTGCAATAACATTATCGTTCTGAGTTCCCTCAATACGCAAAATATTGAATGTTGTTATGCCACTGAACAGCATGATCATGATAACTGTACAGATAACACGAATACCGACTGATTTCTTAATACTGGTACCCATAGATCAGTAACCTCCTATTTCCTTTTCACACAGGCGCTCTTTCGTAAATATACAGATACCGCACCTGCCATATAAATCTATTATATAATAAGCTGGAATTAATTGCAACAACCGAACGAAACTCCCTTCTTTTTCCTGACCGCCAGAACTGCCAGAATCGTACCCAGGGCGCTGGCACAGACTCCTCCCGCCAGCATGGCCTTCGGCCCCGCCAGATCGAGCACCCTGCCGCAGATGAGCCCGCTGAAGGTACCGCTCAACGTGATGGCACAATTCAGATAAGCCTGCCCCTTTACCTGATCCAGCCTCTCCATCACTATATTCGCGTAATAGGCAGACGCTGGAATAAAGAGCGCGTAGGCGCCGATCTGACAAAACTGACTGACAAAAACTCCTGCAATACCGCCCGCCAGAAACAAAAGCGCTACTTTCACAGTGAAAATTATCGTGGAAATGATCAACAGTTTTTCACAGGATATCTTTTTTGTCATCCGGGCAAAAAACGCCATTGTCGGCAGTTCTATGAGCGCCGCCATGGAAGTGGCATAGCCTATATGTTTCTCCGTCCCGCCCAGGGGCGTAATGATCTGAATCAGATAATCATTGATCATATTGTGGGCAAAAAACACCAGTATGACCGATATCAGAAACAGCATAAATCCGGGATAGTGTCTTGCAAAATCAAAAAAATTGTTGTGCGCCACAAGTTGTTCCTTCTCTTCTCTGTCCGCCCTCTCTTCGCCGCTTCCCAAAATGGAATTTTCGCATCCTGCCGGCATTTTGAAGGTGAGAAGAAACAATAATCCCACTGTCAGAACAAGGCAGTCTCCCATATGTATCACGCTTACGCTGTGCTGTTCCAACAGATTCCCGAGTATCGGCGAATACACCGCAAACCCTACCGAGCCGAGTCCTCTCGCCAGACCAAAATTAATAGGACAGCCCCGCTCCGCATACTCGAAATTCATGGCGATGATAATCGGCTGGTATGCCATCTGAATCATATAAATCAACATAAATATGATAAATATAACTGTCTTTTCTCTCTGTACAAACGATAACACCAGAGAGAGAACTATGATCGCTGCCGTGCTGAACAAAGCCGTCCGGCGGTTTGTCAGCCTTCCCTGTTTATCGATCATCCCGGCGATAACTGGCTGGATCAGCACGGAAAGAACATTTGCAAGGGCAAGCAGCATTCCGATCTGGGAATTGGTAAAACCTCTTCCCAACATAAAAATCGATGCATACGCGTGAACGCCGCAGAATCCCATGAAGTATGTCGCATTGATCACCGCATAGCGGGCTGTCCAAAATTTTCCTCTATCCATCCTATATCATCCCAAAAAAACCACTGTACCGAGCCCTTTTCATGCCCGGTACAGCGGCTCTCATTGTTTATTTCCCAAAAATCCGTACTCTGTATCCGATTCCTAGCACTCGGAAACCAGTTTCTTCAAAGCTTCCAGAGCCTCGTCGGGAAGCTTATCGTATCCTTCCTTCTTGGTTGCGAAGCCTTCTACCGCATCCACACGGTTCTGCATAGCGCTCTTCAACGCTTCCATATAGGACGCGTCATTCAGATCAGGTTTGAAGTCGTCTGTCTTGCCCGACCAGTCGTACATGATCTCGATATCCTCAAAGTTGCCCCACTTCTCAAAGTTAGCCTTTCCTTCCACGATAGTTTCCAGAATGCCCAGCGTATCAGCGGGTTTTACCTTCTTGCCCATGAAGTCGCCTGTGTTTACGATGTAGCAGTCAACATTCTTCTCTTCCACCAGCTTTTTGAACTTCTCATAGTCATTTACCAGAGGGTAGGTCCTGAACGGGTTAGCGTAGGGAACGATCCTCAGTGCGTTCATATCCGTACCGGCAGCCACACGCTCCGCGGTGGATGTCTTTGTAGCCAGGGTTGCGCCCATAACGGAAGCCAGAGCCGCGCCTTTCAATTTTACTACAGGCGGGATGGTGGGATCTTTCATGATCCAGAAAATAGCGTTTACGGGAGCCTCGATCTTATCCACACGGTTCGGAGACCAGAGTTTGGACTTGATCGCACGGCCGTTGCCGTTTCTGATATCCTCGGTCACAAGCTGGATCTTGCCGTTCTCGTCCATCGTAGCGGAACAGTTCTGAGCGGATAACAGATACTCGTTATCGGGACAGCCTGTGGGATAGTCGGCAGTCTTGTCAAAGTAGGTAGGCTCAAGCGCTACGGAGGAGCAGGTATCTGTGTTGATGATGAAAGCGTCATCATGCAGGACAGTGATCGGATACTTGCCGCCATGTTTTGCGTGAGTCAGAGTGGACTTGCCGGAACCGGACAGGCCGTATACGGAAGCGACGAACTTGGAGCCGTCAGCCAGTGTGTACTCTTTCTGTCCGCCGTGGCATGCCGCATAGCCGTTTCTGTTCGCCAGAGCCCATGCCATGGTCAGTGTGCCCTTCTTGTGCTCGCCAAAGTATTTCATACCAAGGATCGCCGCACAGTTCTGGTTGGTATCAAAGTAGCACAGTGTCAGAGGATCGCTCAGGCAGCTGTAGTCCACATCGGGAGCTTCCACCGGCGCCCACTGGGGATCGGAAAAGATATAGATATCCGGCTCGTTTCCATTGCCGATGGGCTGGGATTTCTTGTACATCTTCACATATTCATCGGACATATACTGGAAATTGATCATCCAGTTGTACAGCAGGTTCTCCTCTCCTTCCGGGATCAGAAGGTGAGCCTTCGCCATAAACTCGGGATCCAGGCCTACGAAGCAGGTTGCATGATACATCTTTTTCCAACGTGTTTTGTAGATAGCGTCCATCACTACCTTGTCCAGTTTCACTTCATCTACACCGGGCTCACCTTTGATCCGGCGTGCAGCGGCATAACGGCCGGTCACAGCACCGTCGTTGAACAGAAGAACCTTTGCGTCAGCCGGAAGACCGAAAGTCTCGCCGTCCTTTACGGGCATATCTGTCACGATCGTTCCCGGAGAATTCTTCGCTAAATTATAAGCTTCTTTCAGTGTCTCCACCTTCACTACGTTGTTCCCGTAAAAAGCGGCTTCGATAATGGAACGGGTTTTGGAAAAGCCCACTTTACCTTTGCCGATCTCGGAAATGGGGTAAAACGCTTTTGTTGACATATTTTTTCCTCCTCTTGGATGATAAATATAGTTTATCGCAATATCAGCGATCGCTCATATCGCGAATATCTTTGATACCTGCGGCATATCCCTGCCGCTGTGCAGTCTCAAGCCGCACATTCGTTTTTTATTATGTCAAATCGTGTTTCAAAAGTCAAGATAGCTTTTGCACAAACCTTTCTGAAAATTCCTAAAAAATTTGTAAAAACGGGAAAACTGCCGTTCTACAATTCAGCCGTCGCCTCGATAAGCCACGTCTGTTCGTCCCCCTCCATAAATGGCAGTATCCTTTCTCTGACCGTCCTGTGGTAAGCGTTGATCCTGTCCACATCTTCCGCTTTCAGAAAACGCTTATCCAGAGCCTCCCTGTCGATGGGAACCCACGTAAGATGCCTGAAGCCTAAGAATGTCCCGTACTCGTTCTCCTCCTCCTTCACGACCTCCAGAATATTTTCCGTGCGGACGCCAAACTTCCCGGCGAGATACATGCCCGGTTCATCGCTTATCAGCATTCCGGCCCGCAGGGCATACTCCTTCGTCTCCTGCCTATACTGCCAGCTGATCCGCTGGGGACCCTCATGCACATTCAAAATATAGCCGATTCCATGTCCGGTGCCGTGTTTATAGTCCAAATGCTTCTTCCAGAGATCCTGTCTCGCCAGAATATCCAGATTCCGTCCGGTGGCGCCCTCCAGAAATTCTGCCTCCGAAAGCCTGAGCATCGCCGCGGCCACAAAGGAGAATATCCTCTTCTCCTCCGCTGTAACGTCCCCGAGTACGATCGTCCTGGTCACATCCGTGGTCCCGCCAATGTATTGACCTCCGGAGTCAACTAAAACCATTCCCTTCGGCTCCAGCCTGCGGTTTGAATTTTCATCGGCGGCATAATGAACGATCGCTCCATTATCCGCATAACCGCAGATCGTTGTGAAGGAGAGATCCAAAAACCCGGGGATCTGCCTGCGAAACTCTTCGAGTTTATCCGCGGCGGAAATCTCCGTGATCTCCTCTTTTCCGATATGCCGCTTCAGCCAGTAAATAAATTTGCACAGGGCGGCACTGTCCCGCAGGTAAGCCTCCCTGCTGCGGGAGAGTTCCACCTCGTTTTTTATCGCCTTGAGAAGTTCTGTGGGAGATTCTTTCAGGATCAACTCGCTTTTCCCTGAAAAAATCCGCATTAAACGATAGCTTAGGGATTCCCCGGATGCCCAAATTCTCAAATTTTTTCTGTCTTCCAATGCAAATTTTCTGTCTATCCAGTCAAACAGCGTTCCGTATTCTTCTATGTCCACCCCGAAATGCGCAAGAGAAATGTCTTTTGCCGCCTTTTTCTGCAAAAACAGTGTACAGTGTTCTCTGCCGACAAACGCGTAGGAAAGCGCTACCGGATTGCATTCGATATCCCCTCCCCGCAGGTTAAAGAGCCACATGATATCGTCCAGACCGCTTAAAAACAGACAGTCAACGCCCTCTTTCTCCAGTACGCTCCTCACTTCGCGCAGCTTATCCTGACAGGATTCCCCTGCATATTCCTCCGAAAGCTCCCAGACCTTCCCGCACGGCAGCGCCGGTCTGTCCGGCCACGCAATATCCGGGAGATCTCTTTCACATCGTATTTCCGCCTGTTTTTTCCGGCATATCTGCTCCAGCTTTTCGCCCTGTTTTGCGCTGACGCAATTACCGTCAAAACCCAACACTTCCCCGGTCCGCAATTTCTCTTCCAGGTATTCTTCCACCGTGGGGACTCCCTTCTCCTGCATACGCATCAGAGCGATCCCTGTTCCCGCAAGCTGTTCCTCCGCCTGTAAGAAATAGCGTCCGTCCGTCCAGAGCGCCGCCTCCTGTTCCCCCACGAGCAATGTGCCGTTTGACCCTGTAAATCCGCTGAAATAAGCCCTCGCTCGAAAATGATCATGCACGTATTCCGATCCGTGACAGTCCGCCGACGTGATCATATAATAATGAATACCTTCCTCCCGCATGGCCCTCCGCAGCGTGAAAAGTCTCTCTGTAATCTGTTTGTTTTCCATGATTTTGTTCTCCTTTTCTACTGAGAGTATTATACATAAAAATACAGCCTTTTCCCACAAATTTTATAAATTTTTTCTGAATTGACAGAATAAACTTGTAATCTTCTTTTTTTTCATGTTATGATAAAGATACATTTCGACTTTAACTTTATATTGTTTTCTTGGAAATTCTTTTATACGTCACAGCCAATCTTATTATTATTTGCCACTTATATTTTCAACAGGTTTGATTAATTTGGGCAACACACAATTTGATGCTGCTAATTTTGTATAGGGATAAAGGTCATACTTATGTACTTTTGTACACACTCAAAAGAAAGGAGTATTTTTATGGAGCACCAGAATTTTTCAGAAATCACCCCGGAACTGATTCGCCTTGCAAAACTCAGCGAAGAGGCGGATATCATCGATACCGCTCTTTTTACACAATATGATGTGAAACGAGGTCTCCGAGACTTAAACGGAAAGGGCGTTCTCGCAGGACTGACCACTATCTCCGATGTCAGAGCTACCGAAGTCATCAACGGAAAGACTGTTCCCGCCCACGGCCGTCTGTTCTACAGAGGTTACGATGTCAAGGACCTGGTACAAGGCTTTACCTCTCAAAACCGATTCGGTTTTGAGGAGGTAACCTATCTTCTTCTGTTTAACAAACTTCCGAACGAGCAGGAACTTGCAGAATTTAAGGGACTTCTCTCGGGTTACAGGAGCCTTCCCACAAGCTTTGTGCGGGATATTATTATGAAAGCTCCCAGCAAAGATATGATGAACACACTGGCAAGAAGTGTTCTCACCATGTATTCTTACGATGACAGAGCGGACGACACCTCCCTGCCCAACGTCCTGCGGCAGTGTCTGCAGCTGATCAGCATTTTCCCTCTGCTCACGATATACGGATATCAGGCATACAGCCACTATCACGACGGCAACAGTCTCTATATCCATCAGCCGCAGCCGCACCTTTCTGCTGCGGAAAACATTTTACATATCCTGCGCCCGGACAGCCACTATACCAAACTTGAGGCAAGGATTCTGGATGTGGCACTGGTACTGCATATGGAGCACGGCGGCGGTAACAACTCCTCCTTCACCACTCATGTGGTGACTTCCTCCCTGGCAGATACCTACTCTGTGATCGCGGCGGCAATCGGCTCCTTAAAGGGGCCAAGACACGGCGGCGCCAACATCAAAGTCGTCCAGATGTTTGAGGAGATGATGTCCGTCCTGAAAGACTGGGAAGATGAGGAAGAAGTAGCCGGCTATTTGAGGAAGCTCTTGAATAAGGAGGCCTTTGACCATGCCGGGCTTATCTATGGTGTCGGACATGCAGTGTATTCCAAATCCGATCCCAGGGCTGTCATTTTCAAGAGCTTCGTGGAAAAACTGTCCGTGGAAAAGGGACTGGAGAAGGAGTTTAATCTGTACTCTCTCGTAGAAAAACTTGCCCCCCAGGTCATCGCAGACGAGCGACAGATCTATAAGGGCGTCAGCGTCAATGTAGACTTTTATTCCGGTTTTGTATATAATATGCTGGGACTGCCTCAGGAGCTTTTCACCCCGATCTTCGCGATCGCCCGTATCGTCGGCTGGAGCGCTCACCGCATGGAGGAACTCGCCAACAACGGAAAGATCATCCGTCCGGCCTATAAACCGATCGGATATGATAAGAATTATATGAATATGGAAGACAGAAAATAGAAACTATAATATTACCCCCGAAAGTTTGATGCTTCCGGGGGTACGTTTTACTCTAAACCAAGTGTTATATATTGAGCCAATATTACATTTATACTTTCTTTCTCTTCAACCGTTACTGTGTTCTTCTCCACATTATTTTCCACCAACTATACATATAATAGAAAGCTATATTATCGCAATATTATTCAAAATAACTCCTGTACCGAAATAACCGCTTTTACAAATCCGGATTTTGATTCCATATTTTGTATATTCTCTTTCTTTTATATTTTATCTTCTTCCTGTCAAATAAAATTGCATGGAATCGAATTCCTCATACGATGTAATTTGTTTTGATATGGTTTCCCCAGGCTTTAGTTCAGAATCATCATCTGTAAAATATGAACTCTCATAATGAACCAGTTGTCCGTTTTTAAAAAACAAAACATATCCCTCTACAAAATCAGCCGGCTCACTTCCGTTATTTGTTACCTGAAAAATCGCACCATCATCAACATTATTCTGCACATATGATAAATCCTGTATTACAGATTCATAGTATTCACTCTTTTTTACCTTCATGCTCCCCTCGTAATAAGATATGTCAGAATCTGTCTCAAAAACCTCATATAAAACAGATGTGCACCCTGCTCCTAATGCGTAAAATTCAGAATCATCTGCTCCCACCATAGTTCCATCACTTGAATACGTTAAAGAAGAAGTAGAAACATCCACTGTTTCATTAGAATTATTTTTTATGATCATAAATCTTCTTGTATACCATCCAATTCCGTCCGAAATAGATATGTAGAAGTTCTCCCTGTTCCTGCATTTACCGTGGTTCTTCTCGCCTCTCTCATCAATTCCAAATCCACTTTGCATATTGGACATCTTATAGAGCTGTTTCCAAATTCTCTTCCACATTTTGGACATATTTTCATCATCTTCCCCCTGTTTCCCAGCAGTGCCAAGACTGCTCGCCATGTGTAAAACGGTAAATTTCTACTTAATTTTATCATATGCATCTTTCATTGTCCATGAAAACATTTCCGATATACCGGAAATATTATGATATAACGATTTCTATTATAATTTTCCTATACGGATAGGGGGTGGTTGCCTATGATGTCGTTCGCTCCACTTTGGAGAACGATGAAGGAAAAGGAAATAACAACTTATAAATTGTTGAATGTCTACGGATTCAGCCATGGCACATATGACAGTCTGAAACAAAACAGAAATGTAACTTTACACACAATAAATCAGCTCTGCAAAATTCTTCATTGTAAAGTGGAAGATGTTGTCGAGTATGTTGAAGATAACGAATAAAAGGATTGATAAACTGCTCATTATCAATCCTTTTTCAATGTAAAGCCATTATAATATAATCTTGCTGCCTTACTTCCCTGCCGCCTCGTGTCTCACCCGGATAAACCGTTTCCAAAGCGTCCCGATACCGCCCGGCCCGAAAGGATTGATATAGCTCCTTCCTGTGATCGTCCTGTTAGACGCAATTGAGATGACAAAAAGCAGGACACCTGCCGCATAGCCCCATACTCCGGCAATCCCGGTCAGGATCAGCGTGATGATACGCATAAATTTCAGCGCATAGCCGAGCTCATAGTTGGACTGCGTATAGTTGGCGATGGCCACGAACGCCATGTACAGCATCACTTCCGAATTGAACCATCCTGATTTTACCGCAAACTCCCCGAGCACAATACCCGCCGTCACACTTAAGGGCGTACTTAACATATTCGGCGTATTCACCGCCGCCAGTTTCAACCCGTCCAGTGACAACTCCAGGATCAGAAACTGTAAAATCACCGGTACATTCACATCATCCGCGATAGCGATAAAGGAAAGCCACTCGGGGAGCCATTCAGGATACATGGTGAGAAGCAGAAACGTCGGTGTCAGAAGATAGGTTATAATGCCGATGACCGTTCTCGAAAACCGCAGGTAAGTCCCTGTGATCGGCGGAAAATAGTAATCGTCCGCCTCCTCCGTCATATCGAAGATGGAAACCGGAAGGATCATTGCCGATGGGGAATTGTCTACAAATATAATTATATTACCTTCCAATATATGAGCCGCCGCCGTGTCCGGACGTTCCGTATATTTAAACTTTGGAAACGGATTGAACCATTTTCCCTGGTACAGACACTCCGCCAAACTCTCCTGATTCATTGTCAGCGCATCGATGTGGATATTCTGTATCCTTGTCTTCACCTGGCAGAGGAGCTTTCGATCGACCCTGTCGTCCATATAACAGACAGCGATATCCGTTTTGGAACTCTCCCCCGCTCTCATCATTTCCATACGCAGTTTCGGGCTCCTGATACGCCGCCGCACAAGCGCTGTATTAAAGACGATCGTCTCCACGAAGCCGTCCCTCGAACCCCGCAGAGCTTTCTCCTTCTCCGGCTCCGAAACGCTTCTTGCCGGATAGGTTCTGCTGTCGATCAGCAGGCACTTATCAAAGCCGTCCACTATCAGGATCGTCTGTCCTGACAGCAGCGCCACTATGATCTCCTCCCAGGTCTTTCCCAGATCAGCCTCCACCGTAGGCAGAAACGCCTTTGACATCCCATGAGCATCCGCCGGGATATCCTCCGGCTTTAAGCCGATAAAATACTGCAGGATCTTTTGCATCAGCTCATCCTTACAGAATCCGTCCACAAAAAACAGACAGGCGTCCCTACCGCCCATCTGTATCACCCGATAAACAATATCATAGCTGATATCCGGCGCCAGAATCTCTTTCATCGCAGCCAGATTTTCCTTGAAATCTGCTGTCATTTCTTTTCCTATCTGCTTCGTCGGATATAAAATTTCCTGATCTTTTTCGTTCATGGCATACTCCTGTCAGAAAACGGCATATATGCCGCTTTTTTCTGACCTTAGTATAAACTGCCGATCGGGAAATTATGCATATATCTTCTATTCCTTCTATATTCCTGTGCTGCCAAATCCTCCACGGTCCGTACCCGACATATGGTCCACTTCCTCAAACTCAATCTGCGGCTGGTTCTCCATAATACGAAACTGCGCGATCCTGTCATTTACATGGATCTGCGTATCCCGCACCGCATACACCGGCATTTTCCATATATCGTTCTCTCCGCAGTAGGAGGAATCGATCACGCCATAACTGTTCGCCTGCAGGATGCCAAAATTCTTGAAAGTGGAGCTCCTGGGCACAACATGGGCCTCATACCCTTCAGGAATCTTTACCGAAATCCCAAAGCTGATAAGCCGATATTCCCCTGTTTTCAAAGTGACTTCCTCCGCCGCCCGCAGATCGATCCAGTCACTCTTTCCATCGATATAGCGCAACTTTTCTATCTCCTTCACATGGTATTTTATCTGTAAAGTTTCCTGCTTTCCCATAGATATCATCTCCTGTTTTATCACTCAAATTCGTCGTGCAGAACCACACGCCCGCTGCTCAGACTCTTTCTCACATCGATGACCCTCTGATTTGCGCTCCCCCGCCAGTGCAGAAGATTATCTCTTTTATCCTGCTCAAACCTGCCGTCCACTAAAACATCGATATACGAAAGCACTTCCAAATTCTGAATGTCTTCCCAAATTTCTCCTGTATACAGCCAGACCGTCTTATCCGGGAACCGATCTTTCAAGACTTTTATATAAGCGGTCACCTCCTGCAGATTATCCGGAAAAAGCGGATCACCGCCGGAAAAAGTGATACCTGAAATATAGGAATTCTTAAGCTCTACCTCAATTTCCCACTTTGCCGCCTCATCAAAGATCAATCCGTCAGCCGGATCCCACGTGATTGGATTTTGACAGCCGTGGCAGCGATGCCCGCAGCCGGAAACCCAGAGTACTACCCGCAGCCCGTCCCCGTTTTTCATATCATCTTTTGTAATGTCGTGATATCGCATAGCAATCTCCTGGCCTATAAGTCTATATTTCATTTAACCGTCCGATCAGTTTCGGTGTAAATTCCCCCAGCCCCCGGATAACGACTTTCGCCCGCTCCAGATTCTGGTTTCCCGAGTCCGGATTAGCAAGCCCTACACACACCATCCCCGCAGATACCGCAGCGATACTGCCGTTCTCGGAATCCTCCAACACGACGCATTCTTCCGGCTTTACGCCCAGCCTCTCCGCAGTATTCAGGTAGATGTCCGGGGCCGGTTTGGAATGCGCTACATTTTCCCCGCTGTTGATCACATGGAAATACTGTTTTACGCCTATGTAATCCATCGCAAGTTCTATAAAGCTGACAGAGGAAGAGGAAGCGATCGCCAGCAAAAATCCTGCCTCATACAGATTTTTCAGCATCTCCTCCACACCGGGCATTTTCGGAAATCCCTCCTCCGCGATCAGCCGCTTCTTTATGACCATCGCCTCTTCCTTCAGCGTCTCATCCTTCCGAAAATCCGCACCATAATTTTTCCAGATCAATTCTCTCAAAAACTCTTCGGTTGCTCCGATACAATCCTTATATCCGTCGTAATCGATCTCCACTCCCCGATTGTGAAAAACTTCTCTCCACATCTGAAAATGCAACGGTTCCGTGTTGATCAAAACTCCGTCCATATCAAATAAAACTGCTCTGAACTGATTCATATTCTCTCCCATATCACACTTCCACAATACTCTTCTTCGGACACTTCTCAATACAGCTGCCACAGCCGGTACATTTCTCCGGATCAATTCTTGCATTGAAATTCTCCACCGTAATCGCCTCAGAAGGACAATTCCTCTTACAGAGCCCACAGCCGATGCAGGCCACATCACATGCCTTCATCGCCACCGGCCCCCTGTCCTTGGAACTGCAGGCCACCTGATAAGGGGCATCATAAGGAAGCAGAGAAATCAGCTTCTTTGGGCACGCCTCCACGCACTTCCCGCAGGCTTTACACTTCTCCTTATCCACCACGGCCACCCCTTTTACTACATGGATCGCATCGAAAGGACACGCCTGCACACAGCTCCCATATCCGAGACAGCCATAATTACAGGTTTTCGGTCCGCCGTTCGGCACAAAGGAAAGCATACGGCAGTCTTCGATACCGGTGTACTCATAATCCACTTTTGCCTTATCACAGTCTCCCTGACACGCCACAAAAGCGGCCATCCGCCTGCTCTCACCGGCTTCCACTCCCATAATCTCAGAGATTTTCTTAGCCACCGCTTCGCCGCCTACCGGGCACTGATTAACCGCGGCATCTCCCTTTGCGATCGCTGCCGCCAGACCGGAGCAGCCTGCATAGCCGCAGCCGCCGCAGTTGTTGCCGGGCAGTGCCTCCAGCACCGCAACCTCTTTTTCGTCCACCTGCACTTTAAATTTAATCGCAGCAACTCCGAGAAACAGACCGATAAACAGTCCGACTCCCCCCACTACAAGCATCGCAATGATAATACCTGACATAGTCTCCTCATTTCTGTACTGTTTTATGTATTACAAAAGCCTGCGGATACAGTACGCACACAGACTCCTCCGCATGAAAACCGAACGGAAACAACAATTTTCATCCACAGATATTTTAACACATATTTTGTGTTATGTAATCATTTTTATTTAGATAGAATACAAAAGATTTTTGGGGCTCCCATACGCATACTATGACTCTTTCTTTAAATAGCGGTATTTATATTCCCACTCTTTTTCCGGTTCCGCATCATCGGGCAATGTTTCCGCGCCTCCCTCGATCCTGTACTCTTTTACCGGATTTCCCAATATATCATATTCTTTTATAACGGAAAAGCCGCTTCCGTCCCCGTCCAGATAATCTCTCCGAATCAGATTTCCTGCTTCGTCATACGCATAATGTTCCGCATATCCTTTCCATACGCCGTCAGTACTCACCTCTTTTTCCAGGAGAACTCCCTCCTCATTATATTTCCAGACAGTTGTCTCGCAAAAAGAATTCTTTTCCTCACCATACTCATAATAAATCTCCTTTATCAGATTATTTCTGTTGTCATACTCTCTCTCATAGATCTGATATCGTCTCCCGTCACTCCCGGAAATATAAGAAATCGATACGGTATTTCCGTTTTCGTCATAGGCATAATCATATTGCACCAGAGGCGCCGCCTCCCCCGCATGTATCTCTTCCGGAGAATAAAACAACGAATAATAGGATTCTCTCAGAAGCTTCCCCTTCTCATCCCATTCCTGCGCAATGTAATAAATCGGTTCTTCTCCCACCGGACAATCCGCGGTGTATTCCCTGTCGATCTGCATATGATCGGAGCGCAGATAACATTGCCGCTCCGTAAATATTTCTCCGTCGTAAGACTCCAGATAATAGTTCTGATACCCCTCCTCGTCATAGCCGCAGTTCATCTCATAGGTTTCTTTGCCCTTCACCGTATCATATTTCACGATATAATACAGATTCCCCTGTTCATCATATTCCAGATATTCCTCCCCTGTTTTCTGTTTCTCTTTCTCCCCCTCTTTCTGCTCCCATCTCTCCACAAAAGTCAGATTTCCCGCCTCATCATAATTTTTGTACTCCCATATGCACTTCCGGTCCGGATAACGGATATGGAGTACCTCTCTGCCCTGCTCGTCATATTCTTTATATTCTCTCCTCTCCCCGTACAGATACTCCGTCACCCCAGCCACCCGGCAATGCGCAAGGATATCTTCCTTTTTGCGCTCCATCATTCCGATGATCTCTTCATTGCGCGCCGGTCCGTTTTCCGCTTCCGCGGTCTCCCCTTTTGCATCCGCCTTCTCAAAAGTCTCTATCCCTCTCTCCAAAAGCCCAGCCGCCCCAACAGGATCGTCCTTCATCAGATAGTATTCCGCACACTCGAAATACCAGCCGGAAATATCCGTCTCTTCCGCAAACAGTTCCTGATGATAAAACAGATTTTCATAATCCCGGATGATGCTGTCCAAATAACCGTCCTTTTTCGCCGTCTCCACAGAGGATAACAGCATTCCCTTTAACGCCTCTTTATCATCCTTGCGAATCTCCCTCGCGGCATAATAGGCCTGATAAGCTCTGGAAAACTCTCCGCTCTCATACCAACTTTCCGCCTGTCTCATATTTTTCCGATATAGATACTCTTCGCTGTTCCTATATTGCCAGCCGCCGAAACCTGCTGCCAGCAGGACAACCGTCATAAGAGAACCGCCCATCGCCATCGCCGCAGCTCTCTTTCTCCTCGCAGGATAAAAATCCCTCTCTTCTCCGAACAGAGAAGCCGCCCGCTCCGCCTCCGCTCTGAATATCTCCTCCGCCCGACTTCTCTGTTCTCTCCCATACCCGAGAATCGCCCGCGGACAACGCGCCGTAAACCAGGAATCGATATCTTTATAGGATACATTGGCAAATATCCTGTGCCGCCTGCCGTCCTTTGTATAAAAACACAGGAAAAAGAACCGAACGCCGGAATACACAATATTTTTCTCCCTATCGGGAAACGAAACATCCAACCTTCCGAGATATCCCCATACGATATCCTCTGTCCGAACGATCTGCGGCATCCCCAAAAGGTATCCGTCATAGAACAGAAAACACCCTTCCGCCTCATAAATTTTCATATTGCCCGGGCAATGCTCCCGAAATTTTGCCTCAAACAATTTTTGCTTTGCCGTCTCCGGCAGCGTCCGATAGACGCGCAAAAACCGCCGTTCGCCGACACCGAGCAAAATATGGATGAGCAGCGCCGGAATCCCCAACACTGCCATTCCCGGAAGCAGATATATCATGTTGGACAACCGAAAAATCTCCTTCGCTACCTCCGGCGGCTCTTCCCCTGCATACGCCGCGACTCCCAGCGTCAGCACTATGGACACCAGAACAAGAGCCAGATATAAGATCAAACATATCGGCATAATATATTTTCTTTTGTGATATATCAGGATATCTTCCAGTTTATCCTCCGGCTTTTTATATCTTTTATTACCTTTCTTATCCATCACTAAACCTCATCTTCTCCTGCCCATATACCCCCGGACTTTTTCTGTAATACAGACATTCGCCCTTCTCATATCAATCCTCCTCACAAAGCAGGGACTCTGTCCTTTGCGCATAACCGCTTTACATATATCAGTTAAATCACCGTTCATCCCTATAAAACATTTTTCTACATCCGGTCACAAAATCTGTCCGCTTCTTCTCTCGACCGAAAAACAAAAATCTCCCGCCCGCACTCATACTGCCTTAGCAGACGATAAATAACCGGTAGCTGATCCCCGGAAAAATCCAGTATCCACTGCCGGAACTCTTCATCCAGTTCTGTCTCAACCCAGGGCATATCCTTCCGTTTTTTTCCGATCCGCTCTTTCGCTCCTGCCAGGCATACTTCTATCGGATAATCCAGTAAAAACACCGTATCCGCCTCTTTCAGGCGCATCTCCAGTGTACGCAGATAATTTCCGTCGATGATCCATGTATCCTTTTCCAAAATTTCCTGCAGTTTGCCGTCAAATACTTCTCTCGAGCAGGTCGTTTTGTCCGGTTTATGCCAGATCATGTCCAAATAATACAGTGGAAAAGATAATTTCTGATTCAATTTTCGTGCAAAAGCACTTTTACCCGCACCCGGGCAGCCTATAATAATTATTTTTCGCATAGTCAACTTATATAAATTATCCTGCCTCAATCCTTACCTCTTTTCCGGAAAAGGCGATTTAAAAGGATCATTCTTTCAGATTCCCCTTCCTGATATTTTCCCGGATGATCTGATCCGTCACCTCAAATAACCGTTCGGAGCCCAGCTTTGTTTTCCCCTGTCTCTCATACACCTGCTTCGCGCTTACCTCATGCCCTTTCCAGTCTCCGCCGTCGTTGCTGTTGTTTAAGATCAGCGGCTGCAGATTATCCATCGCATGGGCATATTTTGCCTCCGCCGTCTCATACGCCTCAAACTCATCAAACAACGCGATCAGCTCCCGCTTCTGATCCTCCGGCAGCATGGAATAAATCTTCTCCTTCGCCGCATCCTCCCTAGCCTTCTGTGTTTTCAGGCTTTCGGCATCATAGGCGTAGGTATCTCCCGCCTCAATCTCCACGATATCATGGATCAGGCACATCAGCATCACCTTCGCGATGTCCACTTCTTCATTGGCATACTCCCGCAGCAGATACGCCATCACTGCCATATGCCAGGCGTGCTCCGCATCGTTTTCATTTCTGCCGTGCCCGGATAAATGAGTCTGGCGGAAAATATTCTTCTCCTTATCGATCTCCAGCGCAAAGTCCAGTTGCTTTTTTAATCTCTCGTCCATTTTTCTTTTCCTCACCTTTTTCAGAACCAAATCTTAACTGATTTTGCAGATATAATAAAACAGGGACAAAAAATGCCCCTGTCTTCCATCTGTTATATTACCTTTATCACAGGGCCTAAACCTCAATGCGATCACTCGGAATACCGCCGCGGCTTTTCCTCTACAACAGTCCCGAAAACCCGCAGAACGCAATCGCCATCAGCCCTGCCGTGATCAGCACGATAGGCATCCCCTGAAAAGATTCCGGCACATCGCTATATGCCATCTTCTCCCGCAGTCCGGCCAGGATCACGATCGCAACCGTAAAGCCCACCGCCGTCGCAAAGCCGTTGACTACGCTCTTTAAGATCCCGTACTGCTTTGTCACGTTTGTCAGCGCCACACCGAGCACCGCGCAGTTCGTGGTGATAAGCGGCAGATAGATCCCCAGCGACTGATACAGAGACGGGATAAATTTTTTTAAAAACATCTCCACAAACTGTACTAACGCCGCAATAACAAGTATAAAAACTATAGTCTGCAAGTATTCAATATGCAGCGGCACCAGCATAAACTGATAGATCGCCGCCGCCACCAGAGATGATATCGTGATGACGAAAATAATCGCCGCCCCCATGCCTGCCGCCGTCTCCGTTTTCTTCGATACGCCGAGAAACGGACACAGCCCCAGAAACTGGCTCAGCACAACATTGCTCACCAGAGAGGAACCGATCAATATAATCAATAAATCTCTTACTGTCTCCATTACTGTTCCTCCTTTACATCCGTATCATAAAACTTTCGTTTACCGCAGCCTTCTTCCCCGCAGTTCATGCAGTCCTCGCTGCAGCCGGAGCCAACTTTGCTCATATCTTTCCCCTTCTTCTCCCCTGCGATCTTGATCTTATTCTGCAGGGCGGTAAGAACCGCCAGCACAAAGAAGGCGCCGGGAGCCATCACAAAGATGGCACAGGGAACATAGGAGGAGGGCATCACGGAAAAACCGAAAATCTTTCCCGAGCCGATCAGCTCACGCACCGCGCCGATACAGGTCAGCGCGAAGGAAAAGCCAAGCCCCATGCCGATCCCGTCAAACAAAGACGGCAGTATCGGATTTTTGGAAGCATACGCTTCCGCCCTTCCCAGAATAATACAGTTTACCACGATCAGCGGAATATAGATGCCTAGGGCATCGTAAAGGGAAGGAACAAAGCCTTCCAGCAAAAGTTCCATCATCGTCACAAAGGAGGCAATGATCACGATAAATGCCGGAATACGCACCTTATTCGGGATAATATTCCGAAGCAGGGAAATAATCATATTGCTGAGTGCCAGCACCACCATGGTGGTCAGCCCCATCCCCAGTCCGTTCATGGCGGAAGTCGTCACCGCCAGCGTGGGACACATCCCCAGCATCAGCACAAAGGTGGGGTTTTCTTTAAACAGGCCGTTGACCAGCCTTGATTTTATCTCACTCATTCAGCCGCACCTCCCAATTCATTCTGAAAATAAAACAGTCCGGCATTGACTCCGTTCACCACAGCATTGGTTGTGATCGTTGCGCCGGAGATCGCATCGATCTGATTCTCCGCCACAGCGCCGGTCTTTGTATATTCATATTTCCCGGCGGACTTACCTCCAAACTGAGGTTTGAGCACCTCCTCCGCTCTCATGCCCAGTCCCGGCGTCTCAGCAATACTCAAAAGAGAAATACCGTTTAAAGTTCCCTCGTTTGTGATGCCCATCGTAAACTGAATATCTCCGCCGTAGCCCTCATGGGTGGTTACCGTCAGCACATAGCCGAGCGTATTTCCCGCGCCATCCTGCGCCAGCATCACTTCATCGATATCCTGAGAAGGATACTCCGCAGCCAGCACCGAAGCGGCGGCCTCCGTATCAAAGCCTTCCGCCTCCGCAAAAGACACCGCCTCCGCGTAGACCTCCTGACAGGCTTTCTGTTTTTTCAGCCGTTTCTGTTCCGCAATAGGCTCTTTCGTGAGCTGATACACGCCTCCCAGCACCAGTCCGGCGATCAGCGTAATGGCCACAATGATACCCGCATCTTTCAACATGGACCTGATTTCATCATTCATACCGCTTCTCCTCCTTTCCCGAATGCTTTCGGAAGAGTAATCTTCTCCATCAGAGGCACCAGAAGGTTACCGATGATAATCGCATAAGAGACGCCCTCCGAGGAAGCGCCGAACACACGGAAAATACCGGTCAGAATCCCTAAAAAGATGCCGAACAGATACTGCCCCTTCTTTGTAATGGGTCTTGTCACATAGTCCGTCGCCATGAAAAACGCTCCCAGCATCAGACCGCCGCCGGCAAGATGGGCGGACAGATAAGCGGGATCTATACCGTGCCCCCCGAACAGGCAGAGGAACACCACAAAACTGACAATATAACTGCCCGGAATCCTCAGATCGATAATACCAAGCAGGATCAGGAAGCAGGCGCCGATCACAATGGCGATCATGCTCGTCTCCCCGATGGTTCCGCCGGTCTTTCCGATCACCATCGAAAACACATCCGGCGTCACGCCCGATTTTAACTGCGCCAACGGCGTCGCGCCGGTATAGGCGTCACAGTCAAAGTTTGTCATAATGGACGTAAAGGAGATCAGCAGAAAACATCTTGCCCCAAGGGCCGGGTTCATAAAGTTCTGTCCCAGGCCGCCAAAGAGCATCTTTACCACAAGGATGGCGAAAATACCGCCGATCATACCGATCCACCAGGGCGCCATCGGCGGCAGGTTCAGCGCCAGCAAAAGCCCCGTCACCACCGCGGAAAAATCCCCGATGGTAACCTCCTTTTTCATCAGTTTCTCATAGACAAATTCCGTAGCCACCGTACTTGCCACCGTCACACAGATCA
>CANRWP010000032.1 GCA_947643595.1 uncultured bacterium | reverse complement strand
GCGATCTGGGAGTAGTCGGAAGACTTCTGGGAGGTGTTGCGGATCATCAGGGAGATGGGAGTCCCTGTGGTCCTTCCCTCGAAGACGCCGCTGAGGATCTCCACCAGGTCGCTCTCCTTCCGGGGAGTGGAGATGGAGGTCTGTCCCGGTTTTCTGCGGTCCAGGTAGAGCTGGATATCTTCCTCCGAGAGGGGAAGACCGGCGGGACATCCGTCGATGACGACGCCCAGCGCCTTGCCGTGGGATTCACCCCATGTAGCGATCTTAAAAATGGTACCATATGTTGAACCTGCCATAGTGATATCTCCTTGTCAAATTTTAATAACGATTATAATAAAAAAATTAAAAAAAAACAATGCAATATGGAGAAATATATGTTATACTATAGGAACTGCAAGAAAAAGAACAATTACTGCGGAGCAGGAAAAAGAAGATGAATGAGTCCTGGAAGGAAAACGCGATACGGGAGGCCAGGCGGAAGATACAGAAATATCCTTTTTTAAAAGAGGTCATCACTCTGGGTCTTAGTATCCGGCTTCTTGTATTTTATATTGGCAACGGGCTTGTTACCAACAGTAAGAAGCTTATTTCGCTGGCAGTGCTTTTGGTGTTTTTTACCATCAGCTGTAGTTTTTGTGCGCCCATGTTCCAGGTGAGAGGTGCAGAGGAACAGCTGATATCCACGGAACATCTGGAGGAAGAGGAGATCGTGCTGGCGACGGAGACCGGGGTAGTGGAGGTCGAGGCGGCGGGGACGGATGTTGTGCGGCAGGAGGTGCAGCCGGCGGGAGTGGAGGAGATCATCAATCCGGAGGCGGAAGCCGCCGACGATATCGATAACTATTCCTCCGATGAGATTCTCGCGAACTATAATCTGGAAACGCTGGAGATGCAGGAGGATGCGGAGGAGGGAGTTTCCAGGGATGACTGGAATTTAGTACTTGTCAACAGCAGGCACCCCATCCCCGAGGATTATGAGTTTATGCTGGGGACGATCCGCGGAAGTCTCCAGTGCGATGAGAGGATCATTCCGGCGTTTGTGAGTATGCTGCAGGCGGCAAAGGAGGACGGGATCACGTTGGAAGTCTGTTCCCCTTATCGGACGCTGGACAGACAGGAGTATCTGTTTGACAGAAAAATAGTGCGCTATATGAACCGGGGAATGTCCTACATAGATGCCTATAAACTGGCGGCCCGGGTGGTTAACGTTCCGGGGACCAGCGAGCACCAGATCGGCCTGGCGTTAGATATCTATACGGATTCCTATAAGACGCTGGATGAGGGCTTCGGGGACACGCCGGCGGGAATCTGGCTGCGGGAGAACTGTGGAGAATACGGTTTTATCCTGCGCTACCCGAAGGGAAAAGAGTACATAACCGGCATCGAATATGAACCATGGCATTTCCGCTACGTGGGCAAAGCGGCAGCGCAGGAGATCATGGAGCAGGATTTGACTCTGGAAGAATATGTTGAGGGATTGTAATGTATAAAGTATTAAAGAAGGAAGGCAGGGCGAAGCGCGCGCAGCTCAGTACGGTTCATGGTGTGGTGCAGACCCCTGTTTTTATGAATGTGGGAACGGCGGCTGCCATCAAGGGCGCTGTCGCGACTTCGGATCTGGAGGAGATCGGGACACAGATCGAGCTGTCCAACACTTACCATCTGCATGTCAGACCGGGCGATGAGCTGATAAAGTCCGTGGGCGGACTGCATAAATTTATGTCCTGGGAGAGGCCGATCCTGACGGATTCCGGAGGGTTTCAGGTGTTCTCCCTGGCAAAACTGCGGAAGATCACGGAGGAGGGCGTGGCGTTTCACTCCCATATAGACGGCAGAAAAATCTTTATGGGGCCGGAGGAGAGTATGCAGATCCAGTCGAATCTGGGCTCGACGATCGCGATGGCTTTCGATGAGTGCCCGTCCAGTAAGGCGGATCGCCTGTATGTGCAGAATTCTGTGGATCGGACGACAAGATGGCTTGTGCGCTGTCAGGCAAAGATGCGGGAGCTAAATGCGGGGGAAGGGACTGTCAATCCGTCCCAGCTTCTCTTCGGCATTAACCAGGGCGCAATCTTTGACGATATCCGGATCGAGCACGCAAAGAGAATTGCGGAGCTTGATCTGGACGGCTATGCGGTGGGCGGCCTGGCAGTGGGCGAGACCCATGAGGAGATGTACCATATTCTGGAGGAGACGGTGCCTTATCTGCCGGAGGATAAGCCGACTTATCTGATGGGGGTGGGAACGCCGGCGAATATTCTGGAGAGCGTGGACCGGGGGGTGGATTTTTTTGACTGTGTCTATCCCTCGAGAAACGGAAGGCATGGTCATCTGTACACAAATTACGGTAAGATCAATCTGTTCAACCAGAAATATGAGAAGGATATGCGTCCCATCGAGAAAGGGTGCGGCTGCCCCGCCTGCAGGCGTTATTCCAGAGCCTACATCAGACATCTCCTGAAGGCGAAGGAGATGCTGGGAATGCGTCTGTGTGTGCTGCACAACCTGTATTTTTACAATACGATGATGACGGAGATCCGGGAGGCGCTGGACGAAGGGAGATTTGCGGCCTACAAGAGGGCAAAGCTGGAGCGGATGGCGCAGGGGCAGTGAGCTGTTGCGGTTCGGATGCAACTTTCAAAATAGGGCTTGTTTTCCCCGGAAAACTTGTGTATGATAGAGAATAGGTTTTATTTTTGCGACGATGCGCCGCAGGGATGGACTATAGCGAGAAAAGAACGGATAAGCGCGGATAAGCGCGGAAATGAGGATGAAGAATGTTAAGTTTGCTGACAGCTGATGCCGCCCAGGGCGGCGGAATGATCATGATTGTTTATGTGGTGCTCATCATCGGATTTTTCTATTTTTTCCTGATGAGACCTCAGAAAAAGGAACAGAAGAGAGTAGCAGGGATGTTGGCGTCTCTGGAGATCGGCGATGTGGTTTGCACGACGAGCGGTTTCTACGGAGTGGTGATCGATATCACGGACGACACGGTTATCGTAGAGTTCGGCAATAATAAAAACTGTCGTATCCCGATGAAAAAAGAAGCGATATCGGATGTGGAAAAAGCGGAGAGTTAAAAACCGAAATAAGGCGCGTTTGCGTCTTATTTTTTTGTCGGGAACTGCTCGCGGCGCGCGGTTCATTGACCGCATCACAAATTTTTGATATATTTAAGGAAAAAGAAGCGGAGGAAAAAAGATGATTTGTAAGATTGCTTGTATATCCGGTGACGGAATCGGACCGGAAATTGTGGCGGAAGCGAAAAAGGTGCTGCTTAAAACAGTGGAGAAATATGGTCATGAGATGGCTTTTGAGGATGTGCTGATGGGAGGCGCGTCGATCGATGTGCACGGGATTCCGCTGACGGATGAGACGATAGAAAAATGTAAGGCGGCGGACGCGGTATTGATGGGGGCCATCGGAGGAAATACATCCACTTCGCCCTGGTATCAGCTTCCGCCGGAAAAAAGGCCGGAGGCGGGGCTTTTGAAACTGCGCAAGTCTCTGAATTTGTTTGCCAATCTGCGTCCTGCGTACCTGTATGAGGAGCTGGCCGGAGCATGTCCTCTGAAGGAGGAGATCAGCACGGCGGGGTTTGATATGATGATCATGCGGGAGCTGACCGGCGGACTTTACTTCGGGGAGAGAAAGACGGTGGAGGAAAACGGCGTGAGAAAAGCGATCGATACTCTGACTTACGACGAGACGGAGATCCGCCGCATTGCGATAAAGGGTTTTGATATCGCGAGAAAGAGGAGAAAAAAAGTGACATCCGTGGATAAGGCCAATGTGCTGGATTCCTCCAGACTGTGGAGAGCGATTGTGAACGAAGTGGCGAAAGATTATCCGGATGTGGAGCTGGAACATATGCTGGTGGACAACTGCGCGATGCAGCTTGTGAAAGATCCGGCGCAGTTTGACGTGATCTTAACGGAAAATATGTTTGGCGATATCCTGTCGGATGAGGCGAGCATGGTGACGGGATCGATCGGCATGCTCTCTTCGGCGAGTCTGAACGACAGCAGATTCGGTCTGTATGAGCCGAGCCACGGGTCCGCGCCGGATATTGCGGGAACCGGGAAGGCGAATCCGATCGCCACGATCCTTTCTGCTTCCATGATGCTGCGCTACAGCTTTGATCTGGATAGAGAAGCGGACGCGATAGACGAAGCGGTGAGGAAAGTGTTGAAGGACGGATACCGGACAGTGGATATCATGTCGGAGGGATGCAGGCAGGTCAGCTGTGAGGAGATGGGAGATCTGATCGCGGAGAGGATCTGAGCGGAAAGACCGCATACACAGCATAGCAGGAGAGGAAGGAAGGTGCAGAGTATGGATAAAAAACGGGTGGAGGAAATGATCGATCTGGCGATCAGGCAGATGGAGTTTTCCTATGTGCCATACTCCCATTTTCATGTGGGAGCGGCACTCCTTTCCAGGAGCGGAAAGATATATACGGGCTGTAATATCGAGAATGCGGCTTATACGCCGACAAACTGTGCAGAGCGGACAGCATTTTTTAAGGCGGTGAGCGAAGGGGTGAAGGAGTTCGACGCGATCTGCGTGGTGGGCGGGAAGGAAGGGATCCTGACAGAGTATGCCGCCCCATGCGGGGTATGCAGACAGGTGATGATGGAATTTTGCGATCCGGATACTTTTCAGGTGATCCTGGCAGTCAGCAGAGAGAAGTATGAGATCTTTCCGCTGAAGGAGCTGCTGCCGATGGGATTTGGACCGGCCAATCTGGCGTAGACGGGCGGTGAGCGGTCATGACAACGGAGGAATTGAGAAAACTGCCCAAAATCGAACTGCACTGTCATCTGGACGGTTCTTTGAGCCGTGAGTTTGTCGAAAGACGGCTGGGGAGAAGCGTGGATGCGACGGAGCTTAAGGCGGCTGAGGATTGCCGCAGCCTGGAAGAGTATCTGGGAAAATTTGTGCTGCCCATAGCCTGTCTGCAGGATCAGACAGGGCTGACGGAGGCGGGGTATGATGTGTCAGGGGCGATGGGAAGAGAGAATGTCCGCTATGCGGAGATACGTTTTGATCCTGTTGCCTGCGGCTCGCAGGGGATGAGCGCAGTGGGGGCGATCGAGGCGCTGTTAAAGGGACTGGAGAGGGGAAAGCGGGAGTTCGGAACAGCTTATAATGTGATTGTCTGCGCGATGCGCCACTACAGTGAAGAAAAAAATATGGCGATGATCAGGGCGGCCAGAGAGTTTCTGGGTGCAGGCGTGTGTGCCGCGGATCTGGCTGGGGCGGAGGCGGTGTATCCCATGTCGGAGTTTATGAATCTGTTCGCGCAGGTGAAAAAACTGGACATGCCCTACACGATCCATGCGGGCGAGTGCGGCAATGCGGAGAATATCACGGATGCGGTGAGAGCGGGGGCGCGGCGGATCGGGCACGGGATCGCGATGCGCGGCAGGGAGGATGTGCAGAGGATTGTGAGAGATGCCGGCGTCGGGATAGAGATGTGCCCTATCAGCAATCTGCAGACAAAGGCGGCGGGCGGACCGGAGGAATATCCGCTCCGGGAATTTCTGGACAGAGGGCTTCTTGTCACGATCAACACGGACAACCGGACGGTCAGCGGCACTTCCATGACAAAGGAGTTGGAGTTTATTCAGAGAATGTATGGAATCGGGAATGACGAGATCTTACGGTGCATGAAAAATGCGGCGGCTGTCTCCTTCGCGGAGGAAGACATAAAAGAAAGTCTGCGCAGGGAGTTGTTGGAAAGCCTGTGACAGTTTAGCTCGTGTATCTTGTAAAAGGATAAAACAGTGTGTTAAAATAGACTGAGTTGAAAAGAAAATAAATATGCAGGACAAGAGCAGAAAGGATATGGAAAATGAGGAGTGACAATGTGAAGACGGGGATGCAGCAGGCGCCCCACAGAAGTTTGTTCAACGCGTTAGGGTTCACGGAGGAGGAGATGAGAAAGCCGATGGTCGGTATCGT
This sequence comes from uncultured bacterium, assembly GCA_947643595.1. Taxonomy (GTDB): domain Bacteria; phylum Bacillota; class Clostridia; order Lachnospirales; family Lachnospiraceae; genus 1XD8-76. The sequence continues at coordinate 31,008 of CANRWP010000032.1, read as the reverse complement.
CAGCTCCTACAACGAGATCGTACCGGGGCATATGAATCTGGATAAGATCGTGGAAGCGGTAAAGCTTGGGGTGGCGGAGGCCGGCGGCGTGCCGGTGGTATTTCCGGCGATCGCGGTCTGCGACGGCATCGCCATGGGGCATGTGGGGATGAAATATTCCCTTGTGACGAGGGATCTGATCGCGGATTCCACGGAGTGCATGGCGCTTGCGCATCAGTTTGACGCTCTGGTGATGGTGCCAAACTGTGACAAAAATGTGCCCGGGCTTCTGATGGCGGCGGCGAGGATCAATGTGCCCACCGTGTTTGTCTCCGGCGGTCCGATGTTAGCCGGGCGCGTGAAGGGACAAAAGAGAAGTCTCTCCTCCATGTTCGAGGCGGTGGGAGCCCACGCGGCGGGCACCATGAGCGAGGAGGACGTGCGGGAGTTTGAGGAGAAGACCTGTCCTACCTGCGGTTCCTGCTCCGGTATGTACACCGCGAACTCCATGAACTGTCTGACGGAAGCTCTCGGGATGGGGCTTCGCGGGAACGGCACGATCCCCGCGGTGTACTCGGAGAGGATCAAGCTGGCAAAGCATGCCGGCATGGCTGTCATGGAAATGTTGAGGCAGAATATCTGCCCGAGAGATATCATGACAGAGGAGGCGGTCCTGAATGCGCTGACCGTGGATATGGCGCTCGGCTGTTCCACCAACTCCATGCTGCATCTGCCGGCGATCGCCCATGAGATCGGCTTTGACTTTGATATCGCGATGGCGAATGAGATCAGCGAGAAGACGCCGAATCTCTGTCATCTGGCACCGGCAGGTCCCACCTACATGGAAGACCTGAATGAGGCGGGCGGCGTGTATGCGGTGATGAGAGAACTGTCCGAGCTGGGGCTTTTGAACGAGGACTGCATGACTGTCACCGGTAAGACAGTCGGTGAAAATATTAAGGACGCTGCAAACAGAGATCCCGAGGTGATCAGGCCTCTCGACAACCCCTACAGCAAGACGGGCGGCCTGGCGGTGCTGAAAGGCAATCTGGCGCCGGACGGTTCCGTTGTAAAACGCTCTGCGGTGGTGGCTGAGATGATGGTGCACGAGGGACCTGCCAGAGTGTTTGAGTGCGAGGAGGACGCGATCGAGGCGATCAAGTCCGGCAGGATCGTGGAGGGAGATGTGGTGGTGATCCGCTATGAGGGACCGAAGGGCGGCCCCGGCATGCGGGAGATGTTGAATCCGACTTCCGCGATCGCGGGCATGGGACTCGGCTCCAGCGTGGCGCTGATCACGGACGGAAGATTCTCCGGCGCCAGCAGAGGAGCGTCCATCGGACATGTGTCGCCGGAGGCGGCGGTAGGAGGCCCCATCGCGCTGGTGGAGGAGGGGGATATCATCAGCATTGATATTCCGAACTACGCTCTGAATGTGAAGGTTTCCGATGAAGTGCTGGCGGAGAGAAAAGCGAAATGGCAGCCCAGGGAGCCGAAGGTAAACACCGGTTATCTGGCGAGATACCGCGAGATGGTGACCAGCGGAAACCGGGGAGCGATCCTGGAGAAAGTAAAAAAATAAAGCGGGAGGGACTTATATGCAGCTTACAGGCTCGGAAATAGTAATAGAATGTTTGAAGGAACAGGGGGTGGACACGGTCTTCGGCTACCCCGGCGGAACGATCTTGAATGTGTATGACGCATTGTACAGGCACAGCGATGAGATAAAACATATCCTGACAAGCCATGAGCAGGGCGCGGCCCATGCGGCGGACGGTTATGCGAGGGCGACGGGAAAGGTGGGCGTGTGCATGGCAACCAGCGGCCCCGGCGCTACCAACCTTGTCACGGGGATCGCGACGGCGTACATGGATTCCATCCCGGTGGTGGCGATCACGGCGAACGTGAATCTGCCGGCGCTCGGCAAGGATTCCTTTCAGGAGGTGGACATCGCGGGCGTGGTGATGCCGATCACAAAGCACAGCTATATCGTCAAGGACGTGACAAAGCTGGCGGATACGCTGCGCAGGGCGTTCCACATCGCCAAGTCCGGGCGGCCCGGTCCGGTGCTCGTGGACATCACGAAGGATGTGACGGCAAACACCTGTGAGTTTACGCCGAAGGAGCCGGAACCGGCGGAGAAAAAGGTGAAATATTCGGAGGCGGATATCGCGGCGGCGGTCGAACTGATCGAAAAGGCCGAGAGACCTTATCTGTATGTGGGCGGCGGCATCATCCTGTCGGGCGCCTCGGACGAGCTGGCCGGATTTGCGAAGAAGGTGGATGCTCCGGTCTGCGACACACTGCTCGGCAAGGGTGCGTTCAACGGAAGGGATGCTGTCTACACGGGCATGATCGGTATGCACGGCACGAAGGCGTCGAACCTGGGCGTCAGCGAGTGCGATCTGCTGATCGCTCTGGGAGCAAGGTTCTCCGACCGTGTGGTGGGCAACCCGAAGAGTTTTGCGGCGAAAGCGAAGGTGCTCCATATCGATATCGATGCGGCGGAGATCAACAAGAACATCAGGACGGATGTGTCCGTGGTAGGGGATCTGAAAGAGATCCTGCAGATATTGAATGAGAGGCTGGAGGAGAGAAAGCATCCGGAATGGCTTGCGAGAATCGCGGAGCTAAAGGAGAAATATCCGCTGACTTACGATAAGAATACTCTGACCTGCCCCTATATCATAGAGGAGATCGACAGACTGACAGAGGGGAGAGCCATTATCACAACGGATGTGGGCCAGCACCAGATGTGGGCGGCACAGTATTACAGATATACGGAGCCCAGAACGTTCCTCTCCTCCGGCGGCCTCGGCACGATGGGGTACGGTCTCGGAGCCTGCATCGGCGCGAAGTCGGGAAGACCCGATAAGGTCTGTATCAATATCGCCGGCGACGGGTGTTTCCGTATGAACATGAACGAACTGGCGACGGCCAGCAGGTACAATATCCCGATCATTCAGGTCGTGATCAACAACCACGTGCTCGGCATGGTCAGACAGTGGCAGACCCTGTTCTACGGACAGCGCTACTCCCAGACGATCCTGCAGGACAAGGTGGACTTCTGCAAGGTGGCGGAGGGGCTCGGCTGTGAGGCGATCCTCGTGACAAAGAAAGAGGAGGTTGCGCCGGCCATCGAGAAGGCGTTGTCGCTCGGGAAGCCTGTGCTGTTAAACTGCGTGATCGACGAGGATGACAAGGTATTTCCGATGGTATCTCCGGGCGGGGCGATCAGCGAGGCGTTCGACGCGGAGGATCTGGCGAAGCGAGGATAATATCGACGGACGGTTTATGACAGAAAAAAGACTCTCTTCTTCGGAAGAAAGTCTTTTTTTGTCAGGCTTCAATCTCTGGCAGTGGGGTATTCCGTGCAGAGCAGTCTGTAGGGCGGTTCGTCTTCCTCGATGGAAGGGAAACGTCCCTGGGCCTCCAGAAAGTGGTTATCCGTATTATCGTCGTTACATTTGGAGACCTCCCCTATCAGCGATTTCCCGCCGCCGGGCTGTACGATAAATTCATGATAGCAATAAGGGTAGAGCGTGAGGGATTCTCCGGGAGTGAGAATGATATCTTCACCGGCTTTTGTATAGTAGCTGCGGCCGTCTTTGCTGATTAAGACATCCGTATCCGCAAGTTCTCCGTCTTTGGTGGCATTCCAGAGACGGAAAATCAGATTTCCGCCTCCTCTGTTGATGATGTCCTCCATTTTATTCCAGTGGAAATGATTGGGGGAGAGCTGTCCTTCCCTGAGCATGATGATTTTTTCGGCATAACACTTTGTATATTTGTCATTATGCACATTTCCGTTTCTCAAAGTGATCAGAGAGAGTCCCTTCTTTTCAAAATGTCCTTCCCCGTAGTCCGTGATATCCCATCCCAGAGCGTTATCCCTTATTTCGTCGTATTCATGTCCCTTTTGTGTCCATTCTTCAGGGGTAAAGGAAAGAAACGGGGGAAGAGCGAAGCGGTATTCACGGAGCATTTCTTCAAACTCCCTGATACAGGCGTTGATCATTGATCTTTTCATTGCTTTTTCCTCTTTTGTAAAGTGTTAACGGTATTCTGACAATTCGTCTATGATGACATCCAGAGCCCGCTCCTGTTCGCCGGTGAGTGGGGTGAAGTTGCCTGCCACAGTGTACTGGCAGAGGCCAAAGCGATGGGCAATGTATTTGATTCCCCACAGCCACCCGTTTCCGGTTCTCGTGGCGGCATCGTTGAGTCTGGCGATTTTATAGTTCAGGTCCAGTGTGAGGGGTATATTCTGTGATATTGCAGCGTCGTACAGAGCGACGAAAAGTTTTGGAAACACATTGCTGGCAGCGGCGATATTTCCCTGGCCTCCCATCAGAATACTGGGGCCGAGCATATATTCGCCGCCGGAGATCAGGCTGATATCTTTGTCGCGCAGGAATGCCAGCGCTTTCAGATGATTTTCCCAGTCAGGGCGTGTATCTTTGTAGGCGATCACGTTATCAATCTCTGCGATTTTATAGAAAGTTTCCGCCTGGATAGTCTGACCGACAGTGGCATCGTTATTATAAATCATGATCCTGGCGCCGGTTTGGGCGGAGACTTTTTCAAAATGATGAATGATGTCCTCCTGCCTCTCATTGAGCATATAAAAATTCGGAGTGCTGCAGATGAAATTGCATCCCATATTCTGCACTTCTTTTACCAGCTCTATAGTCTGCTGCGTTCCGGGCGCGATAGTCCCCACACAGATGGGAATCCGGTCGTCTACGATACGGATCGCATTGGAGATGACATCGCGTTTTGTCCTGGAACTCAAGTTGGTGGGTTCACCTGAAGAACCTGCGACAAAAAGACCGTGGCAGCCGGATGCGATGATATTTTCGATCACCTTTTCCAGGCTGTCCAGATCCAGAGTGCCGTCTTCGTTTACCGGGGTGATCAGGGCCGGAATAATTCCTTTCCAGAATTCCTTGTTTGTCATGTTGAAAAACCTCCTTCGTTTTTGTATGTTATTTTTAGGCTGGCTTCATTATAAAAAGAGGTCCGATTTCTGTCAAAGGGGTGTGAAAATGAAATGATACCATATAAAATATATTAAGGTTTTTTAATAAAATTTGGTATATTATGATACCTTTTACAAATGCAGACACCTTTTAATGTTGTAAAAAATTAATATAAAATAATGTTGTAACAAATAAAATATATACAAAATATCAAAAGGAGAAGAGAAAGGTATGAGAAAGAAAAGAATGATGGCTCTGCTGCTCACCGGAGTGATATTAGCCGGTGTGATAACAGGGTGCGGGAATCAACAGACCGAGACGCCTGAAGCGGCGGAAGAGACGGAAACTGCTCAGGAACAGGCGTCTGAGGAAGCGCAGCCACAGGAAGAAAGCGGCGGCGAAAATGTCAATCTGAGATTTTGTTGGTGGGGTTCCGACACGCGCCACGAAAAAACATTGGAAGCGCTGGCAAAATATGAAGAACTGACAGGCGTGCACATTGAAGGCGAGTATTCTACCATCTCCAGCTACTATGAAAAACTGGTGACACAGCTGGCGGGAGGAACGGCGCCGGATATTATTCAGCTGGATTACCCATGGATCACGGAGCTGGCGGCGCAGGGGGATTTCTTTGTAAATCTGGAGGAATATGACATCATAGATTTTGGCAAATTTGATATGGATTACACCAAAGGCTGGTGTTCTGAGGGAGATAAGCTGGCTGCGCTGCCCATGGCGCAGAATGGATTTACCCTTTTCTTCAATCGCGATGTGGTGAAGGAGACAGGATTATCTATTGATGAGAGCACGGAGTGGAGCTGGGAAGATCTGATCGCGGAGGGAGAAAAATTCAAAGCGGCGAATCCGGACAAGGTATTTTTACACAGTGATCTGCACACGCTCGAAAAAAATGTGTTCAAGCCCTATGTCCTGCAGCAGTGCGGCGGGCAGTGGATCAATGATGATTTTACCGTCAACTTTACGAAAGAGCAGCTGGCTAATGCATATGCCTACCTGTTGGAGCTGGAGGAGAAAGACCTGATACAGCCGTTGGAGGAGACTATGGCCTACAACGGAAATATCGATCAGAATCCGATATGGGCGAACGGCGAGGCGGCACTTCTTATTCGATGGGCATCCGATTATCCGTCCCTGATCAATGACAATGTGCAGGATATCGGCTGCTGCAGACTTCCTGTGATAGAAGGAGCCGCGGACACGGGAATCAACTGTAAGCCTTCCATGGTACTGGCGATCAACAAAGATTCCGTCAGCGTGGAGGAATGTCTGAAATTTGCCAACTGGATGATGACAGATGAGGAAGCGATCAAGATTTTGGGCGATTGCCGAGGCGTGCCGGCCACCGCTGAAGCGAGGGGAATTCTGGAGGAAAACGATCTGTTAAATCCCGATTTGAAGACGGGTATCGAGATAGCTTCCGCGAATGCGGGGACAGCGCAGAACGGATATCACGACAATTCCGAGATCACCTCGATCAGCACGGAAATCTTGTCGAGAGTGCTCTATAAAGATTTGACGCCGGAGGAGGCAGCGGAGGAATTTTTAAACACGATTCAGGATCCGCTTGCGACACTGGCAGGTAATTAAACTGTAAAATGGCTTGGAGGGAAAACAGTGCAGAACAATAAATGGAAAAAATGGAAGAGAAAATATACCGGTATGTTTTATCTGACTCCTTGGATCATAGGATTTCTGGCTTTTCAGCTCTATCCTCTGGTGATGTCTTTTCTGTATTCTTTTACGGATTTTACCATGCTGAATGATTACAAATTCGTAGGACTGCAAAACTATATTAAAATATTTACAAATGACCGGTTATTTCTGAAGTCCATGAAAGCTACGTTTATGTATGTGGCGATAGCATTGCCGTTAAAGATGATCATTTCTCTGTTTATTGCGGGACTGTTGAACCAGAAGCTGAAAGGGATCAGTATATTCAAGGTTGTCTATTACCTTCCCTCTATTTTCGGGGGAAGCGTGGCGATCACCATTTTATGGCGTTTTATATTCATGAAGACGGGATTGTTAAATACGCTGATCGGAGCAGTATTTTCAGGATATAAAGCTTTTGACTGGATAGGGAGTCCGAAAACCTCCCTTCCCGTCATAAGCCTGCTCCAGGTATGGCAGTTTGGCTCTTCTATGGTGCTTTTTCTGGCAGGTTTGAAGCAGGTGCCGGACAGCCTGTATGAAGCGGCTGATATCGACGGGGCAAATGCCGTGCAGAAATACTTCCGCATTACCCTGCCGATGCTTTCGCCCATCATCCTTTTTAATCTGGTGATGCAGATGATCCAGCTCTTTCAGGATTTTACGGCTGCCTTTGTCATTACGGGAGGCGGCGCGCTGAAAGAAACTTACCTTTATGGGCTGATGCTCTACGAGAATGGATTCCGATACTTTAAAATGGGCTATGCCAGTGCGCAGTCCTGGATTCTGTTTGTGATCATCATTCTATTTACGTTCGCGATTTTCCGGCTTTCGGATGGGCTGGTTCACTATGAAGACTAGAGGAGGAGAAGATGAAAAAAATTTTATCGTATGCATTTTTGTGCCTGGTGGCGCTGATCATGGTTTATCCTCTGATATGGCTGGTGTTTTCTTCTTTCAAACCCAACAGTGAGATATTTGGTTCGATCAGGCTGCTGCCGCAAAAATGGCAGACAGATTCCTATACGCTCGGCTGGCGAGGAACCGGACAGAACAGTTTTGGAAGATTTTTGTTAAATACATTGGAGCTGGTGGTTCCGACAGCGGCGTTTACTACGATATCGAGCTGTCTGGTGGGATATGGGTTCGCACGGTTCACGTTTCCGATGAAAAAGCTTCTTATGATGTTGATGATATCTACATTGATGCTGCCCAATACGGTGCTGATCATCCCACGGTTTATCCTTTTTAACCGCCTGGGCTGGAATGACACATATTATCCGTTCATCGTTCCCGCGCTGTTTGCCTGTACACCGTTTTTTATCTATATGATGATACAGTTTTTCCGCGGGATACCGAGGGATCTGGACGATGCGGCGAAGATAGACGGCTGCAGTTCTTTTAAGACATTGATATATGTGTTACTGCCGATATTGAAACCGGCCCTGTTTTCGGCTTTTCTGTTTCAGTTTATCTGGACATGGAACGATTTTTTCAACGTGTTGATCTACATCAGCTCCGTGAGCAAATATCCAGTGTCGCTGGCGCTTCGGATGAGTCTGGATTCGGCGTCGGCGGTCAACTGGAGCACCGTGCTGGCAATGTCTCTGGTGTCCATGATCCCCTGTATTCTGGTCTATATGTTCGGGCAAAAATATCTGATAGACGGGATGGCGACACAGGGGATTAAGGGATAGAAAAGGAAAGGCGGCTCAGTTGTGGAAATGGTGATTCCATGTTAAAATGAAAAGTAAATTTTCAGAACGAGAGGTATAGAATGTATCGTTTACTGATTGTGGATGACGAAGTGGGGATACGAAATGGACTTGCTAATTTTTTTCCGTGGGCGGAGCTGGGCTTTCAGGTAGTCGGCCAGGCCAGAAACGGCGAACAGGCGCTGAAAATAATCGAGGAAGATGAAAAACCCATCGATGTATTGATGACAGATATTAAAATGCCTGTTATGGATGGGCTGAAGCTGATAGAACAGTTAAAAAAATGTGATTTTTCCGGAAAAATTATACTTCTCAGCGCATACAACGAATTTGAGTATGCGAGAAGAGGACTGCAGCTGGGGGTTTATGACTATATATTAAAACCCACGGACTATAGAAAGATAGCGGAACTGTTTGAGCGGCTGAAAAAGGAGCTGGATTCGGAGGACGGGAGTAAAAAGTCTGAAACCGGAAACCTGTACGAAAACACAGGGTTTGACTATAAGGGAAAGATCATCAGAGAGGTAAAAGAATATATAGAAAAAAACTATGCGGAGATCAAGCTTGCGGATGCCGCGGCTCATGTGAATCTCAGTACATCCTATCTGAGCGTACTGTTCAGTGCGGAAGCGGGTATGAGCTTTTCGGAATATGTGCAGAGAGTAAGGCTGCAGGAGGCGGCCAGGCTGTTGTCGGAAACTTATGGAAAGATCTATGAGATCAGCGAGAGAGTCGGGTACAACAATTCAAAGAATTTCACGAGGGCATTCAGAAAATTTTATGGGATGAGCCCGAGGGATTACAGAAATAAGGGACAAAAACAGGAATGAAAAGAAATGAGTGGATCAAATATTATAGGAATATGGTTTTTCCTGTTATTGTCGTGACCGGACTTCTGGGAATTTTGATGACGGTTTTTCTGTTGAGAAGCGAGCATCGCAACAGCAGAGAGGAGTATATGCATGCGCTGCAGCTGGCTGATGACAATATAAGCGAGATGGTGGGGGATATGGATTACTATATGTATTCGATGTGGCCCAATACGCAAATCATGATCATATTGAAGAGACTTCTGTCCAATGAGACCTATACTTATACGGAGAGCAGAGATCAGGAATTGATACGCACTTTTGTCAGCACACCTGTCTATACAAAGCTGTATCTGCATTCGGCGTACATCTACTATGTGAATTATGATAAGGTCATTCTGTCGGAGCAGGGGCTTGTCCCGATCTCGGACTTTTTCGATAAAGAATGGCTGGAGATGGTGAACGGGGAAGAGGAGATGCCGGATGTGATAAGGCGTTCGCTGAAACAGTATTATTTTGAAAAGAAGGATACGGAAGTCGTTTCGATATCAAGAAAATATTATACATCCAAAAACCATGCGAATTACGGCATCGTCACGCTGAATTTTCTGGTCGATAAGGTGAACGAAAGGTTAAAGCGATATGTGGATGATGATGCGCAGAGCATTTATGTCGGCTACAGAACGGGGGAAATACTGTTTGCGGCACAGGAAATTCCGGGGGTAGACGAGATGCTGCTCAGTAACATGCTGGTTTCCGGCGAGGAAGAGACGTTTATCCGTGCGGGAAACAGCTGGTATATCGCTTACAGAATGGAAAACGAACATCTCGGGCTTACGTATCTGTTTCTGGCGCCGATCTCGGAGGAACTGAAACTGGCGATGCCCATGCTCGGGATGATATTCTGCGTGATGATCTCCACTGCCGTACTGGGAATCATTCTGTCGTGGATCATGACGCGGAGACGCTACACGCTTCAAAGTCAGGTTGCCTCCATCATTGACTATTATGAGGAGAGCGGCGAATATCCGGAAGAACTGCATCAGATAGGGGAGGAATACGATTATTTTTTCCAGAGTGTTCTGAAAATTTTTGAGCAGCACAGGCGGGCGATCGTTCAGGATTACGAGAAACAGATCCAGCTGGAGAGGGCGGAGATCAAGGCGCTGCAGATGCAGATAAATCCACACTTTCTCTACAATACGATGGAAACGATCTACTGGAAAGTGATGGAGGCTGCGAAAGGGTACTGTCCGGCGAACCAGATGATTGAAAATCTGAGTGATATTTTGCATTACAGTCTCTCGGAGGGGGAAGATCTGGTGCGTCTGCAGGATGAACTTCGTATAGCCGAAAAATATATTCAGATTCAGAAGATGCGGTTTGGCGATTTCTTTGAGGTGGTGTGCGACAAGGAAGACGGCTGTATGGATGTGAGAGTGCCGAAACTTTTTTTGCAGCCCCTGATCGAAAATGCGATTCAGCATGGACTGCTTGCCAGAAGTGAAATGAAGCAGGCGGGAAAAATAAAGCTCCGGGTGAGGAATCTCGGGGATGAGGTTTTGATATGTGTGATGGATAACGGGGTCGGAATCTCCGGAGGCCGGCTGAGCGAGCTGAGGATTCTCCTGGAAGAAGGAAAAACCGGGGAAGGACATATCGGCCTGTTTAATACGAATCTCAGGGTGCGTCTGCACTTTGGAGAACCGTATGGAATAAAGATATACAGTAAATCAGATTTGGGAACAGTGATTAAGATCAGAGTGCCGAAGGGCATCGTGTGATCTTCAGGAAAGGAGAAAATAATGTATCAGGCAGACAATGCGAGATATGAGACAATGAAGTACAGGAGATGCGGAAAAAGCGGCCTGCTTTTCCCGGTGATATCGTTGGGATTCTGGCAGAATTTCGGCGGGATCAACGAGTTTGAAACCTGCAGGGAGACGGTGAGGAAAGCTTTTGACAACGGTATTACACATTTTGACCTTGCAAATAATTACGGTCCCCCGTATGGCAGCGGGGAGGAGACCTTCGGAAGGATCATGGAAAAGGATCTGAGACCTTACCGGGATGAGATGCTGATCAGTTCGAAGGCGGGATATGACATGTGGCCGGGGCCCTATGGAAACTGGGGGTCGAAGAAATATCTGACGGCAAGTCTGGATCAGAGTTTAAAGAGAATGAAACTGGACTATGTGGATATTTTTTATCATCACAGACCGGATCCGGAGACGCCCATGGAGGAGACGATGGATGCGCTGGCTCAGATCGTCCGCCAGGGGAAAGCGCTGTATGTGGGCGTCAGCAATTATTCGGCGCAGGAGACAAAAAGGGCGAGCGCTATTTTAAAAGAAATGGGAGTACATCTCCTGGTGCATCAGCCGTCCTATTCGATGTTTGACCGCTGGGTGGAAGATGGACTGTACGATGTTCTGAAGGAGGAGGGGATGGGCGCAGTGTGCTTTTCACCGCTGGCACAGGGACTTCTCACAAAGAAATATTTTGACGGCATCACTGTCGGCAGCAGGGCGGCCAGAGGAACCTTCCATAGACAGGATTCTCTGATCACAGAAGAAAATATCGAGAAAGCGAAAAAGCTGAATGAGCTGGCGGAGGAAAGGGGACAGGCCCTGTCGCAGATGGCGTTGGCGTGGATCATGGCAAGAGAAGAAAGCGTTTCCGTTATTTCCGGCGCGAGAAACTGGGAACAGTTGAGAGAGAATATAGGTTTTATGGAGAAGATGGATTTCACGGAGGAAGAACTGAAACGGATCGATGAGATATTAAAACAGGCGTGAACCATGGATGATTTATTTTCTTACGAACATATTCAGAGATTCAGCGAGACAGAGCTGGCTATCTATAAATATATTATTGCCAACAAGGAAAAGGCCGCCTATCTGACTATCCGGGACCTGGCCCGCGAAAACTATGTCTCCACTGCCACCGTTTTAAGGTTCTGCGAAAAGACAGGCTGCAGTGGATACTCTGAATTTAAGGAGAAGATACGCAGGATGCTGGGGGAGAAATTGTTGACTCCCCCAGGCGGCGATGTGGAGGAAATTCTTCAGTATTTTAAACGCACCTGTACAGGAGCGTTTGAAGAAATGATCGAGAAGGCCGTTGCCATGATCCGGCGGTCGGAGAGAGTCTACTTTGTGGGAATGGGCGCTTCCGGAACGCTTGGCGCTTACGGTGCAAGGTATTTTTCCAATTTCGGGAAATTTTCGTCCAGTATTGAAGATCCCTATTATCCGCTGCTGCGGGATATGCAGGGCAATGTACTTGTCATCGCCCTGTCGGTCTCCGGCGAGTCCAGGCCGGTCATCGATCTGCTGCGGAACTTTCAGAGCCATAACTGCAAAGTTCTCAGCATTACAAACAATTCCGGTTCCACTGTTGCCAGAATGGCCGACATGAATATTTCCTATCATCTGGCGGAGAAAAAGACGGATCCCTACTGCAACCTTACTACGCAGGTGCCTGTTATCTTTCTGATAGAAATATTAGCCCGCCGAATCTCATAGCTGATCCGGCGGACTTTTTGTCCTTTTTTCGTTGAAAAATGTTCACTCAAGATTTGCGTGCAGTTTCATAAGTTCTTCGTTGTTTGCATCTATTGTTTTTCCGCTCATCATCCGGATGATGACGGCATCCCCCAGAAGCAGCACAGACTGCTCGAATGTATTGGCGCCGGGCTGAATGGAGCGCCTGGTATTGGCGCTGTTTTTGGTGGTGGCGGCGGGTACATGGACGATACAGTCGGCCTTCTTTCCGATATGGGAATCCGGCATAGTGGTGATCAGCGCGAGTACGCCGCCGAGACGTTTGCATTTATCGGCGATGACGGTCAGGGTTTCCGTATTGCCGCTTCCGGAAGCGATGATGAGCAGATCCCCGGCTTCCAGAGCGGGAGTGGAGGTTTCGCCCACCACATAGGATCTGTACCCCATGTGCATCAGCCGCATGGCGAAGCCGCGGATCACCATCAGTGAGCGCCCTGCTCCGGCGACAAATATTTTGTTCGCTTTCCGTATTTTTTCTTCCAGTTCGGACAGCTGTTCTTCCTTTAGATCGGCAAAACAGTCCGTCAGCTCATCGGTGATCGTCAATAAGATTTCTTTTGTTGTCATGAGTGCATTACCTCCTTCATTTGAAGCACAGCCTTCCGGACATCGTCTGCGTTGTACAGCGCGCTGCCGGCGATGATGATCTCCGGATTTTCTGCTGCGTAGTCCGGCAGAGAACGGAGATTGACGCCGCCAGCTACAGCCGAACAGTCAGTTCCCACAGCGCGGATCAACTCTCTCAGATCCGCGAGAGGAGTGCGTCCCTCCTGCTGCATATCCACTCCTGTGTGCACGCCGATATAGTCGACCCCCATCTCGATCAGTTTCCTGGAGCGCGCCGGGATGTCGGTCACGCACAACAGATCGGCAAGTACTTTTCTCCCGTATTGATGCGCCGTTTTTACGACTTCTTTTATCGTGGCGCTGTCCGCCAGCGCGAGAACGGTAACGATATCGGCGCCGCATTCGCATATATCTTTACACTCTATTGCGCCGCCGTCTACGATCTTGCTGTCGGCCAGAACCGTCATGTCGGGATACGCTTTTTTTAACATTTTAACCGGGAGCATTCCCTCCTTCATGATGGCCGGTGTTCCCACCTCAAAAATATCGATGATATCCGCTATCTGTTCTGCAATTTCCATTATTTTTTGGCTGTCGGCGATATCAACCGCAATCTGTAATTTCATCAGGATACCTCCTCCGTCATCTGATTTATTGTGTCCATGTAAGAATCCGGATGCAAAAGAAAATCGTAGCGCTCCGGATGGGATAAAAAGGTATTGTAACAGGGGACGCCGAAAGCGATACCGAGAGAAGGTTCTTCCACTGGTCTGCATAATTTGACAGGGGGAAGATTGTGGTAGTTTTCATTTGGTATCACTCGAAAGCTATCTTTGTCTTTTATAGCGCAGGCGGCGAGGCCGTGCTTTTTCTGAACCGGTCCGTAGTGCAGAGGACAGGAGACGACGGCAAGATTGCTGAACATGGAGATGCCGTCCGTCGGGTTGATAGAGCCGTGTCCGCAATAGGGCGGTATAATGATGGATTCGCCTTCCTTCACATGGACTGCTTTCAATTCCTCGATAACGGGTTCTTCGTCCCTGTCGAAGTTATGTGATTTTTGCAGGATAAATAAGATCTCGCCGTGGATCACTTCGTAGACTTCCGGGTAGGGGTGAAGACCGTCCGCTATATAACCGTGATAATGGCCGGAAGTTTTTTTGAATTCGCCGTTTACCGTACCGGGCTGTATCACGGTGATGTCATAGCGGAAATCGTAACGATGAAATAAACTTTCGTGTTCCGGGAAACGGATATTGCGGTATGCCTCATACATCCGCTCCTCTCTGTTGATAGAATCGGGATTTCTGATGAGTCCTTCCATCTGACCGACAGTTTTTGAGGAGGAGCCGTCACAGATAAGTCCGTCCTCGAAAGATAGTGTGCCGTCGGTATCCCGCATGAAAATGGGAAGACCTGAGTGTAAGATTTTCATGATATTTTTCCTCCTTGAGAAGCAGTTTATTTTCGGCGCTGTTACAGCTCAAGAGACAAATGTTACTTTCCGGAGTTTTCCGAATAAGGTATACTATATTTTGGAATATCTGCTATAATATTGTCAGATATCGTTGGGAACAAAAGAGGATCATTTATGAAGACAGGGAAAAAAATACGCTGTATCGTTATTCTGTTTCTATTGTTGTGCACGGGTGCCTATCTGGGAATCGCCTGTTATTATATGGACGGGTTTTCGCTCGGCACCTGGATCAACGGGGTGTACTGTACGGGGAAGACCGTGGAGGAAGTCAATGCAGAACTGTTGGGGAAGCAGCCGGAGCCGGGGCTCACCGTGATCTACCCCTGTTATGAGGGGGCAGAGCTGTCGGAGGAGGAGCGGGTCAGCAGTTATTTTGTGCTGGATGAGCGAACCGTGAAGCTGGACTACGAGAAGGGGCTGAGACAGCTGCTGCAGGACCAGAGACCGCTCTTGTGGATCCGGAATCTGTTTCTGAAGGAGGGAGGCTATGAGCTGGAACCCGCCATAGTTTTTGCGGAGGAAGGGAAGGCGAAGTTTGAGGAGGCGTTTTTGTCGGAAGAGATCGTGCAGGCGGAGAAGGGCAGGGAGAACTGTGTCCGGATCGAGAGGGACGAGGAGGGGCTGAGCCTCTATGACGGAAAGAAGAGACGGCTGGATACGGACAGGGCGCTGTATGAGTGTATAGACGCGATAGAGTCCGGAGAAAACAGTATCCTGCTCTCGGACGCCTGTTATTATGACGAAAAGACGGATGAGTCGGAAAGGCAGCAGGAGGAATTATACCGGGAGCTGCAGGAATTTCTGGATTTTGAGATCATCTATGATATGGGGGCGGAAAAGGTGCGGTTTGACCGGAAAACCCTGGTGGCTCTGCTGGCAGTTGAGGAGGGAGAGGAGTTGTCCTTTCTGCGGGATGAGGAGGGCAGATTTTATTGGGACCAGGAAAAGACCGAGGCGGCGATAGAAAAACTGGCCGATACCTATGACACGTACGGAAAGCCCAGAGAGTTCACGATGACGGGCGGTGGTGTGGTCACGCTGGAAAAAGGGAATTACGGTACACAGCTGGACAGGAAAGCGGAAGTGAAGTGGCTCAGCGAGGCGCTTGCGGAGCGAAGGAGCGAGACTCACGTTCCGTCCTATCTCCGGGAAGCCTACGCGAGGGGGGAGAACGATATAGGAGACACCTATATTGAGATCAATATGACAAAGCAGAGGCTGTGGTTCTACCTGGACGGGAAGGCGGAAGTGGAAACGCCTGTCGTCACCGGCAATATGATGCGCCGCAGGGGAACGCCGGAAGGTATCTATTATATATATGGAAAACAGAAGAACAGGATCCTGCGGGGGCCGGGGTATGCCTCCCATGTGAATTACTGGATGCCGGTGAAGGGCGGCGTGGGGATACATGACGCGCTCTGGCGCGATGTCTTCGGCGGCGATATCTATAAGCGGGAGGGGTCCCACGGATGCATCAATCTGCCCTTTGAGGCGGCGGAGGAAGTTTACGGGCTGGCGGAGATCGGTATGCCGGTGATACTGTACTACGAGGAAGAACAACAGGAATAGGAGTTGACTTCTCCGTTTTGAAAAGGTAGAATAAATATTTGATGAAGATTCTGTTGTATGTGAACCGAAAAAGACGGGAGGAATAACAATGGCGAGAGTATATAATTTTTCGGCCGGCCCTGCGGTGCTTCCGGAGGAAGTGCTGAGAGAAGCGGCTGATGAGATGTTGGACTATGAGGGATGCGGGATGTCCGTGATGGAGATGAGCCATCGCTCCAAAGTGTATGATAAGATCATCAAAGAGGCGGAGGCGGATCTGCGGGAGCTGATGAACATTCCCGATAACTACAAGGTACTGTTTCTGCAGGGCGGCGCAAGTCTTCTTTTTGCGTCCGTGCCGATGAACCTGATGAAAAACAGAAAGGCGGGCTATATTCTGACCGGTCAGTGGGCGAAGAAGGCTTATCAGGAGGCGAAGATCTTTGGAGAGGCTCTGGAACTGGCATCCTCCGCGGATCAGACTTTCTCCTACATACCGGACTGTTCCGATCTGGATATTCCCGACGATCTGGACTATGTCTATATCTGTGAGAACAACACGATCTACGGCACCAGGTACCATACGCTGCCGAATACGAAGGGAAAGATCCTTGTGGCGGATGTATCTTCCTGTTTTTTGTCCGAGCCGGTGGATGTGACAAAATACGGTGTGATCTACGCGGGCGTGCAGAAAAACGTGGGACCTGCGGGCGTGCAGATCGTGATCATCAGGGAGGATCTGATCTCCGACGAGGTGCTGCCCGGTACTCCTACCATGATGAAGTTTAAGACGCATGCGGACAATGACTCTCTGTACAATACGCCTCCCTGTTACGGTATCTATATCTGCGGCAAGGTATTCAAATGGCTGAAGGCTATGGGCGGGCTGGAGGAGATGAAGCGCCGCAATGAGGAGAAAGCGAAGATACTCTACGATTTTCTGGATGAGAGCGCTCTGTTCAAAGGGACTGTCAGAAAGGAGGATCGTTCCCTGATGAACGTGCCGTTTGTGACGGGGGATGCGGAGTTGGATGCGCTGTTTGTGGCGGAGGCGAAGAAGGCTGGGTTTGAGAACCTGAAGGGACACAGGACCGTTGGCGGTATGCGCGCTTCCATCTATAACGCGATGCCGAAGGAGGGCGTGGAGGCGTTAGTGGCGTTCATGCGGAAGTTTGAGGAGGAGCATAAATAATTATGTATAAATATCATTGCCTGAATCCCATCGCGAAGGTGGGGCTTGACCGGTTTACGCCGGATTACACGAAGACGAACGAGATAACGGAAGCGGACGGTATTTTAGTCAGAAGCGCGTCCATGCATGAGATGGATCTGCCGGAAAATCTTCTGGCAGTGGCGAGGGCGGGAGCCGGCGTCAACAATATCCCATTGGAAAAGTGCGCGGAGAAGGGCATCGTGGTATTCAACACGCCAGGGGCGAACGCCAACGGCGTGAAGGAGCTTGTGATTGCCGGTATGCTGCTCGCATCCCGCGACGTGGTGGGCGGCATCGAGTGGGTGAAGTCCGAGCAGGACAACGCGGACATCGCGAAGGCGGCTGAGAAGGAGAAGAAGAAATTCGCCGGGACAGAGCTGGAGGGCAAGAAGCTCGGCATCATCGGTCTGGGCGCCATCGGCGTACGGGTGGCGAACGCGGCGAAGCATCTGGGTATGGAAGTTTACGGCTATGATCCTTATGTATCGGTGGATGCGGCGTGGAATTTGAGCCGCGATGTGCACCATGTATTGAATGTGGATGATATCTACGAGTACTGCGATATCATCACGATCCATGTGCCGCTGATGGATGCCACGAAAGGTATGGTGAACGAGGAGGCGGTCTCCAAGATGAAGCGGGGCGTGATTCTCTTAAACTTTGCCAGGGATGTGCTGATGGATGAGAAAGCGGTGCTGAAGGGCATCCACTCCGGCAGGATCAGAAAGTATGTGACGGATTTCCCGAATACGATCACGGCGGGGCAGGAGGGATGTATCGTCATTCCGCACCTGGGAGCTTCCACGGAGGAGTCCGAGGATAACTGCGCGAAAATGGCCGTGAAAGAGCTGCGGAATTACCTGGAGAACGGCAATATCGTCAATTCTGTCAACTATCCGAACTGTGATATGGGTATCTGCACGAAGGCGGGGCGCATTGCGGTGTTTCATAAGAATATCGCCAACATGATCACGAAATTTACGTCAGTTCTGGGTGAGGCGGGCATCAATATCTCTGATATGACCAATAAATCCCGTGGGGAAGTAGCCTACACAATGCTGGATGTGGAGACGAAGCCGGGGGAGGATATCGTGGAGAAACTGCGCGCGATCAGGGGTGTATTCCGTGTGAGAGTTGTGAAGTAAATGAGGTAATAGAAAAGGGAAAGCACCGGTGAAGAGTCGGTGCTTTCGCAATGCAGAAAGAAAAAGAGGGGGGAGAAACGATGGAGGAAAGCGGCAGAAAGAATGCGGTCATTGAGTTTGAAAAGTTTTCATTCCAGTATTTCAGTCAGGCCGAGCCCACACTGCACGACATCGACCTGAAGATCTATGAGGGGGAAAAGGTGTTGATCGTGGGACCAAGCGGCAGCGGGAAGAGCACGATGGGACACTGCCTGAACGGGCTGATACCCTTTTCCTACCACGGAAAGGTGGAGGGTTCCCTGAAGATCTGCGGGAAGGAGACGCAGGAGATGAATATCTTTGAGCTCTCCAAGCGGGTGGGGACGGTGCTGCAGGATGCGGATGGGCAGTTTATCGGCCTGACGGTAGGGGAGGACATCGCCTTCGCGTTGGAGAACGATCTGGTGAAACAGGATGAGATGAAGGAGACGGTGCAGAAAGTTGCGGACATGGTGGACATGGGACAGCTTTTAAAGTCCTCGCCCTTTGAGCTCTCCGGCGGGCAGAAGCAGAGAGTCGCTTTCGCGGGGGTTCTGGTGGATGATGTGGACATCCTGCTGTTCGATGAACCCCTGGCCAACCTGGATCCGGCGACGGGGAAGACGGCGATCGATCTGATCGACAAGGTCTGGCGGGAGTATCGCAAGACGGTGGTCATCATCGAGCATCGTCTGGAGGATGTGCTGTACCGGGATGTGGACAGGATTGTGCTGGTGAACGATGGGCGCGTTGTGGCGGATATGACGCCGGATCAGATGATGGCGGCGGATATTCTTGGAAAATACGGTATCAGAGAGCCGCTTTATGTGACGGCGTTAAAGTATGCGGGCGTGGAGGTGAAGGAGGCTCATCGTGCGGGCAGGCTCACGACGTTGGATATTCCGGCGGTGCAGGATGCGGTGTTAAAGTGGGACAGGCAGCTGCAGGAGAAACCGAAAGAGAAAGAGAGGCCGGTGATCCTCGAGGCGGAGCATCTCGACTTTCAGTATACGAAGAAGCGAAAGATATTGCAGGATATCAATTTCGAGATACGCGAGGGGGAGATGGTGAGCATCGTAGGCACCAACGGCGCGGGAAAGAGCACGTTGGCGAAGGTGATCTGCGGGTTTGTAGGCGAGGACAGCGGCAGGCTTCTCTACGACGGCGAGGATATGAAGGGGCAGACGATCAAGGAGCGGTCGAAGATCATCAGCTACGTGATGCAGAATCCGAACCAGATGATCTGTAAGCCGATGATCTTCGATGAGGCGGCGCTGGGGCTTCGCCTGAACGATGTGCCGGAGGACGTGATCGCGGAGCGGGTGGAGAAGGCGTTAAAGATCTGCGGTCTCTCACCGTTTAAAAAGTGGCCCATATCCGCGCTGAGCTACGGCCAGAAGAAGAGGGTGACGATCGCGTCCATGCTGGTGATGGATCCGAAGATACTGATACTGGACGAGCCCACGGCGGGGCAGGACTACCACCACTACACGGAGATCATGGAATTTTTGAAGAGTCTGAATGAATCCGGGGTGACGATCCTGATGATCACCCACGACATGCACCTGATGTTGGAGTACACATCCCATGCGATCGTAATTTCGGATGGGAAGAAGATCGGGGATGCCAGTGCGGTGGAGATATTGACGAACGAGGAGATCGCGGGGGCCGCGAACCTGAAAGTGACATCTCTCTACGAGCTGGCGAAGCTGACGGGGATAGAGGACGCGGAAGGGTTTGTGCAGAAGTTTATCGACTATGAGAGGAGGAACATGCGGGCATGAAGGCAAAACTTTTTGACTACGTAGACAGAGACAATTTTATCTTTAACCTGTCGGGACTGACAAAACTGTTCTGTTTTATTTTTATGACGTTCTCGGTGATGTTCTCCTACGATATCCGGTATATCCTGTTTGTCATGATCGTGTCGGGAATTATCTTTAAGGCTTCGGGGCTTCAGTTTAAGCAGATCAAGATCATGCTGATCTATGTCATCATCTTCCTGCTGATGAACTTTCTTTTGACGTTTCTGTTCAGTCCGACTTACGGCACGGAGATCTACGGGACGAGGCATGAACTGTTCCGGATCACGGACTTCTATGTGGTGACAAAAGAGCAGCTCTTATACCAGATCACAAAGACGACGAAGTACGCCTCCGTGGTGCCTCTGGGGATGATCTTTCTCCTGACGACCAACCCCAGCGAGTTTGCGGCTTCCCTGAGCAGGATCGGGGTGAGCTATAAGGCGGCTTACGCGCTGTCGCTGACGCTGCGTTATTTTCCGGATATGATCCGCAGTTACCAGGATATCGCCGTGGCGCAGCAGAGCAGGGGACTGGATCTGTCCAAGAAAGAGAAGCTGGGCGTTCGGGTGAAGAATACGATGAATATCTGTATCCCATTGATATTCTCCACGCTGGACCGGATCGAACTGATCAGCAACGCGATGGATCTGCGGGGATTTGGAAAACATAAGAAGAGGACCTGGTACGTGGCGAAGCCTCTGAGGAGAGGAGACTGGGGGGCGCTGGTGTTCGGGGCGTTTATTCTGGCGGGATCCCTGAGTTTATCGTTTTTTGTGAACGGATCGAGGTTCTGGAATCCGTTTGTTTGAATATAAAATATAAAAAATATACAAGGAGAAAAATATGAAACCAATTTTAGTATTTCAGACCGATTTTACTTACAAGGAGGGAGCGGTGAGCTCCATGTACGGGGTGGTGAAGACCGTGGACAGGGAGCTGGAGATCATGGACGGGACCCATGAGCTTCCTCAGTATGATACGTGGAGCGCCAGTTACCGCCTGTACCAGAGTTTACAGTTTTGGCCCGAGGGTACGATCTACGTCTCGGTGGTGGATCCCGGGGTCGGCACGAAGCGTCGCGCCTGTGTGGCGAAGACCGTGGACGGCTACTATATTGTGACGCCGGACAACGGCTCCCTGACCCATGTGAAGCGATTTATCGGCATCGAGGCGGTGCGGGAGATCGACGAGAGCGTCAACCGTCTGCGCGGAAAGGGAACGGAGGGAGTTGCGATTTTCCACGGACGGGATCTGTTCGGCTACACGGCGGCGCGCCTTGCCAGCGGTATCATCGATTTCGAGGGGGTAGGCCCCGAGTATCCGGTGGAGGAGATCGTGGAGCATGAGATCTTAGAACCTGTTATCGAAGAGGGAAAAGTGCAGGGGATCTTTGAGATCAACGATCCGAATTTCGGAAACCTGTGGACAAACATTCCGCTCAAAGCCTTTGAGGAGGCAGGGTTTTCCTACGGACAGGATGTGCAGGTGACGGTTCGGCATGACGGGAAGGCTGTTTTTGATCAGAAAGTGCTGTTCCACAAGAGTTTCGGCTACGCCGAGAAAGGCGCGCCGATGGTCTACAACAACGAGCTGATGAAAGTTGCGCTGGCAGTCTCCCAGGGGAGCTTCTGTGAGCAGTACGGACTGAGTTACGGACCGGAGTGGACGGTGGAGTTTGTGCATTGATTGTTTAATGATTGCTGAGCTGAAATTGTATCAGAGGCGGAATAGCAGGATCTGCCATTCCGTCCCTGCCCATTTTACTCCGCGCTCTGGATAGTGACGGAATAATTATCGTTTTCCAGTTTCTCTTTGATTTCTTCGACTGTCATGCCGTAAAACGGACACTTTTCGATATCGTAACCGGTACCTTCGCCCCAGCCGCCCTTGCCTTCCTCGCTCTCCAGGTCCCCGAAGACAAGTTCGCCGTCCACAAATTTGAACTCATAGTAATAATATCCGTCATCTGCCAGAACCGTTGTGGTGCCGTTTTTGTATTCGGTTTCTTTTGCAGGTGCTTCTGCGGGCTCGTCGTCCGCAGTTTCGGGCTCCGTGGTTTCTGCGGGCTCATTGTCTGCCGCCTCAGGTTCTGCAGCTTCTGCAGGCTCGTCGTCCGTCGTCGTCTCGGGTTCTGCAGCTTCCGGAGACTCTTCATCCTCCTCCGTTCCGGTTTCTTCCGTTTCCGCTCCAAATTGTTCGGCAGCCGTATCCTCGGGAGCGGCTGAACTGCCGCAGCCGATCATGGCAAATGCGAGCACTGCAGCCAGGAGGAGCGCAGATATTTTTTTGTAGTGTTTCATTGTACTTTTTTCCTTTCGTTTTTATATTGTCGGTGCACAGATCAAGAAGAATAGAGATCATCTGTGCGTACTCACTATAGCATGATAACATTGTTTTGACAATGAAATTATATCGGAACTTGACAAAGTCATCAATATTATGTACTCTTTTTGTGGCAGTATATTCTGCAAAAGAATGATACCGAAGTCGGGGAAAGCGTGTATATCCCGCGACTCCATGGACAAAAACCGCTGCGGCGGTATTCCGCAGACAAAGGAGGAGATGTAAGATGCAAAAGAAAATGTTTGAGTTTAAGACAAAGACGATCGTGGCGACAGGCCTGGGTGCGGCGCTGTTCACACTGCTGTTCATGTATGTAAAGGTGCCCACAGGAGTTCCTGAGACGGAGATTCAGACTGCCTATGGTATCGGTGCGTTCTTCGGCGCGCTGTTCGGACCGATAGCGGGGGGGCTCATCGCTTTTATCGGTCACGCTCTGTCTGATTCCGTGCAGTACGGTTCCGCATGGTGGAGCTGGGTGGTTGCCAGCGGCGTTGCATGTTTCGGGGCAGGTCTTGTGTACCCGAGACTGAAAGTGGAGGAAGGCATCTTCGGCGTGAAAGATATTCTGATGTTCAACGCATACCAGATCATTTCCAACGCAGTGGCCTGGATCATCGTGGCGCCGGTGTTAGATATCGTGATCTATGCCGAGCCTGTCAACCTGGTGTTTACGCAGGGTGTGGCAGCGACGATCCTCAACGCGATCTCCGCGGGTGTGATCGGTACGCTCTTACTGTTTGCCTACAGCAAGACGAGAGCGAAAAAAGGCTCTCTGACAAAAGAATGAGAATAACCTATCTGGGACACAGCGGCTTTCTGGCGGAGACGAAGGAGCATTACCTGCTCTTCGACTATTACACCGGGAAGCTGCCGGTGTTTTCATCGGAAAAAAAGCTGACGGTGTTTGTCAGTCACAGTCATCAGGATCACTATAATAAAGAGATTTTTGCCCTGCAGTATGAGAGCCGCATCACGTATGTACTGTCGAAAGATATCCGCAGAAAACAGACGGAGGAGCTGGCGGGCGGGCAGGAACTGCTTTTCGTAAAAGCTCATGAGACATATCGCACGGAAGATAGCGGTATCACGATAGAGACGTTGCGGTCCACGGATGTGGGAGTCGCCTTTGTTGTGACGGTGACAGAAAACACTGAAAAGTATAGTTTTTATCATGCCGGCGACTTGAACCTCTGGAAATGGGAGGAGGAGACGAAGGCGCACAACAACAACATGGAAGCGAATTTCAGGCGGGAGATGGAGCGGATAAAAGGGCGGCATTTTGACGCGGCTTTTGTGCCTCTCGATCCGAGGCAGGAGCAGTTCGCATTCGGCGGAATGGATATATTTTTGAAGACGGCGAAGTCGGAGGCAGTTTTTCCGATGCATTTCTGGAAAAAGCCGGAGATCATCCGCAGATATCGAAACGCGAGGCCCGATGTGAAAAACATAGTGATGTTGGATAAAGAGGGCGCAACATTTGAAATTTGAATATTTTAAAGTCATACAGGCATTCCCCCCTTCATAAACTGTTACAAGATAATGGAGTAAACAGCAGTTTAATGGAGGGGATTTTTATGGAACATTTGAATACCGCCGGCGGCGCGGGGGAAACCGCAGGGAGAGAAAAGGAATTTAATTTATACAGAGATATCAGATTTCGGACGGACGGAGAGATCTATCTGGGGGTGGTGGGGCCTGTCAGAACAGGAAAATCCACGTTTATCAAACGGTTTATGGATCTCCTCGTGCTGCCCTATATGGAAAACGAACATGAAAAGCTGCGGGCGTTAGACGAGATGCCCCAGAGCGGAACCGGGAAGACGATCACCACGACAGAACCCAAATTTATTCCGCAGGAAGCGGCGGAGATCAGTCTGCAGGACGGAATCAACATGAAGGTGAGGCTGGTGGACTGTGTCGGCTTTATGATTCCCGGGGCGGCGGGAGCGCTGGAGGAAGATGTGGAGCGAATGGTGAAGACGCCCTGGTTTGAGGAGGAGATACCCTTCACACAGGCGGCGGAGATCGGCACGGAGAAGGTGATCAAGGATCACTCCACAATAGGGA
Organism: uncultured bacterium; assembly: GCA_947643595.1. Taxonomy (GTDB): domain Bacteria; phylum Bacillota; class Clostridia; order Lachnospirales; family Lachnospiraceae; genus 1XD8-76. The sequence goes on along the minus strand of CANRWP010000032.1, from coordinate 6,103 downwards.
TCGCCGTGTTTTCCGACGGCAGTTTCGGCGAGTTTGTAAGAAATGATTACAGGGAGGCGGAGGAGCGGACCGTACAGGAACTGAAACAAATGGGCAAGCCCTTTCTGATTATTTTAAACTCGGCAAAACCTTACAGCGAGGAGACAAAGCAGACGGCAAAGGAGATGGAGGAGAAGTATCATGTGGCAGTGCTGCCGGTGAACTGTGAGCAGATGAAGCAGGGGGATGTGCAGGAGATTCTGCAGGAGGCTCTCTACGAATTTCCGGTGTCCCAGATCGAGTTTTACATGCCGAAATGGGTGGAGATGCTGCCCTGTGAGCATGAGATGAAGCAGGCGTTGATCGAGACGGTGAGAGAGCTGATGAAATCCGTCAGCACGATGCATCAGTTTATGAAACAGGAACTGACACTGGATTGTCCCTATATCAATAACGTGAAGCTGGAGCAGATTTCGCTGGCGGACGGCACGATCCGTATCATGCTGGAGGTGGAGGAGAGCTACTACTATGAGCTGCTCAGCGAGATGATGGGACAGAGGGTGGAAAATGAGTACCAGCTGATGCAGATTTTGAAAGAATTTGCGGTGATGAAGCGGGAGTACATAAAGGTGGAGGAAGCGTTAAATCTGGTCAGAAGAAAAGGGTATGGCGTCGTCGCACCGGAGAAGGGGGAGATATCTCTGGAGGAACCGGAGATCATACGGCACGGCAACAAATACGGTGTGAAGATTAAGGCGGAGAGCCCGTCCATCCATATGATTCGCGCGAACATCGAGACGGAGATCGCTCCGATCGTGGGAACGGAGGAGCAGGCGAAGGACCTGATTGAGTTCATCAAAGCGGAGGGGCAGGCAGAAAACGGGATATGGGATACGAATATTTTTGGGAAGACGATCGAACAGCTTGTCCAGGACGGTATCCACGGAAAGATCGGCATGATGGGAGATGAGTGCCAGCTGAAACTGCAGGATACAATGCAGAGGATCGTCAATGAGAGCAATGGGAAGATGATCTGTATCATTATCTGATGCACCATTGCGTGATACAGGAAAAGGCGAATTTTTATGGGAACTTTGTAAAATATGACGATTGTAGACGTTTTTTGCCCATGATATACTTAGAACGTATTATTTATAAAATTTTTATAAACTCAGGAGACAGCTTTTCGATATAATCCGGATAATAGGGTTCCGGAGTTTCTACCAGATACCGTAAATATCTGACTACCGGAAGAAAAGATAAAGTACAAAAGAGAGATTTCTTTTCCCCGATACAGTTCGAACAGGCTGATTCCTCACACGGTATAATAAGAAAATTATACCGCAGCGAAGCGTGCCATGTCCTGGAGACATGGCAGAACAGAAGGAGGAGAAGAAGAGAGTATGGAGAATTTCTTCAAAGTGAAAGAAAAGGGTTCCACCGTCAGAACCGAGGTGCTTGCGGGGCTGACAACATTTATGGCAATGGCGTATATCCTGATGGTAAATGCCGGTATGTTTGCCGATCTGGGCACTGTGTCCTACAACGCGATCTATATCGCGACGGCGATCTCCGCTGTGATCGGCACGATCCTGATCGGCGTACTTGCCAATCTGCCGCTTGCGCAGGCTTCCGGTATGGGGCTGAACGCATTTTTTGTGTACACCGTATGTTTCGGTTTTGGTCTGACCTACGCCAACGCGCTGGTGTTAGTGCTGGTGGACGGTATTATCTTTATTATCCTGACCGTGACAGGCCTCAGGGAGAAGATTTTTGAGGCGATCCCGGATCATGTAAGGGTGGCGATCCCGGCAGGTATCGGCCTGTTTATCGCGTTTATCGGTCTGCAGAATGCAGGTATCGTTGTGAACAACGAGTCCACCTGTGTGACGCTGGTCTCCCTGAATGTATTCTCAGGGACGGCGACCTGGGCTTCCGTTATGCCGATCCTTGTGACGATCGGCAGTGTGATCGCGATAGCGGTCATGTCTAAGAGAGGCGTGAAGGGTTCTGTGCTTCTCGGTATTGTGGGCGGCGCAGTGGCTTATTATATCCTGGGCTTTACGGTCGCCGGTTTCTACGATGGGTTTGCGGCATCCCTGAGCTTCAATCCGCTCACGGCGTTTGCGGATTTCGGTTCCCAGGCGTTCGGAAAGGTGTTTACGGATGGGTTTGATTTCTCCGCGTATCTGGCGGGACATACGACAACAGAGCTGGTGGTGTTGATCATCACGACAGCGCTTGCGTTCTGTCTGGTGGACATGTTTGATACGCTGGGAACGTTGTACGGCGCCTGCGCGCGAGGGGACCTTCTGACGAAGGACGGCAGGGTGCCGAATATGGACAAGGCCATGTTGGCGGATGCTATCGCGACCACCTGCGGCGCGGTCTGCGGTACTTCCACCGTCACAACCTTCGTGGAATCCTCAGCGGGTGTGGCGGAGGGCGGCAGAACCGGTTTCTCCTCCATTGTGACAGGTGCGCTGTTCTTCATCGCGATGTTTTTGAGCCCTGTCGCTGCGCTGATCCCGGGCTGTGCGACGGCTGCGGCGTTGATTTATGTAGGCGTTCTGATGATGAACTGTGTCAGAAATATCGACTGGCTGAACGCGGACACGGCTGTTCCGGCCTTTTTGACTGTGGCGATGATGCCGATGACCTACAATATCTCCTACGGTATCGCGTTCGGCGTGATCGCGCATATCTTTATCTGCCTGTTTTCCGGTAAAGCGAAGGAGATCAAGGCGGGCACATGGGTGATAGGCGTGCTGTTCGCGGTGATGTTCTTTGTGACGCACTGAAAAGGATCGGATGACAGTGTAAGATTGGATTTATAACTGAATATAGTAAAGAGGGTTCCTTGCAGTGGATGTGAGGGGCCTTTTTATATACAAAGGGAAACGTTTCTTTTCGATATGATGGTACAAAGGGTTTGCTATGTTCATTTGGACAAATTATGATTGACAGAGAGGATATGGCAAGATATCATTTAATTAAGTCATATTTTTAAAAATGACTAAGTTGTAGAACGGCCGGGACAGAGAGATGAGAAATTATGACTATCAGGATAAATGGAAAGCATTGCTGACTCCGCGGGTGATAAGAAATCTTATGGTAATTCATGAATACAGGGGAGAACAGAGGATCATTGTTGACAGACATGCAGATGCACTGGAAAATTTTGTTGAAGTGGCAAAGATGCAAAGCGCGGAAAGTTCCAATAGAATGGCAGGTATTCAAACATCTGATGAGAGACTGAAAAAGATCGTGCTGAATAAAACAATACCAAAAAACGGGATGGAGTGTGAGATTGCCGGATATCGCGATGTGCTGAATATGATTCATGAAAATAGTGAACATATTCCGGTCAGAAGTACATTTATATTACAATTTCACAGAGAGTTATATAAATATGAAAATACAAAGAATGGAGGAGTGTTTAAAAATGTTGACGATGAGACCTCTGAGTCTGTGGACAGACTTTGTAAAGCGTATCGGGATGCAGTAGAACATGCGGAAGTCGATACGCTGTTGTTAATTCCGATGTTTATGGTGGATTTTTTGTGTATTTGTCCGTTTCAGTGTGGGAATGGACGGATGAGTCGGTTGTTGATGCAGCTTTTGTTGTATCAGTCGGATTATAATGTCGGCAAATATATCAGTGTGGAGAGACGGATTGAGGAGGGGACAGATACTTATTATAGGGCATTGCAGGAAAGTTTTAAGGGGTGGCGGGAGGAAGAAAATAATTATGAACCATTTGTGGACTGTCTGCTGAGGGGGATTGCGGCGGCTTACAGAGAATTTTCTGACAGAACAAGGAGGCTGGAAGAAAAGAAAATAACAAAACCGGACAGGGTGGAGGAAGAAGTAAGAAATACTGTCGGAACGATTACAAAGGCAGAGCTTATGGAAAAGGCTTCCGGAGTGAGCCAGACGACGATCCAGCGGACTCTCGCGGAGCTGGTAAAAAAAAGGAAGATCAGGAAGATTGGGGATGGCAGATATACAAAATATGAGTGGAACAGAGAGGATGGGCAGCAATGATCACAGGGGAACTGAAAAATAAAATAGACAGTTTGTGGGAAATTTTCTGGACGGGCGGTCTCACGAATCCGCTGGATGTCATAGAGCAGATGACGTATTTGATGTTCATACATGATCTGGATGATACGGATAACATTCATGCGAAAGAGAGTGCGATGTTAGGGCTGCCATTTCAGAGTATTTTTACAACGGAAGTTAAGCTTGGCGACAGAATTATCGACGGGGTACAGTTGAAATGGTCGGTATTTCACGATTTTCCCGCTCAGAAGATGTACGCTGTCGTCCAGGAAATGGTCTTTCCTTTTATCAAAAACCTGCACGGAGATAAGGACAGCGCCTATTCCAAATATATGGGTGATGCGATTTTCAAGGTTCCGACGCCCTTGATACTTTCCAAGATCGTAGATGCTATGGATGATCTGTATGATTGGATGGCGGAATTAAAGGATATGGATGTGCGGGGAGATGTATATGAGTATCTGTTGTCCAAACTGGCCAATTCCGGTGTGAACGGGCAGTTCAGGACGCCCAGACACATTATCAGAATGATGGTAGAATTGATGGAGCCGGCGGCGGATGATGTGATCTGTGATCCGGCCTGCGGCACATCCGGATTTCTGGTGGCAGCAGGTGAATACCTGAAGGAAAATAAAAAAGATGAGATTTTTTACAATAAGGAAAAAAAAGATCATTATATGAATCACATGTTTCATGGGTTTGATATGGACCGCACCATGCTTCGCATCGGAGCTATGAATATGATGACGCATGGGATCAACAATCCGTTTATCGAATATCGTGACAGTCTCTCCGATCAGAATACGGACAGAAATAAATATTCGCTGATCCTGGCAAATCCGCCGTTTAAGGGAAGTCTCGATTATGATATTGTATCTGCCGATATTTTGAAAAAATGTAAGACGAAAAAGACGGAATTATTGTTTATAGAATTGTTTGTTCAAATGCTTAGAACAGGCGGAAGGTGTGCCTGTATTGTTCCTGATGGCGTTTTGTTCGGCTCATCTGCCGCACATAAGGCGGTACGAAAAGAACTGGTGGAGAACCAAAGGCTGGAAGCGGTGATATCCATGCCGCCGGGCGTATTTAAACCCTATGCGGGTGTGTCAACAGGGATTTTGATTTTTACCAAAACAGAGCACGGCGGGACGGATAATGTGTGGTTTTATGACATGCAGGCGGATGGGTACAGCCTGGATGATAAGAGAAACAAGGTGAATGAAAACGATATCTCTGATATCATCGAAAGATTCCGCCATCGGGATATGGAAACAGACCGGAAACGCACAGAAAAATCTTTTATGGTTCCAAAACAGGATATCGTGGATCAGGGATATGATTTATCGATCAATAAATATAAAGAAATGGAATATGTGCCGGTGGAGTATCCGCCGACGGAGGAGATCATGAAGGAGATTGTGGAATTGAATGTGCAGATTACGGAAGAGATAGAGGTACTGAAAGGGATGCTGTAGGGAATTATATGGCATTGCAGGCGAAAGAAAATAGCCAAAATCAGTGAGGATAATTAATGGTAAAAGGAACGAAAGAATGATATTTGAAATATCACATATAGAGAAAATAATTTTCACGAATAAACAAAATATTTCCTGGAATGATGTTGAGCAATATTTAAAGCGGTATATAGGGCAAACTTTTGTCGTTCAGAGATATCAGGATCAGATTAACATTGCAGGTGATTTTCCGAATGAGTTTTCTGAATCAAGATATACAAAGAGTCTTAGAGGAGCTTTAGCAAAGGTAAAAGCAAACAGTGCACAAATTATTGTTGCTATGATTATAAATGCAGTAAACAGGCGCTGGATTGAAAATAAAAACGCTAAGCATAAATACAATGCGTCAGAGGGATGGTATCGCTATGATACGTATTTTTCAATACCTGTAAAAGGAAGCGGAGAAAAGACAGAGCGTTATAATAAATACAGGGCAACTTTAGTTGTTAGAAAAACATTAAAGGGCTTGTATTTATATGATGTTTTGGATATAAAAAAAGAAGCGAGTACGCCGCTTGAGTCTCAAGAGACTGTACGGTAAAAAA
>CANRWP010000031.1 GCA_947643595.1 uncultured bacterium | reverse complement strand
TCTGGCATTTGAAAGAGGTGACTTTACATTATTTTTCACTTTACATTAGCCCAATAATGTTTAGCTCAACATTATTGGGCATCATAACAACAGTCAGTTTACTTTTGATAAGAGTAATCAGGATGAGTACATCATGCGTTCCCCGATCTACTGGCTGGATGATATCAAAAGTCCCACATTTTTGATCGAGGGAAGGGATGGCAATTCGGAGAATCTGGAGCGGATGGAGGAGGTCTCTGAGAACGAGAATCTGCACTGCTATGTGGTGGAGGACGCCGACCATTTTTCGGTGCTGGCGCCTGCCACAAGAGTCGTGGCGGAAAAGATCCTGGCGGACACGGGTGACGAGGCGTCTATCGTTATCACGCAGGAAGAATTGGACGCGGCGATGAAACAGGATCCGGCCATCCCGGTGCCGGTGATGACGGAGCGCTATGTGGAGGAGCTGGGCATGACATTCTCCTGCCCGTATGTGTGGAATATCGCTCTCAGCGAGGACGGCAGCAGTCTGGAGGTATATTCCGGCTATGACGGGGCAAACGCGTGGGATATGGCGGCGCTCTATATCACGCTCTACGATGCCGAGGGGGGCGATACCCAGCAGAGGCTGAAAGGAAACATGGAAGAGCAGGGCTATGTCGTGGAGGAGATATCGATCCAGGGCAATCCGGCGGTGGACGGAGCTTCCATGGTGCAGACCGACGATGGTGATTTCTACTATCAGCGCTACCTGTCGGTTGAACGCGGCGAGGAGTGCGTGGTCTTCAATTTTATTATCTATGAGGAGTACGTGGAAGAGTCGGTGGTTCGTCTGTTCCAGGACATGATCGACAGCATTGCGTTTGACGATTGAAAAACGGGATAACATACAGGGCAACGAGGCTGGAGTTCTCGTTGCCCTGCAGGATAACATCTATTTCTCTATTCCAGTCATAGACTAAGATTCTTTCATCTCCATTTCACAGAGACCACACTTCTGTTGATCGTTTTCACAAACTGCATAAAAAACCCCATCAAATCCAAAAACTTCCACCCTTTTTTGACAAAAAAGACTTTGCCATTATGTAAATATAAAGCAAAATATACAAAAGGAAGGATGAAGGAATGGGTGAGATAATTGTCTCAATGAAGAATATCTGCAAGTCTTTCCCCGGCGTGAAGGCGCTCGACGGCGTGGATTTTGAACTGCGCTCCGGCGAAGTCCTTGCGCTCCTCGGGGAGAACGGCGCGGGCAAGTCAACGCTCATGAAGGTGCTGAGCGGCGTCTACACGAGAGATGAAGGTTCCCTTGAGATCTTCGGAAAAGAGTACGGCGATCTGACGCCGAAGCAGGCGCAGGAAGCGGGCGTTGCGATCATCCATCAGGAGCTGAACATGTGTAAACACCTGACTGTCACGGAGAACATGTTCCTCGGCAGAGAAAAGCGCGGGAAAGTAGCACTCGACAACAGCTCCATGGAAAAGGAAGCGAAGGAAATACTGGATGATTTGAAGATCGATATCAGTCCGAATCAGATCGTGGGCGAGCTGCCGGTCTCCAAACAGCAGATGGTAGAGATCGCGAAAGCCCTTTCCATCCATGCGAAGATCCTGATCATGGACGAACCGACCTCCTCCCTGACGGCGCGGGAGATCGAGGATCTGTTCCGCATCATCAGGAAGCTTAAGAGTGAGGGAAAAGGCATCGTTTACATATCCCATCGTTTAGAGGAACTGCAGCATATCGTGGATCGTGTGACAATCATGCGGGACGGTCAGTATATCACGACGATGAACTTTAAGGATACCACGATGGATCAGATCATCGCCCACATGGTGGGGCGTGAGATCAAGGAGAAGTTCCCCAGAGTGGAGTGCGAAAAGGGAAAGAAGATCTTTGAGGTGAGAAATTTAAATGCCGGGCGGATGGTGAGAGATATCAATTTCTCCGCCTACGAGGGTGAGATCGTGGGCTTTGCCGGGCTGATGGGCGCGGGGCGCACGGAGACCACAAGGGCGATCTTCGGCGTGGATCCGAAGGAGAGCGGCGAGATCTATGTGGACGGCAGGGAAGTGAAGATCACCTGCCCCATGGACGCCATAAAGAGCGGCGTGGTGCTGGCGCCGGAGGACCGGAAGAAGGACGGGCTCTGCACAAAGCTTTCCATCCGCCACAATCTGGCGCTGCCGAATCTGGATATCGTCTGCAACAAGCTGGGCGTGGTGAGCAGCAAAACGGAGGAGAAGCTCTGCGAAAAGGCTGTGGAGGACTTGAGGATCAAGACGCCCAATGTGGAGATCGATTCGGGCAATCTCTCCGGCGGCAATCAGCAGAAGGTCGTGGTCGGGAAATGGCTGGCAAGGGATTCGAGAGTGGTGATCTTCGATGAGCCCACAAGGGGCATCGATGTGGGGGCGAAGGTGGAGATCTACCACCTGATGAACGATCTGAAAAAGCAGGGCATCGCGGTTGTCTTTGTCTCCTCGGAAATGCCCGAGGTGATGGGTATCGCGGACCGCATCATCGTCATGTGCGACGGACGCATCACAGGCGAAGTGATGGCGAGAGAGACGACGCAGAATGAGATTCTGACGTTAGCTACCACCTTTGAAGATAAAAAGATAGGAAAGAGTGAGGGAGGAAACGAAGAGCATGAGTAATGAAAAGCAAAGTTCTCTTAGAAAAATTATGGCGATCCGGGGCATGGGCGCCGCGATCACGGCGTTTATCGGACTGATCGTGATCTATGTGGCGTTCGGGCTGATCAATCCGGCGGTCTTCTCCGGACAGAATATCATGAACCTGCTGCGCTCCATGTCAAAATATCTTTTGATCGGTATCGCGCAGAGTTACATACTGATCACCGGCAACATCGATCTGTCCATCGGCTCCATGGTAGGCATGAGCGCCATGGTGGCGGCGACTCTGATGAGCAGGGGCGTGAATCCGATCCTGGCGATTGTGGTAGCCCTCGCCTGCTGTCTGGTATGCGGCGTGGTCAACGGATTTCTGGTGGGCAAATTCAAACTGCCTCCCTTCATCGCGACCCTGGGCACCATGTTTATCACAAGGGGCGTGGCGTACATGGTAAACAGCAACCGCAACACGGACGCCATCGCCACCGGTATCGGCAAGGAGGCGGGGGACAGCTTCCAGAATATTTTCTACTATGGGACGACACTGGGCGTCTACAACACATTCTGGATCGCACTGATCTTCTTCATCATTTTCTTCTTCCTGCTCTCCAAGACAAGAACGGGAAGACATATATACGCCATCGGCTCCAACATCGAAGCGGCGAAGCTCTCCGGTGTGAACGTGGTGGCAACTACGACAAAGGCTTATCTGGTCAGCGCGGTCTGTTCCTGTGTGGTGGGACTGATCCTCTGCGCACAGGCGGGCATGGGCAACATGGAAGCCGGCAATATGTACGAGATGTACGGCGTTGCGGCGGGCGTAATCGGCGGCGTATCCCCCCTCGGCGGTACAGGGCTTCTGCTCGGAACCTTCGCGGGTGCGGCGGTATGGCAGACACTGGAGAACGGGCTGAACATGATCGGCGCCCAGGTCGGCATCCAGCGGGTAGTCATCGGCGTGATCGTGGTGGCGGCGGTACTTCTGGACGTCGTCGTAAGGGGCGGACAGTTCAAGAAGAAAAAAGGAAACTAACCGCAGGGGCGAAAAGCCTGTGCGTTTAGGATATAAAAAACAGGAGGAATAAGAACATGAAAAAGAAACTGTTAAGTTTACTCTGCGGCGCGACTATGCTGGCAGCGGCGCTTACGGGCTGCGGCAGTCAGAGTGCGGATGCACCGGCGGCAGCGGAAGGCGAGTCAACAGAGGCAGCTGCTTCTGCGGATGGAGCAAAGATCGCACTGATCACGATGGACTCCATCGACCAGCACTGGATCAGCCTGAACGAAGGCGCACAGAAGGCGGCAGGCGAGCTGGGCGTGGAAGTGACATTTATGTCACCTAACACAAAGGACGACGCACAGCAGATCGAATGTGTGAACAACGCGGTGGCAGGCGGCTATGCGGCTATCATCGTAGCGGCAAACGGTCCTGACGCGATCTCTTCCGCATTGAAGGAAGCGATTGCGGCAGGCATCAAGGTTGTGTATGTGGACTCTCCCGCAAACGTAGATGCGGAAGCGACTTTCTCCACCGATAACGTGGCGGCAGGAACCACAGCGGGTGAAGAGATGATCAAAGCCCTCGATGCAAAAGGCATCACAAGCGGCGACATCGGTATTGTCAACGTAAACGCTGCGACACAGTCTACGGTAGACAGAGAAAATGGTTTCAGAAAAGCGTTTGAAGGAACAGACTTCAACCTGCTTGAGACACAGTACGGCGAAGGCGACGCGGCGAAATCCCAGACCATCGCCGAGAACTACATCACACAGAAGGTAGTAGGTATCTTCGGATGTAACGAGGGTTCCACAACAGGAACAGGCAACGCGATCAAGGCATCCGGCAGCTCCGATATCGTGGGCGTAGGTTTCGATAAGTCCGATGCGATCCAGGGGCTGATCACAGACGGCTATCTGCTCTGCACGATGGCACAGAATCCGGACGTGATGGGTTACGAAGGCGTGAAAGCGGCAGTTGCGGCTATCGGCGGCGAAGACCTGGGCGGAAAAGTGACGGATACAGGCGTTTCCGTGATCGACGTGGCAGCACTGGGCGGCGCGGCATCTGAGGCATCCGGCGATGCGGTAAAGGCGAGCAAAGCATGGAAGATCGCTCTGATTACGATGGACTCCATCGACCAGCACTGGGTAACTTTAAATGAAGGCGCTCAGGCGAAGGCGGGCGAACTGGGTGTGGAAGTGACATTTATGTCCCCCAACACAAAGGATGACGCACAGCAGATCGAATGTGTGAATAACGCGGTGGCGGGCGGTTATGAAGCGATCATCGTGGCAGCAAACGGCCCCGACGCGATTTCTTCCGCACTGCAGGAAGCGATTGCGGCAGGCATCAGGGTTGTGTATGTGGACTCCCCCGCAAACGTGGACGCGGAAGCGACTTTCTCCACCGATAACGTGGCGGCAGGTACCACGGCTGGCGAAGAGATGATCAAGGCTCTTGAGGCGGCAGGCGTGACAAGCGGCGATATCGGTATCGTAAATGTAAACGCTGCGACACAGTCCACAGTGGACCGTGAGGAAGGGTTTCGGAAAGCGTTTGAGGGAACAGACTTCAATCTCCTTGAGACACAGTACGGCGAAGGTGACGCGGCGAAGTCCCAGACCATCGCTGAGAACTATATCACTCAGAACGTAGTAGGTATCTTCGGCTGTAACGAGGGAAGCACAACAGGAACAGGCAATGCCATCAAGGCATCCGGCAACTCCGATATCGTGGGTGTTGGCTTTGATAAATCCGATGCGATCATGAACCTGATCGGCGACGGACATCTGCTCTGCACGATGGCGCAGAATCCCGATGTGATGGGTTCCATGGGTGTGGAAGCCTGTGTGAAGGCACTCGAAGGGGAGTCCCTCGGAGGTGCGGTGACAGATACGGGAGTTTCCGTGCTGACAAAGTAACATGGTTCATTTAGTGACATAGAGTCTCTGATAATATATAATGAGAAGTAGCCGCAGGCGGAAGAGCGTGCGGCTATTTCTTCATTGTATTCTGGAGTATACTGCGGGGAAGGGAAGATATGCAAAAAGTGATAATTGCGGATGATGAGGAGAGGATCTGCCGTCTGATCGAGGCATTGGTGGACTGGAGAGCTCTTGATATGGAGGTGGCTGCCATCGCCCATAACGGCCTGGAAGCCGCAGAGCTTGTGGGACAGTTGTGCCCGGATATACTGATCACGGATATCCGGATGCCGGGATGCAGCGGTCTGGAACTGATTGAGAGAGTAAAAAAAGAGCGGCCGGAGCTGGAGATCATCATAATCAGCGGCTACGCCCATTTTGATTACGCGAAAAGCGCGATAAAATTCGGCGTGGGAGAGTATCTCTTAAAGCCCATCAATAAGGCGGAACTGACGATGACGTTAGAACGTCTGCGAGCAAAGATCGATTGTCGCATCAGGGAACGGGAGGATAAGCAGCAGCTGGAGAGGAAGAGCAAGAACGATGTGCGAAGACTCAGGGATCTTCTGCTGGAGCGTCTCCGGGAACAGAAGGAAGAACCTCTTTCATTGGAGCGTCTGAGGGAGGAATACTATCTGGATGTGCAGCCCGGTTGTTTTCAGGCGATCTGGCTGAAAATAGACTGTCCGGGGGAGGAACCCGGTGAGGAAGGGAAACACATTATAATAGAACGCTCAGGAAGGCTCATCGAGAGTTGTCTCGCCGGAAAATGTTTTGATATGTTCTGCAAAGGGCAGGACTGGGGAGGCTACATCGGCATTTTAAACTACGGGAAGGACCGGCAGGAAGAGATCCGGCGCATCCTGAAAGACTGCCTGAACCAGCTGGAGAGCGGGAAAAATCTCTACGGGGAGATATTTTTTTCCATGGCGGTGGGCCGTATCGTGACGGAGCCTTCCGAGATCGGGAGGTCCCTGCGGGAGGCGGCCCTGATCATCGAGGAGCGCCTGGTCAAGGGGACGGGGCGCCTGTTGGATTATATGCCGGAGGGAACCTCCTCCCTCCACGAGAAGAGTCTTCTGGAGAAGTACCTGAGGGGTATCACCCACGCCATCGAGATCATGAGCGAGGAGGAGGCGCGGAAAGCACTCGACGAGATTCGTGCGGAAGCGGCGCAGGTGAGGGATGTGCGGGGATATGAGATACTGGAACTGGTAAATTCCTGCGGCGCTCTGTTTTTGAGCCAGGTGGAGTCGAGGGAACGCCGGGAGAAGCTGCAGCACTTTTCGGAAAGTTGCAGGCAGTGCGGATCCCGGGAAGCTCTGTTTCAGGTGCTGGAGGAACTGCAGAAAAAGTATATCGAAGAGTTGGTGCAGCAGCATGAGGGGAATATGGTGCGTCCCGTCCGTCAGGCGAAACAGTATATCCAGAATCATTTTAGCGAGCCGATCACCCAGGAGGAAGTCAGCAGTGCGGTGGGGCTTTCCAGCACCTATTTCAGCGCCCTGTTCAAGAAGGAGGAGGGGGAAGGGTTTGCGAAGTATCTGACCGGCGTGCGCATGGAACAGGCAAAGATACTGCTTCGGGAGAGCAACTTTTCCGTCTCGGAGGTCTGCCGCAGGGTGGGTTACAACGATCTGAAGCATTTTATCCACAATTTTGAGAAAGCGACGGGACTGAAGCCGGCAGCGTACCGGAAACTTTACGGGTAGGGAGTACATATGAGAGAAAATAACCGCTGGAAATACATATCAAACAGGATGTTTCTTCTGGCGTCGGTTCTGTTTGGCTTTCTGGCGCTGCAGATACTGATACAGTGCATCCTGTTTTTCAGAGAGGAAGCGCCCTTTTGGCAGGTGATGCTGTTTTTGGTGTTTACGGCTGGCTTCGTGGTATCCTTTTTGGTGTTTGTTCTGCGCCCTTACCGGCGCATACAGATGATGATACGGCGTATACTGGACGGTTACATTCTGCCGGACAAAAGCCTCTTTGACCAGGCACTGCTGACGCCCACCATGGAGGAGGAGATCGAGCGGATGGAACAGGTACTGAAATCCCCGGAGATGATGGATCTGAACAAACGGCAGGCGCAGTATCTGGCGCTGCAGAACCAGATCAACCCTCATTTCCTCTACAATACGTTGGAGAGTATCCGGGGGGAGGCGCTGATCGCAGGGATGGATAATATCGCGGATATGACCGAGGCGCTGGCAAAGTTCTTCCGCTATACGATCACGAAGGTGGAAAATCTGGTGTCGGTGGAGGAGGAGTTGGACAACTGCGGAACCTATTTCCTGATCCAGAAATACCGCTTCGGAAACCGGCTGCGGCTCCATGTCCTCTGCGATGAGGAAAACAGGGAGAGCATTATGAACTGCAGGATTCCCAAGCTGACCCTGCAGCCGATCCTCGAGAACAGCATTATCCACGGCACGGAGTTAAAGATCGGGACGGGAAATCTGACGATCCGGTTTGAGCAGACGGAAAGGCGGCTGATCATCAGGATCTCGGACGATGGCGTGGGGATGGATGAGCAGACTCTGGCGAAGCTGAACAGACAGCTGGGCAGAGGAGGGAAGGCTCTGACCGAAAACGAGGAGAAGAAGGGCGGCATCGCGTTAGTCAATGTGAACAACCGGATCCATCTGCTGTTCGGGGAGCAGTACGGTATGCACGTCTACTCCATCCGCGGCAAGGGGACAGATGTAGAAGTGACGCTGCCCATTGTGACGACGCAGGACAGGGAGATGGAGAAGGTATGAGACAGGAGATCTTCCGCATGGAGCGCGTGACCTACGCGGAACAGGGTATAAAAAAACTGGAAAATTTCAATATGCAGATCTACGCGGGTGAGATCATGGGGCTGATACCGGTCAACGTCCACGGGAAGCAGGCGATTCTGAAACTCCTGCAGAATAACCTCCCCCTCTACGACGGGTATATTTATTATGGCGAAGAACTTGTCAACTCCTGGCGGTCGGCGTTAAAGAAGAGCAATCGGGTGAGCGTGATACAGGCCCAGAGCCGTCTGGTGAACGGGATGACGGTGGCGGACAATATCTTTGTGCTTCGACAGAACTTCCGTCAGCACATCTTACAGACATCCGTTTTAAAGAAACAGCTTCAGCCTTTCATGGACGAGATCGGCATGGATATTTCGGCGGATGTCCGGGTGGAGAACCTCTCGGCCTTTGAGCGGGTGGTGGTGGAACTGTTGAAGGCGGTGGTCATGGGATACCACCTGATCGTGCTGGATGAGATCAGCATTTTTGTCAGTGGAAAGGAGATGCGGAAGCTCTCGGAGATTCTGCGCCATTACACGGACCGTGGTTTCTCTTTTCTCTATATCAGCTCCCATTTTGAGGAGATAGTGCCTCTGTGCGACAGGGCGGGTTTTCTGTGCAACGGGCGGCTGCAGAAGATCGTGCAGGAGGCGGATATGAATCGGAAGTACCTTCAGGAGTGTCTGGAGGGATATGACCGGAGCGTCTGGGGTTACCCGGAGAACGGGCATCTGCCGAGGGCCGGGAGAGAGATCCGGATGGAGGCTGTGTTTGCTGACAGGAGGGAAATACGGTTTGCCTTTTCCGTAAATGAGGGGGAGTGTCTGACGCTGCGGGCTCAGGATGACCAGATCCTGCGGTCCTGCGTCCTGTTTCTGACGGGGGAGGAGAGCCGGATCACGATGGACGGCAGAAGGAGAAAGATATCCATGGACAGGGAAATTGCGGTGGTCTCGGCGCAGCCCACCTCCACGATGATCTTTCCGGAGATGAGTTATATGGACAACCTGTGTATGGGACTGGCAAGACGGATGCCGGATATCTGGAGCGGCAGGAAGATCCGGGCCAGCATCCGACGGGAATACGCACCGATCCTGGGGGACGAGGTGTTTGAGAGCCCGGTGGAAACATTGTCCGAGCGGCGAAAATATCAGCTCGTCTACATGAGGATCATGCTGCAGAAACCAAGGGTGGTGTTTCTGATCCAGCCCTTTATGGGGGCGGACATGCCGCACAGACGGTTTATCTGGGAGATGCTGGAACAACTCCTGGACAGGGAGATCGCGCTGGTGCTGCTGTCGGTGAACCCCCTGGATACCTGGCTGGTGGCAGAGCGGACCCTGAGACTGAGCGCGCAGGGGATCGCGGAGGAAGAGGGGGAGTTTGAGGAGCATAAAATGTCGTACTCGTTTATGAAAAAAATGGTGTGAAATGAATTTGATCCGGGTGAAAATCTTGCTATCAGGGATAGTTTTGTTGTATAATAATTATTTAACAATTAATCTGACAAAGAGGGGGATGGCGCAGGTATTTCGCGCCGGGTCATATGAAACAGGAAAACAGAACATTTCAGCCGATCATATACGCATTATTTTTTCTGATGGCGATACCTGTGTTATTTTTTATCTACACAACGCAGAACAGAGCCCGCATTCAGGAACAGAACAGGGTCTATGCGGAGGACTGCGCCCTGCAGACGGCCGAGCGTATCGAGAGCGAATTTAACAATGCGCTGCAGCGCATCCAAAACAGCGCCTACCTGGTTGTCATAGGGGCGGAGGATATGGAGATCGACACACAGATCCTGAAGGAGATGGAGGAGAATACGAGCTTTGACGCCATACGCTTCACCAATGCGGAGGGCATCAATCTGGCCTCCGGCGGGGAGACCAACGACAGTTCCGACAGAGAGTATTTTGTAAACGGTATGCGGGGGGAGAGCGGGCTGGTCACCGTGGAGAAATCCAGGATCACCGGGAAACCCATGATGGTGTTTTACGCCCCCGTATACAGGGACGGAGAAACGGCGGGAGTATTTCTGGGATTATATTTTGCGGAGGAATATCTGCGGGACATGCTCACCGCCAGTTATTTCGGCGAGAAGGCCGATGTATTTCTCTGCACCCAGGAGGGCAGTGTGATCGCCAGTTCGAGCGACAAAGTCTATGAGGGCGACCTGTTGGATTCCCTGACGCAGGAGGGGGTCATCGACGAGGAGACTGCCGGGACGGCGCGGACCGTGTTCCGGGAGGGCGGTGAGGTGGCTCTTCTGTGTGAGGAAGGATGTAAGACAGACAACATCTGTGTGGTGGATCTGCCGGGCCACGAGTATGTCCTCGTCCAGGCGTTTCCGAAGAATATTACGCAGGGGATGGTGAAAAGGGCGAACATGGCGGGCGTCATGCTGGAGATCTGCCTGCTTATTCTGTTTGGGATATATATCGCTTTTCTGGTGGTGCGCGCGGGGAGGCGGCGCAAGGAGCTGGAGGCGGAGAATAAGTTTATCAGCGACGTGCTCCGGGGGGTGAACATCCTCTTCTCCTCCCGCTATCTGGTGGTGGATCTGGAGAACGACCGCTATTCCTATCTGGCGGGGGTGAGACCGCTGAATGCCAATATTCCGATGGAAGGCGTCTACAGCGAGATGATAAAGTTCCATGAGGCGGATATTTTGGGCGAGGAAGAAAAAAAGGCGTTCCGCCATTTCAGCCGGATCGATACCCTCAGGGAAAATTTGAAGACGGAGGATTTTCTCGTCCATGTATGTCATGTCTCCCGCCAGGAGAAGGAAGACTGGGAAAATCTGATCGTGGTATGTCTGGAGCGGAAGGACAAAGTTCCCGCCAGGGTGCTGTACGTCCGCCAGAATGTCACGGACCAGATCAAAAAGCAGCAGGAGCAGACACAGACGCTGCAGGATGCCCTGATGCAGGCGCAGCACGCCAATCAGGCAAAGACCACTTTCCTGTCCAACATGAGCCACGATATCCGCACGCCCATGAATGCCATCATCGGCTTTGCGACGATCGCGGCAAGTCATATGGACCGAACGGATCAGGTTAGGGACTGTCTGCAGAAGATTCTTTCGTCCAGCAATCATCTGCTGGGGCTGATCAACGATATTCTGGATATGAGCCGCATTGAGAGCGGAAAGCTGCAGATCCATAATCAGGAGTGTAATGTCCCCGAGCTGATGCACAATCTGGTAAATATTATCCAGCCGCAGGTAAAATCCAAGCAGCTGGAGATGTTTATCGATACCTTCGGGGTGGTCAATGAGGACGTGATCGCGGACCCCTTGAAGCTGAACCAGATATTTATCAATCTGATGGGGAATGCTGTCAAATACACGCCGGCAGGCGGGACGGTGAGCTTCCGCATCACGCAGGATACCACCTACAGACACGGGTGGGGGGACTATATTTTCGTTGTCAGGGACAATGGCATCGGTATGTCCAAAGAGTTTGTGAAACATATCTTTGAGCCCTTTGAGCGGGAGACGACGACCACGAGAAGCGGCATACAGGGAGCTGGGCTCGGCATGGCCATCACGAAGAATATCGTCGATATGATGGGCGGGGAGATCACGGTGGAGAGCGAAGTGGGGAAAGGGAGCACTTTCACGGTGAAACTTTCTCTGCAGCTTCAGGATGTGGAAAAGAATGCCGAACAGATTAAGGAACTGAGCGGACTACGCTCCCTGGTGGTGGACGACGACTTCAATGTCTGCGACAGCGTCAGCAAGATGTTGAAGAGTATCGGTCTGCGCGCGGAGTGGACCACGTCCGGCAGGGAGGCGGCGTACCGTGCCAAATCCGCCTACGAGGAGGGGGATCCCTACCACACCTATATTATCGACTGGCAGATGCCGGAGACCAGTGGGATCGAGACTGCTAGAAGGATCCGCAGCGTGGTGGGGGAGGACGCGCCCATCATTATCCTGACTGCCTACGACTGGGCCGATATAGAGGAGGAGGCGAAGGCGGCGGGCATCACGGCATTCTGCGCGAAACCGCTTTTCATGTCCGACTTAAAGGCGGCGCTTCTGGCGGCGAACCGTATCGGCGAAGCGGATCCGCAGGACGGGAGAGCGGCGTGGACGAAAGCTGATTTTAACGGCAGAAGGGTTCTTCTGGTGGAAGATAACGAGTTGAACCGGGAGATCGCCGGAGTCATTCTCGAGGAAGTAGGATTTGTGGTGGAATCGGCGCCCGACGGAACGGATGCGGTAGCTATGATAGAGAGATCGGAGGAAGGCTATTACGACGCGGTGCTGATGGATGTGCAGATGCCGGTTATGAACGGCTATGAGGCGACGAAGGAGATCCGGGCGATGCGCCGTCGGGATGTGAAGAATCTTCCCATTATCGCCATGACGGCGAACGCCATGGAGGAGGACCGGGAAGCGGCGTTAAAGAGCGGCATGAACGCCCATATCGCGAAGCCGTTGGATATCGAGCTGCTGATGAATGTGCTGCGGCAGTTTTTGCATGAAAAACAGAAATAAATTCCGCCAAAACCCTTGCATTTTTCAAAAAAAGTGCTATACTGGTTATGTTAATAAGGATAACAGGATAAAGAGTGGGCTTGCAAGTCCACTCTTTTCATGTGTGAAGGCAGGGAGAGGTTATGTCAAAACGGGAGAATTATGAGGAGAGGTTTGAGAAGATTCTGCTTCCTATCACGGAGGATGCCGGAGTGGAGATCTACGACGTGGAGTATGTGAAGGAGGGGAGCGACTGGTATCTGCGTGCCTATATCGATAAGAAGGGCGGCGTCACGATCGAAGACTGTGAGAAAGTGAGCCGGGCGGTCTCGGAAGCTGTGGATAGAGAGGATTTTATTCCGGATGCCTATATTCTGGAAGTCAGTTCACCGGGGCTTGGCCGGGCGTTGAAGAAGGATAAGCACCTCGCGCGCAGCATGGGGGAAGAAGTGGAGATCAGAACATATAAGCCGATTGAGAAACAAAAAGAGTTTTCCGGTATACTGAGAGACTTTGATGCGGAGAGCATCACGATAGAGCCGGAAGAGGGAACAAACATAAAATTTGCCAGAAGCGATGTGGCGCTTATCAGATTGGCGTTAGATTTTTAAATCAGGAGGAAAGATCAATGAACAGCGAATTATTAAAGGCACTGGATATGCTGGAAAAGGAGAAGGAGATCAGCAAAGATATCCTGTTTACCGCAATCGAGGATTCCCTGAAGGCGGCCTGCAGGGAACATCTGGGCAAGAATGAGAATATTATAGTGGAGATGGACAGAGAGACGGGGGATTTCCATTGCTACTACGAAAAAGAAGTGGTGGAGGAAGAGGAGGATATCGAGGACAGCAGCCTGCAGATATCTCTGGAGGAGGCACAGGCGATCACGCCTGCCATCGTGGTGGGCGATGTGATGCGGATCGAGGTGGATTCCGCGGAGTTTGGGAGAATCGCTGCGGGAAAGGCGAAGAACGTCATTTTACAGAAGATCCGTGAGGAGGAGAAAAGCTCTGTCTACAATCTGTATAAAGATAAAGAGGGGCAGGTCGTTACCGGTATCGTACAGCGCTATGTGGGCAATACGATCAATATCAATCTGGGCAAAGCGGACGCGCAGCTGGCGGAGAAGGAGATCGTACCGGGAGAAAATCTGCGCCTTACCGAGAGGGTAAAGGTGTATGTGCTGGGAGTCCATGAGACGAAAAAGGGGTTCCGGATCCTGGTCAGCAGGACCCATGCCAACCTGGTCAGAAAGTTGTTTGAGGAAGAGGTGACGGAGATCAGGGACGGCATAGTGGAGATCGTGAGCATAGCCAGAGAGCCCGGCAGCAGGACGAAGATGGCGGTGCGTTCCAGGGAGCTTGATGTGGATCCGGTGGGCGCATGCGTGGGACAGGGCGGCGCCCGTGTCGACGCGGTGGTGGCCGAACTGCGAAATGAGAAGATAGATATCGTGGAGTGGGATGAGAATCCGGGCAACTTTATCCAGAACGCGCTTTCGCCGGCAAAGATCGTGGCGGTATTCGCCGATCCGGAAGAAAAGACGGCGAAGGTGGTGGTGCCGGATTACCAGCTCTCCCTCGCGATCGGCAAGGCGGGACAGAATGCGAGGCTGGCGGCAAAGCTGACAGGATATAAGATCGATATCAAGTCAGAGACCCAGGCGAAAGACGCGCCGGGTTTCCGCTATGAGGACTATCTGGACGACGATGAGTACGGTGATGACGAATACGAGGAGGACCTCTATGAGGACGGCGAGTATGCGGAGGATGCATACGAGGAAGATTATGGGGATCCTGTAGAGGAGGAAGTCCCGGAGGATATGGAAACCGAAGAGATGCAGGAAATTTTCGGGGAAGAGTAGGCGGAAAAAAAGAAAGAGGTTGAGATGGCAAAGAAAATTCCCATGAGGCAGTGCATTGGCTGCGGAGAAATGAAGAGCAAAAAAGAGCTGCTGAGGATTCTGAGAACGGCGGAGGGGGATATCTCGCTGGATGTCACCGGAAGAAAGAACGGCAGAGGCGCGTATCTTTGTTGCTCAAAAGAGTGCCTGTCAAGGGCGATCAAAACAAAGGGGCTGGAGCGTTCTTTTCAGATGAAGATCCCGCCGGAGGTATACGGAAGGCTGGAGAGGGAGTTTGAGGAAATAAATGGCAAATAAAGTATATTCCATGATAGGCCTTGCGGAGAGAGCAGGCAAAGTGGTAAGTGGTGAATTTTCTACGGAAAAAGCAGTGAAAAGCAAAAAAGCCTGTCTGGTTGTTCTGGCATCGGATGCTTCCGCAAATACCAGGAAACATTTTTCGGACATGTGTGCTTATCGAAATGTTCCTCTTTGTATTTATGGAAACAAGGAAGAATTGGGACATGCGATTGGAAAACAGATGCGGGCGAATCTTGCTGTCACAGATCAGGGATTTGCAGATTCGATTAGAGAGCGGATAAAAGAGGCTATGCGGAACTGATGCGGAACTGGAATAGAAGGGAGAATGATATATGGCGAAAATGAAAGTACATGAACTGGCTAAAGAGCTGGAGATACAGAGTAAGGATATCATTACATACCTGAAAGAGAAGGGTATGGAAGTGAAAGCGGCACAGAGCTCTATCGAGGACGAGGCCATCACGCTGGTCAGAGGCCGGTTTAAGACATTTGCGGAGAAACCGGCGAAGAAAGTGCCCGCTGAGACTTTGGAAGTGAAAAAGGAGATAAAGGAGGATCCTGCCGTGGAAAAAGAAACATCTCCCGAAAAGATGAAAGCGGAGAAACCTGCTGTGGAGAGGAAACCTGCCGGGGAGGGCGGGAAAATGCAGGAGCCTCCGAAAAAGAAAAAGAAGATTATCATCATCAACAATTCCGGCAACAGTAAGATGGCCGGGAACAGAGGCGGTGACAGAAATTCGGATAGGAACGGCGAGAGGGGCGGACGGGACCGCAGACCTCAGGGCCAGGGACAGGGGCGTTCCCAGGGGAACGGCGGAAGACCTGTGTCCGCCGCGAATCCCTACAGACCGTTGATCAAGCCCAGCGTGAAGCCCCAGCCGGTGACCAATGATTTTGGCAACCGCAATAAAGCGCAGATCCACAACAAACCGGCGGCGAAAGCGCCCGTTGTTCCGGCGGTAGAGGAGACGGTGAAGACGGCGGCGGTGGAGAATACCGCTCCCGTAAACAGAGAGAACCGCCCGAACGAGGCAGTTCGCACAAACGGCGGGGAGAGACGTGGTGAGCAGAAAAGCGGGGAGAGAAGAGATTTCCAAAACCGGGGCAGCAGGGACAGGCAGAATAACAGACAGCCTGCGGGCGGAAGGAACGAAGGCCGGAGAACGGAAGGCCAGGGTCGTCCGGGGTATTCGAACGGTCAGAAGGGTCAGACTGGCAGTGGTACTGGGAATAGACCTTTTAATAATAGCGGGCGCGGTGCTAGACCGGATAGCAGAAACCAGGCTCCCGGAAAACGAGGCGGGCAGGGCAAAGGCTTTGCGGTGGATGCACCGTCAGCTCCTGCAGAAAAGAGACCGCAGGATGAAAAACGCCGTGTAAATCAGGACAGAGACAGACGGTCCAGAAAGGATATGATCTACGAAGAGGAAGAGAAGAATACGCTGAAAAACAAAGCGGGCCGCTTTATCAAGCCGGAGAAGAAAGATATGGTGGCGGAGGAGCAGATCAAAGTGATCACCCTGCCGGAGAAGCTGACGATCAAGGAGCTCGCAGACAAGATGAAGATGCAGCCTTCCGTGATCATCAAAAAGCTGTTTCTTGCCGGGCAGATCGTGACATTAAATACGGAAGTTTCCTACGAGGAGGCGGAGAATATTGCGATCGAGTACGAGATCATGTGCGAGCAGGAAGTGAAGGTGGATGTGATCGAGGAACTGCTGAAGGAGGATGAGGAGGATGTGACCAAGATGGTGAAACGTCCGCCTGTGGTCTGCGTCATGGGGCATGTCGATCATGGTAAAACGTCACTTCTGGATGCGATCCGGAAGACAAATGTGACGGATAAGGAAGCCGGTGGTATTACACAGGCTATCGGTGCGTATACTGTAAATGTTAACAATTCCAAAATTACGTTTCTGGACACGCCGGGACACGAGGCGTTTACGGCTATGCGTATGCGCGGAGCCAACGCGACGGATATTGCTATCCTTGTGATCGCGGCGGACGACGGTGTGATGCCGCAGACCGTGGAGGCGATCAACCACGCGAAAGCGGCAGGTGTGGAAATTATCGTCGCGGTAAACAAGATCGATAAGCCCACAGCCAACGTGGATAAGGTAAAACAGGAGCTGATGGAGTATGAGCTGGTTCCCACAGACTGGGGCGGAAGCACAGAGTTTGTGCTGGTGTCGGCGAAGAGCGGGGAAGGCATCGAGGACCTTCTGGAGACGATCCTGCTGACAGCGGAGATTCTGGAGCTGAAAGCGAACAAAAAGAGAAGAGCGAGAGGCCTTGTGATCGAGGCGGAGTTGGATAAGGGAAGAGGACCTGTGGCGACGATCCTGGTGCAGAAGGGTACCTTGAAGATCGGCGACTTTGTGTCGGCAGGTGCGAGCTACGGCAAAGTGAGAGCGATGATAGACGACAAGGGCAAACGCGTGAAAGAGGCGGGACCCTCTATGCCGGTGGAGATCCTCGGACTTTCTGATGTGCCTGTGGCCGGCGAAGTGTTCCTGGCCCACGAGAATGATAAGACGGCGAAGAGCTATGCGGAGACTTATCTGTCCCAGCACAAGGAACAGATGCTGGCGGATACCAGGGTGCGGATGTCTCTGGACGATCTGTTCTCCCAGATCAAGGAGGGCGATCTGAAGGAACTGAACCTTGTGGTGAAGGCCGATGTGCAGGGTTCCGTGGAAGCGGTGAAACAGAGCCTGTTAAAACTCAGCAACGAGGAGGTCGTGGTGAAGTGCATCCACGGAGGCGTGGGCGCGATCAACGAGTCCGATGTGACGCTGGCTTCCGCTTCTAACGCGATCATTATCGGATTTAACGTAAAACCGGATGTCCAGGCGAAGGCTACGGCGGAGCGGGAGAAAGTGGATGTGAGACTGTACGATGTCATCTACAAGGCGATCGAAGATGTGGAGCGCGCGATGAAGGGGATGTTAGCACCGATCTACGAGGAGAAGGTGATTGGCCATGCGGAAGTGCGCCAGATCTTCAAGGCGTCCGCAGTGGGTAATATCGCCGGTTCCTATGTGCTGGACGGCGAGTTCAAACGTGACAGTCTGATACGCATTACCCGTGAGGGTGAACAGATTTATGAAGGAAAACTTGCATCTTTGAAGCGGTTTAAGGATGATGTGAAAGAGGTCAGGGCAGGCTTTGAGTGCGGTCTCGTGTTTGAGGGCTTTGACCAGATGCAGGAGCTGGATATCGTGGAAGCGTATATCATGGTGGAGGTTCCCCGCGAGTGAAGCACATAAGTATGTGAAGCTGAGATGGAGAATAGATAATGAGAAAGAACAGTTTAAAGAACACCCGGATAAACGGGGAGGTACAGAGGGTGCTGGCGGAGATCATCCGCAGCGATATCAAGGATCCCAGGATAC
Source organism: uncultured bacterium (assembly GCA_947643595.1). Taxonomy (GTDB): domain Bacteria; phylum Bacillota; class Clostridia; order Lachnospirales; family Lachnospiraceae; genus 1XD8-76. The sequence continues at coordinate 18,609 of CANRWP010000031.1, read as the reverse complement.
ATCCCATGACGTCCGTGGTGACAGTGACCGTGGCGCCTGATTTGAAGACCTGCAAGGCGTATATCAGCGTGCTGGGAGATGAGAAGGCGATGGAGGATACACTGGCAGGGCTTAAAAGTGCCGGCGGCTATATCCGAAAAGAACTGGCGAGGCAGATCAATCTGCGCAACACGCCGGAGATCACGTTCGTGATGGATCAGTCGATCGCCTACGGAGTCAATATGTCAAAGAAGATCGATGAGGTGATGAGCACCATGCCGGCCCGGGAGGAGGAAGAGGAGTAAACCGGCACCGGCATGGGAGATAATATGTGCGGAAGGAGGAAAGTATCATGAATATCAGAGAAATATGTAAGGAAGCGAAGAGGATCGGGATCAGCGGACATGTCAGACCGGACGGCGACTGCGTTGGCTCCTGTCTGGGGCTTTATCTGTATTTACAAAAGCTGTTTCCGAAAAAAGAGATAAAAGTTTTTCTGGAAAAACCGGCGGATATTTTTTCCTGCATCAAAGGGTATGACGAGATAAATATACTGGAAGACAATATGCCAGAGGAGGCTCCTTTTGATGTGTATTTTGCTCTGGACGGCAGGAAAGACAGATTGGGCAGGGCGGAGGAGCTGTTCGGGAGTGCCAAGATAAAGGTGAATATCGATCATCATATCAGCAATGCGGGTGGCTGCGGAGACCATAATTATGTGGAACCGGATGCCAGCTCTACCAGTGAGCTGGTGTGCGACCTGGTGGAGGAGGAAATGCTGGATAAGGATATCGCGACAGCTCTCTACACGGGTATCGTACATGATACTGGCGTATTCCGCTATTCCTGCACATCTCCGAAGACCCTGGGGACGGCGGCGAAGCTGATCGGCTTTGATATCGATTTTCCGCGGTTGATCGAGGAGACATTTTATGAGAAGACTTACGTGCAGAATCAGATCATGGGGCGGGCGCTCCTGGAGAGTATTCTGATCATGGACGGCAAGACCATTGTCAGCTGCATCGATAAGAAAACGATGGACTTTTATCAGGTGACAAGCAAGGATCTGGAGGGAATTGTCAGCCAGATCAAACTGACGAAGGGGACGGAGTGCGCGGTATTCCTGTACGAGATCGGTACACTGGAATACAAGGTGAGTCTCCGCTCTACGGAGAAAGTGGATGTGGCGAAGGTGGCGGAGATGTTTGGCGGCGGCGGCCATGTGAGGGCGGCAGGCTGCACGATGAACGGAACCTTCCACGATGTGATCAACAATTTATCATTACATATAGAGGAGCAGCTGGAGGGAACAAGTGCTTAACGGAATACTGATCGTCAGGAAGGAACAGGGCTACACCTCGAACGATGTGGTGGCGAAACTGCGCGGGATATGCCGCCAGAAGAAGATCGGGCATACCGGAACCCTGGACCCCAACGCGACGGGGGTGCTGCCGGTTTGCCTGGGAAATGCCACGAAACTTTGTGGCATGCTGACGGACCGCAGCAAGGAGTATATCGCCCGGCTGACGCTGGGGATCACCACTGACACCCAGGATATCTGGGGACAGGTTCTGTCGGACAGCGGCGGGAGATGGCGGAAGATCCCGGAGGAAAAGATAGAGGAAGTGGTAGCTTCCTTCCGGGGGAGGCAGCAGCAGATCCCGCCCATGTATTCAGCCCTGAAGGTGAACGGAAAACGGCTCTACGAGCTGGCCCGCGCTGGCGTGGAGATCGAGAGAGCGCCGAGAGAGATAGAGATAGAAGAGATAGAGCTACTGCCGCCGGAAGGCTGTCTCGAGGGGACGGAGCGCCGGGCGGCTTATTTTTCGGACCTGCCGGAACTGCGCATCCGGGTGGCCTGCTCCAAGGGCACTTATATCCGCACGATCTGTCAGGATATCGGGGAAAAACTCGGATGTGGTGCCGCAATGAGCGCTCTTGTGCGGACAAGAGTGGGCGGCTTCTTGCTGGAGAATGCGCACACTTTATCTGAGATCGAGCAGATCCGGGACGCAGAGAGGCTTACGAGCGTGCTGATCCCTGTGGACGCCTGCTTTGAAGGATGTCCGGCGTTTGAGGTGTTGGAGGGCGGACAGCGCTTTCTGAAAAACGGGAATGAACTGAAGTGCTCCATGGTGAGAGGCAGGGACGGGGAGGTCTTTCCCGCGGACATGCCCGTGGAGACCCCTGTGAGAATCTATGACGGAGAAGGGGTTTTCTACGGTGTCTACCGGGTGTGGCAGGATGGAAAGACGCTCAGACCCTGGAAAATGTTTCTGCCGTAAAGGCAAAATACAGGAGAGGATTCAGAATGCAGATCATCGAGAAGGAAACTGCATTTCAATTAAATAAACCTTCGGCGGCCGCCATCGGAAAGTTTGACGGCATACACAGAGGGCATCAGAGCCTTCTGCGCCATGTTCTGGAGCAGAAGGATAAGGGGCTGCAGGCGGTGGTCTTTACGTTTGATCCATCTCCGGCGGTACTCTTTTCCGGGGTAAGCCTGCCGGAGCTGACGACAAAGCGGGAGAAGCGGTATCTTTTTGAGAAGCTCGGAGTCGATGTGCTGATCGAATATCCGTTGAATTTTACCACTGCGGCGATGCCGGCGGAGGAGTTTGTCGCGAAGGTGCTGGCGGGTCAGATGCGGATCGCCTATCTTGCCGCAGGCACGGATCTGTCTTTCGGAAAAGAGGGAAAAGGTGATACGGCGCTGCTTTTAAAAATGGCCGGGCAGTACGGCTACCGGACGGATATTATCGAGAAAGTCTGTCTGGACGGCGTGGAGATCAGTTCCAGCTATGTGCGGGATGTGGTGAAGGCCGGTAACATGGAGAAGGCGGAGCTGCTCATCGGAGAAGCCTACAGCGTGCAGGGAGTCGTGGCCCACGGGAAAAAACTGGGCAGAAGGCTGGGGATGCCCACCGTGAATCTGCTGCCGGAGAGAGAGAAGCTTCTTCCGCCCTACGGTGTCTATTTCTCGGAGGTCTCCGTCGGGGAGAAAGTCTATAAGGGGATCACCAACATCGGCTGCAAACCCACCGTGGGCGATGAAAGGCAGGCGGGGGTGGAGACCTATCTGTACGACTTCGCGCAGGATATCTATGGGAGCGAGATCACTGTCAGGCTGTTCTCCTTCCTCAGGCCGGAGAGGAAATTCGGCTCCGTGGAGGAGCTGAAACGGCAGATGGCCGCGGATATCGCCAGGGGAAGATACTACGACCACGGCCGTGAACAGTCGGCAAAGTGAAGGGAAAATTACGGTTTTTGTTGAAAGATGTCGAAAAAACGGTTATAATGAAAGCCAGGCTTGTCAGGTGTCCGGAGAAGAGAGGGATTCCCCTCTCGAGAGGCCGGGCATCTGGTGGGCAGAATAAGTACATACGCACAGACCGGATCGAGAGGCCGGTGGGGGGATAAATTATGGAAGCTGGCATTATACTATCGATGGCGGGGGGACTGGGACTCTTTCTGTACGGTATGAGGGTCATGAGCGACGGTATTGAGAAAGTCGCGGGCGCCAAACTCAGAAAGATTCTGGAAATGTTCACCACGAACCGTTTTACCGGTATTCTGGTAGGTTTTATCTTTACGGCACTGATTCAGTCTTCCTCGGCCTGTACGGCGATGGTAGTCAGCTTCGTAAACGCGGGGCTGATGACACTGTACCAGGCGGCAGGAGTCATCTTCGGTTCCAATATCGGAACAACTGTAACCGCACTTTTAGTATCGTTTAAACTGGAAAAATTCGCACCGATCATTCTGCTGACAGGTGTGCTCCTGATCATGTTCAGCAGGAAGCAGGCGATGAAGAAGATCGGGGAAGTGATCGTGGGTTTCGGCATACTGTTTATGGGACTTTCCACGATGTCCGGCGCCATGGCGGGACTCAGGGAATCCCCTTTTATCATGAATATGTTTGCCTCTCTGAAAAATCCGCTGGTCGCCATATTGCTGGGTTTTGTGCTGACGGCCATCATTCAGAGTTCCTCCGTCACGGTCAGTATCATGGTCCTGATGGCGAACCAGGGGCTGCTGGGTCTGGATCTGTGTATGTATATCACGCTGGGCTGTAACATCGGCGCCTGTACGACAGCTGTTTTGGCCTCCCTGACCGGCAAGAAGGATGCGAAGCGGGCGGCTATGATCCATCTGCTGTTCAATGTTTTTGGCACGGTCATCATGTATGTGATCCTGCAGCTGGCCATGAATCAGGTGCTTGGACTCTTCGTCACCATGGCGGGAGATAACCCGGGCCGTATCGTGGCTTATGCGCATATGTTCTTCAAGATATTCCTCGTGATAGTCCTGACGCCGTTCATCGGCGCGATCGTGAAGCTGACTTATGTCATCATACCGGGCAGCGACAAGAAAGTCGGCTACCGCGACAGCTTCCAGCTCAAGTATATCGGTGATAAGGTCGTTCTGAATCCTGCCACCGCGGTGGTGGAAGTCATCAAGGAGATTGACCGCATGGCATCCCTGGCCAGCGAGAACTTAAACAGGGCCATGAACGCGCTGATCACGCTGGATGAGGAGGACATCGAGGAGGTGTATTCGGTAGAGGAAAATATCAACTTCCTGAACCATGCGATCACGGGCTATCTGGTAAAGATCAATCAGACCACGTTGCCCATTGAGGACGCCAGGATGATCGGCGGTCTGTTCCACGTGGTGAACGATATCGAGAGGATCGGCGATCACGCGGAGAACGTCGCGGACAATGCGGTGAAGAGAAGGGACAGCGATATTTCGATCAGCAAGGACGCGCAGCACGAACTGGGAGAGATGCTGGATATGGTCAACACGATCATCCGTTACTCCGTGGATATGTTCGCGAAGGGGACATTGGAGCATCTGCAGGATATCGTACAGCTGGAAGAAGCTGTGGATGAGAAGGAGAGAGAACTGCAGCAGCACCATGTGGACCGGCTGACAAGAAGCGAGTGCACGCCGGCGGCGGGTATGCTGTTCTCGGATATCGTATCCGGGCTGGAGAGGGTTTCGGATCATGCGACCAACATTGCGTTCTCAATCTACGGCAGCGACAATGAAGATACGGAAGATTAGAATATGAAAAAAGTACACAATAAGATCATTTTGAGTTCCTGCGGAGCGATGCTTGCCGCAGGAATGTTTTTACAGGCGGGTATTTCCGCGGAGGCGACGGAAAAGGTAAAGAGAAGCGAAGTGATGCTCCCGTCCGTGGGGATCGACAGTCTGATGGATGTGAATAAGAGTGATGAGGAGATTCTGGCGGAGGCAGAGAATATCGAACTGTTCGGCTACAAGAATCTGGGTATTGCCAATGTGGAGAACAACCTGAACATCCGGGCAGGTGCCAGCGAGGAGGCGTCCCTTGTGGGAAAGATGCCGAAAGGTTCCGCCTGTGAGACCACAGGGCGGGAGGGCGACTGGACGAAGATCACCTCCGGCAAGGTGGAGGGCTATGTGAAGACCGAATTTCTCTTCACGGGTTCCGATGCCAGAATAAAGGCGATGGATCTGATTTCCACCTACGCGGTAGTGCATGCCGACGCGCTCAGGGTGCGGCAGGAGCCCAACACGGAGGCTTCCATATACACGCAGGTTGCCCAGGGAGAGATGCTGGAATATGTGCAGACGTTGGAAAACGGCTGGGTGGAGATCATGCTGGACGACGAGACGGTCTATGTCTCCGGGGAGTATGTGGAACTGGAGGACAAGCTGGAGACGGCGGTGACAATGACGGAATTACTGTACGGCGCCGGCGTATCGGACGTTCGTGTCAGTATCTGTGAGTATGCGAAGCAGTTTCTCGGGAACCGTTATGTGTACGGCGGCAGTTCCCTGACGAAGGGCACCGATTGTTCCGGGTTCACGATGCGCGTCTACCAGAAGTTCGGGATATCTCTGCCGCACTCTTCGCGCTCCCAGGCGAATATGGGGACAAAGATAAGCGCTTCGGAGGCGAAGCCCGGGGATCTGTTCTTCTACGGCGGGAGAGGAGGCTACATCAACCATGTGGCGCTCTACATCGGCGGCGGCCAGGTGATACACGCCAGCTCTCCGAAGACCGGGATCCGGATCAGCAACTGCAATTACCGGACGCCGGTGAAGGTGGTGCGGATCATCAATTCTTAGGGCAGGTAAAACCGGATGCCAAGAGGTGTTACCTGAGCAGTATCGGATCATCGTCCGGTATGGAGCAGAGCTTTGGTTTATAGCCGGTTACATCCCCCGTCTGATAAGCGGCAGTCTGCTGAAGATATGCCGCTTCTTCCACGGGTTTTCCGCCTATGAAATATTCTCCCCAATCTTCTGCGGCCAGTTCCTCTTCAAGCCAGCTTCCCTGATCGAATCGGATATGCTGCCAATGATTGCAGGCCGCACCGCCGGAAGACAGGTAGATACCGCTTGTCTGGAGTATCTCAAAACCTCTGTACATGATCTCCCATCCGTAAAATTTTTCATTTTCGCAGTGCAGTATCAGATAATCCCCCACAGGCGTCCATTCCAGAATCAATTCCTGTATACCGTCCCCGTCCAGATCAAATATCCGTATTTCCCGTATCATCATTTCCTCAATATCATTCTCCGCATAAGCTGTCACATAACGACAAAGGTCTGTCACTTTCCTGGGATCGTATCGGTAAAATACGGCATTGCCATCATCCTCGGTGACTTTGCCATCTCTGTCGAGCATGGTATAATATCCGAAGTCCGCCAGCTCAAAAGGGACGTTCTCCTTTAAGACAGGGAAGTACTGTTCAAAGCCTTCCCATTCTTCAGCCGTCATTCTGTTTCGGAAGGAATCGTAATCCATCTGTGACACCGGCACGGCCTGTTCTTCCTGACTGCTGTCTTCGCTCTCCTGTTCCGGGAGCTGAGCCGGCAGTGTTTCCTCATTCCTGTTATTCGCCGCATGATCCGCACAGCCGGTGAGAGACAGGGCCGCGACGATCATACAGATACATATTGTCTTTTTCATGTGTATACGCCTTTCCGTTTCATCCGTTTAGAAAAGTATAGCAGAAATTTTTGTTTACAACCATCACACTTTGTGTTATAGTAAGACGGTATGAGTTCAGCCGATACTCAGGGTGAGGAAACTCCGACCTGCCCTTGGTATCCGGCGGTCAGAAAAGAAGGAGGAAACAAAATGATTTCTAAGGAAAAGAAAGCAGCGATTATCAAAGAGTATGAGAGAACACCGGGCGATACTGGTTCACCGGAAGTGCAGGTTGCCATCCTGACGGCGAGAATTCAGGAGCTGACAGAGCATCTGAAAGAGAACCAGAAAGATCATCATTCCCGTCGCGGTATGTATATGATGATCGGTCAGAGACGTGGTCTTTTGGACTATTTAAAGGAAAAGGATATTGAGAGATATCGTTCTCTGATTGAGAGACTTGGTATCAGAAAGTAAAGCGAGAATGTAATGGAGGGGGCGTGACCGGGGATGTTTTTTTGGTGACGCCTTTTCCTGTTCAGGCGGAAGGTCAGTTCCGAGACCACAGAAAATGGTATTTGCGGAAAGTGGCATTTTCTGTAGTTTCGGTCTCTTCTGCCTGATGCAATATTTTAAATTTTTCAGGAAGAGAAAAGGAGAAGAGAAAGACATGTACAAAACTTACACAATGGAACTTGCCGGACGTACCCTGAAGGTAGACATCGGCAGAGTCGGCAAACAGGCGAACGGCTGCGCGTTTATGCAGTATGGGGAGACGACCGTACTCTCCACGGCCACGGCTTCCGAGAAACCCAGGGACGGCATTGACTTTTTCCCGTGCAGTGTGGAATATGAGGAGAAATTCTATTCCGTGGGAAAGATTCCCGGCGGATTCAACAAGAGGGAGGGCAAGCCTTCCGAGAACGCGATCCTGACGAGTCGTGTGATCGACAGACCGATGCGCCCTCTGTTCCCGAAGGACTACAGAAATGATGTGACATTAAACAATATGGTGATGTCCGTGGATCCCACGTGTCGTCCGGAGCTGGTGGCGATGTTGGGGACATCCATCGCGACCTGTATCTCCGATATTCCGTTTGCGGGTCCCTGCGCGATGACGCAGATCGGCATGGCGGATGGGGAACTGATCGTCAATCCCGGTCAGGAGCAGTGGGACAAGGGCGATATGAGGTTGACCGTTGCATCCACGGCGCAGAAGGTGATCATGATCGAGGCCGGCGCCAATGAGGTTCCGGAAGAAACCATGCTCTCCGCGATCTATAAAGCGCACGAGATCAACCAGACAATCATTGCCTTTATCAATCAGATCGTGGCAGAGTGCGGTAAACCGAAACACGAGTACGTGAGCTGTGCGATCCCCGAGGAGATGTTTGAGGAGATCAAAAAGATCGTGCCTCCTGAAGAGATGGAGACGGCTGTCTTCACGGATGAGAAGCAGGTGCGAGAGGAGAATATCAGGAATATCACGGCAAGGCTGGAGGAGGCTTTCGCCGAAAATGAAGAGTGGCTTGCTGTCCTCGGTGAGGCGGTTTATCAGTATCAGAAAAAGACCGTCCGCAAGATGATATTGAAAGATCACAAGCGTCCGGACGGCCGTGAGTTAAATCAGATCCGTCCGCTGGCGGCGGAGGTGGATATTATCCCGAGAGTGCACGGCTCCGCGATGTTTACCCGCGGACAGACACAGATCTGCAACGTGACCACTCTGGCGCCTTTATCCGAGGCACAGAAAGTGGACGGGCTGGATGTAAACATTACAGAGAAGAGATATATGCATCATTACAATTTCCCGTCCTACTCCGTGGGCGAGACGAAGGTAAGCAGAGGACCGGGAAGAAGAGAGATCGGACACGGCGCGCTGGCTGAAAGAGCGCTTCTGCCGGTACTGCCGTCTGTGGACGAGTTCCCTTACACGATCCGCACTGTATCGGAGACATTTGAGTCCAACGGTTCCACCTCCATGGCTTCCACCTGTGCGTCCTGCATGTCTCTGATGGCGGCGGGCGTGCCGATAAAGAAGATGGTGGCGGGTATCTCCTGCGGTCTGGTGACCGGCGATACGGATGATGATTTTGTACTGCTGACCGATATTCAGGGTCTGGAAGATTTCTTCGGCGATATGGACTTTAAGGTGACGGGTACAACGGAAGGCATCACGGCGATCCAGATGGATATCAAGATCCACGGCCTGACGAGACCGATCGTGGAGGGCGCTATCGCGCACTGTCGCGAGGCGAGGATGTTTATTATGGACACCTGTATGAAGCCCGCGATCTCCGCTCCGAGATCGGAGGTTGGTCCTTACGCACCGAAGATCATCTCCCTGCAGATCGATCCGGAGAAGATCGGCGATGTGGTCGGACAGCGCGGCAAGACGATCAACGAGATCATTGCCCGCACCGGCGTGAAGATCGATATCACAGATGATGGTCAGGTATCCGTGTGCGGTACGGATGCGGAGATGATGGACAAGGCTGTGGAGATGATCAAGACCATTGTGACGGACTTTGAGGCAGGACAGGTGTTCCAGGGTAAGGTGGTGAGCATCAAGGAATTTGGCGCATTCATCGAGTTTGCGCCCGGCAAGGAAGGCATGGTTCATATCTCCAAGATCGCGAAGGAGAGAATCAACCGTGTGGAAGATGTGCTGACGCTGGGCGATGTGGTGACGGTTGTCTGCCTGGGCAAGGATAAAATGGGCAGAATCAGCTTCTCCATGAAGGATGTGGCACAAAAATAAAAAGTCAGGCGGTTATCCGACGATGGATAGCCGCCTGTTTTGTATACTATACCTCCCATTCGATGGCAACGCCGGTGGTATTGGGTCCCACATGGGAGGATACGATGAGATTCAGACGCACATCATAGTCTCCGGGCACATGGGAACAGCATTTCTCGAACATTTCCTGGTTTCCCACATAGATATTGCCAAGTCTGGCTGCCTTTCTGCTCTCTGCGATGGTCTGGATATTGCGCAGGGCAGTGTTTAATCCCCTGGCCTTTTTGTACAGCTCGATATGCCCGTCCCGGATCGTCAGAATAGGCTTGATATCCAGGATGTCGCCTATTTTTCCTATGGCGGGCGATACACGGCCGCCCTGTATCAGATATTTGAAATCATCTACGATAAAGAAAATGTCCAAAAGTTTTACTCGTTTCTCGATCTCGGCGGCAGTCTCGTCCAGGGACTTTCCCTGTCTTTTCATCTCGACCGCATCGACACAGAGGAAACCGGCTCCCAGCGTTGCGCTCAGAGAATCGATGACTTTGACAAAGGAGTGGGGGTAGCGCGTCTTAAGTTCCCTGGCGGCGGCACAGATAGTATTATGGGAGCCGCTGATCCCGGAGGATACCGTGATGCACAGAATATCGCTGCCGGTCTTTAAAATCTCCTCAAAACGCCGATAGACCAGATCGGGATTAACCCCGGCGGTGTAGGCTCTCTGGCTGCTGAGCCTGTCAAAAAACATTTCCCTGGGCAGGACTTGTTCGTCGCCGTATATGGTGTCGGATTCAAAGTAGTAGTACTGCGGCAGTATAATGACATCTGCGTCATATGGCTTGGGGACATCCACATCTCCGTCTGTAAATATAATGAAATCTTTCATACTGCAAAATTCCTTTCTCATGTCTAGGAACAGTATAGCACGTTTGTCCATAATTTGCATGAATTTTATGTAGTTTTAAGAAAATCTTGACTAAAATTGCACAATAATTTAAAATGAATATAAAGTATTGTCAAACAACTTTGGAGGAGGTATGTTATGCAGGACGTAATCAAAATTGAATCGAAGGTGCACCCGAATGTGATTCTTAGAGTGATACCCGGACACTTCGCGACGCCCAACTCCCACGTAAACTATTATCTGGACATGACGGCTCTGAAAGCCAGACAGAGTGAGGCTTCCGCGGTGGCGGTGGAACTCAGCAAACAGATATCGGCGACGACGGTGGTGGATACGATCGTGTGCATGGATGGCTGCGAGATCGTGGGATCTTTCCTGGCGGAGGAACTCACGAAAGCCGGAATCTATTCCATGAACGCCCACAAGACGATGTATATTATCACGCCGGAGTTCGGACCGTCGGGGCATATGCTGTTCCGGGAAAATTTAAAACCGATGGTGAGAGGAAAAAATGTTCTGCTTCTCTTAGCCTCCGTGACAACCGGCCAGACGATCGTGAGAGCGTTGCGGGCGCTGAATTATTACGGCGCTGAGATCAGCGCGATCAGCGCGATCTTCACTGCGGCGAGCAGCATAGCGGGTATGACGATCAATTCTCTCTTCACGACGGCAGATCTTCCGGATTACAGAAAGTACGAGCCGGAGAACTGCAGCATGTGTAAGGCAAAGAAACCGATCGATGCCTTTGCGAACGCGTTCGGATATTCTCTCATTCAGGAATAGAAGCGGAAAACCTGGTGCTTAACGGCATCAGGTTTTTTAAAAATTATTTTTCTGTTCAGTTATGATGACGATATACCGGCGGATAAAATTATACAGATGTCTTGATTGAGAGATGCTTTGGCATCTCTTTTTTTTATCCAATTTGGTAAAAAATTACAAAAATGGTGGATTTATTTCGTTGACAGTCGTAAGATATGATGATATAATGAAAATAATTTATCAACATAAAAAAAAATTATCATCAAAATTAAAGAGGAAAGGAGAGAAGAAAAAATGGATGGAATAAGAGAAGAGCTACTGGCCATCACACATACTGCAGATGAATATAATAAATATTTAAATGCGGTTGTTCCCCCGGTATTTTTAAATTCACTGCATTTATATGACAGTTTTGAGGAATACCTGGAAGCAGCTTCAGATCCCTGCCAGGAAGAAAAGTTTGTTTATGGACGCGATCAAAACCCGACCGTTCATATTCTGGAGAGAAAGATCGCAGAGCTGGAACATGGCGCGAAAGCAATAGTGTTTGCCTCCGGCATGGGGGCAGCGGCGGCTGCCATTATGACAACTTGCAATGCCGGAAGTCATGTTGTCTGTATGAGGGATGTATATCAACCAGTGAAACGTTTTTTGGATTATTTCTGTGTTCCCAAGTTTGGTATGACGGTAACATATGTGTCGGGAAATGATCTGGACGAAATTGAATCGGCTATGAAAAAGCCGGATACAGCTTTGATGATTCTGGAGAGTCCGGCTACTTTTGTGTTTCGCGTGGTGGATTTGGAAGCTATCGCGAAATTGGCACATCAATATGAAGTAAAGACCTACATTGATAATACCTGTATGACTCCTTTGTTCCAAAAACCTTTGGATTTGGGAATTGATATCTGTATGCACACCATGTCGAAATACATAGGGGGACACAGCGATATTCTGGGCGGCGTACTGGTATCAAAAGATAAAGAATTGATGTGTGAAATGATAAAGACTGTTCGGGAATGGTATGCCAGTGTGATGGGGCCTATGGAAGCATGGCTTGCAATTCGCGGCCTTCGGACGCTCGCTGTACGCGTGGAGGAGCATCAGCGCGTCGGTATGGCTGTTGCCGGGTGGCTGGAAAAGAATGAAAAAGTGAAAAAGGTATATTATACAGGACTTGCTTCTCATCCGCAGGCCGACTTGATCAGGCGACAACAGAAAGGGCATACCAGTCTAATGAGCATAGAATTGGATGCGGCACCGGAGGAGGCAGTGAAGTTTATTAATCGACTGCATTTGTTCGGGAAGGGCTGTTCCTGGGGAGGATTTGAAAGTCTCGCAATTATGCCTCTGTATAAAGCGGAGCAAAAGGAACTGGATTTCCTGCAGGTAAACAGAGGGCTGATACGTCTGTACTGTGGCCTGGAGGGAAGTGAGAATCTGATTGAGGATTTGGAGAGAGCTTTTGCCGGAATGTGATCCGGAAGCTATAAAAACAAAGGAGGAACATTTTATGAGGAAAAAGAGAGTAACGGCATTGATGCTTACTGCGGTATTGGCATTGGCGGCTGTTGGCTGCGGAAGTGAAAATAATAACGCAGCGGGCGAAGGCGGCAGTAATGCGGCGCAATCTGGTCCGGAGACAGCTGATTCCGATGTGGAACAGTCCGGGGAGGCGGAAGTGACGCTGCGCTTCCTGGATGTATCGCCAAGTGAAACACGCCAGAAATACTACGAAGAAATTTTTGTGAAATTTGAAGAAGAAACAGGAATCAGCGTTGTGTATGAAAGTGTTCCCTGGGATGATGCGGCGAATAAAATTACCGTACTCGGTGCGTCCGATCAACTGCCGGATGTACTGACGACACATTCCGGATGGCTTGGGCAGCTGACTAATTCGGAATGGATTATACCACTTACGGATTATCTGGGAGAGAGCACGGAAGACTACACTGTGGCAGTGAATAAATTATTTTGGCAGAGTGAGAAAGACCGGTTCGGCGACATTTATACAATTCCCGACGGTATGATGGTGAAAGGTATTTTTGTTCGTAAGGACTGGTGTGAGGAACTTGGCATTGAATTAGATCCTGCGAAGGGCTGGACATACGATGAATATTTTGAGGTGGTAGAAAAATTAACGGATGTTGAAAAGAAACATTACGGTGTTTCCTATCGAGGAGCCAGGGGCGCATTTGATCCGTTAATGACATATCTGCAAAATTATACGGGTGGAAATACATATGACAGTGAAGGAAATATCCTTATAAAATCGGATGAGTGCAGAGAGGCGTTTCAGAAGTGGACCGGTCTTTATCTGAATGGTTATGCGCCGGAAGATTCTATCAACTGGGGATTTACCGAGATGGTGGATAACTTTGTGGGCGGCCTTACCGGTACTTTGATGAATGATTCTGAGGTTGCGCCGACCTGTATGGAAAATATGGAAGATGGTCAGTGGATGGTAATGCCTGTGCCCAAAAGCGAAAAGGACGGAAAACTCTATAATTTGATCAATGGTTCCTATTCCCTTTCCATATCATCGGATTCGAAGAATCCTGATGCGGCATGGCAGTTGATCGAATTCCTTACAAGAACAGATAACAGCAGCAATTACTGCCGTCTTTCCGGTCTGATTCCGATTAAAAAGGACGCGGCTGAGGATGAACTGTATGGAGAAGGAGGACCGTATTATACTTTTACAATGCAGTTAAACGATCCGGATCTGGTTGTGCCTGCAACAATAGGGGCCTTTGATTATACGGACATGCACCAGGGTATGATGCATGAAGAAATACAGAAATATTTATTGGGTGATATAGATGCTGATACGGCGTTGAATACCATAGCGGATGAACTGGAAAGCAGAATGAAAGACTATATTAAAGAACATCCGGATACGAGTGTAGAAAATGCACTTGTGATGCAGTAAAAGCATATGTTGGCACAGGTACTATGGGCAGTTTGGAATCTATAACTTATAGAAAGGTGTGACTGCTGTATGCGCAAAAAAGAAAGCGACGATAAAAAAACAATGGGAGCGCTCGCCCGGAGACGTAAGAACATGCCATATTATTTTCTGCTTCCGGTATTACTTCCGCTTGTACTGTTATTTGGATATCCGTTGATTAAAAGCTGCATTATTGCATTTCAAAATTATAAACTGGGGAATTCCAATATATATTTTAATGATTTTGAAAATTTCAGGAAATTATTTGAGGACAGGGATTTTCCGCTGATCTTAAAAAATTCTCTGGTTTATGTGACAGGTTCTGTCGCCGGACAATTTTTACTGGGGTTGGGTCTGGCATTGGCGCTTAGAAAAAAATTTCCGGGGAGAGGACTTTATCAATCCATTGTATTTCTTCCATGGGCGTTTTCGGCATTTGTAGTAGGGCTGTTGTTTCGGTGGTCCTTCAATGGAGAGTACGGTGTAGTAAACGATTTGCTGTTAAAACTTAATATTGTGGAGAAAGGCCCGGCGTGGCTTGGAACGCCGGGATTATCCCTTCTGGTTGTTACGATTGCGATGATATGGACAGGGATTCCGTTTTTTGGCATTATGATACTGGCAGCCCTTCAGTCTATTCCGAATGATGTTTTTGAGGCTGCGGATATTGATGGCTGTGGAATTTTTCGTAAATTTTTTTCCATTACAGTTCCGTATATTAAACCGACAATCATCATTACAATTCTTTTGCGGACAATTTGGATTTTTAATTCGTTTGACTTAATTGTCATTATGACAGAAGGGGGACCGGCAAACTATTCTCAGACATTGCCGTCCTACATTTATACAAAAGCGTTTTCCGCCTATGATTTTGGACTCGCTGGGGCTTTCGGACTGATGCTCATGATAATTTTGGGCATGTATGCAGTGCTTTTTCTGAAAATAAGCAGGTATGAGGAGGCAGGTGATTTTTAAATGACAAGAACAGCATCAAAAAGAATTGAGACAGTGGTACGAGTAGTTGTCCTTACATTTTATGGACTGCTTGTAGTATTACCTGTTTACTGGATGGTGATAACTTCTTTTAAGACGAACCCGGAAATTGTCAATACGCAGCATATCACTTATTTTCCGGAAACTGTTACACTGGAGAATTATCAGTCTTTGTTCCGCATGCTGTCGTACAGTACCTATTTGAAAAACAGTATCATTGTAACATTAGTGACTGCTGTCGTCATTGTATTTTTATCGATTCTTGGCGGCTACGGGCTCGCGCGATTCAAATTCAGGGGAAAGGGAGGAGTGTTGATTTTTTTCATGCTGACGCAGATGATTCCCTGTATCCTTGTGATTATACCGCTCTATATAGTATTTTCTAAAATGGGGCTGATCAATACAAGAATGGCGCTGTTTATCTATTATGTAATCACTAACTGTCCGTTCTGTGTGGTGACGATGAGAAGCTTTTTTGAACGTATACCATATGAATTGGAGGAAGCCGCTTATGTGGATGGGTGCGGCAGATTGGAAACTCTCTGGAGAGTAGTGCTTCCTGTGATGTTTTCCGGTATTGTCGCAGTGTTTGTGTTTGCTTTTATCGGGGCATGGAATGAGTTGATTGCAGGTACAATATTCCTCAATACGCCGGATATGTGGACGATACCGGTTGGATTGAAATCTTTGATTGGAAAATACAGTGTGCAGTGGGGAGCTCTTATGGCAGGCGGAGTTTTGGCTCTGCTGCCTACGGCGATCATGTTCATGTTTGTACAAAGATATGTTGTGGAGGGGATGACGGCAGGCGCAGTAAAAGGTTAATAAAATGTAAAGAATTTGGAAAGGACTTCAAAAAATCTCTTCAGCGCATTCTGAGGAGATTTTTTATCGTTACTTTTCGGTGAAAGATATCAGAATCTCCTTCGCATCCCCGGGAGTATGGACTGATGAAAATATAATATATAAATTATATTTATAAAAATAATCTTGTAATGTTTCCTTGCGGATTATCAGAAATATGTTTATGATAAAAGTATTAAAAATGAAAAGAGGTTTTACAGTTATGACAAATCAGGAAATTTTAAGTATTTTTCGTCCGTTTGTAGATTTTTTGGGCAGTGCGCTGGGGGAGAATGTTGAGATTGTGCTGCATGATTTTTCTGATCCGGAGCACTCTATTATAGCGATAGCCCATGGTTATCATTCCGGCAGAAAAATAGGTGATCCCATGACAGACTTTGCAAGAGAAGTGAAAAATGAGAAGCTTTATTTGTCAGCTGATTTTAAAGCTAATTATCGGGCAGTATCTAAAGAGAAAGAGTATTTGTCATCATCCTATTATATCAAAAACAACGGAGAACTTATCGGAATGTTGTGCCTGAATTCCAATACACATTCGGCGAATCAACTTGTGGATTCAGTGAGGAAGTTGTTTCAGGATTTAAATTTGGGATTTATGATCAGTGGTGAAAAAGAGAAGGATAAAATTGAGGAATCACTGGATGTTCCCATTGTTTCATTGGCAAAATCTATTATTGAGACAACGGTTATGGATTATGATATAGCTCCCGAACGAATGTCGCGGGATGAAAAAATGAAGATTGTCTGGGAACTGGATGATCAGGGGGTGACTCAGATGAAAGGGGCTGTTTTTGAGATAGCGAAACAATTAAGGATATCGGAATCTACCATTTATCGATATATCAGCAAAAGAAAGAAATAGTATAAGGCGGGCCAAAGCCCGCCTCTTTTGAAGTTAGATTGATTCATGGAATGTACGGCTGATAACATCCGCCTGCTGTTCCGGGGTAAGTTTAATGAAGTTTACCGCGTAACCGGAAACACGGATCGTAAGCTGAGGATAATTCTCGGGATGTTTCTGAGCATCCAACAGCATATCTCTGTTCAATACATTGACATTCAGGTGATGTCCACCCTTTGTGGAATAGCCGTCGAGTAAGTTTACAAGATTGTC
Organism: uncultured bacterium; assembly: GCA_947643595.1. Lineage (GTDB taxonomy): Bacteria > Bacillota > Clostridia > Lachnospirales > Lachnospiraceae > 1XD8-76. The sequence goes on along the minus strand of CANRWP010000031.1, from coordinate 1,369 downwards.
TACCTGTGCATTTGTTGTTGCCATAGTGTGTTCCTCCTTAAAATGAATTATAATTTGATAATAGTAATGATTACTGTTTTATTAATATAATAATAGTAGTTATTCTCATTTTTGTCTATAGTTATTTAGGAAATTTATGTATTTTTTTTTGTACAAAAGTTTTGAACTTTTCACGGAGAGGCAGCTATGCTATGATGATAAAAACGATGAACGGAGGAAACGGGTATGGATTTGACTGTATTTCAATGGACGAGGAGGCCTGCGGATTATCGGATAGGGCAGGATACGATCGAGATCGTCACAAGTCCCCGCACGGATCTGTGGCAGAGGACTTACTATCATTTTCGAAATGACAATGCCCCTGTGCTGCAGATGGAGACGGAGGAGAAGTATTTCAGTTTTGTGGTGAAAACCGATTTTCAGGAGAGCCATCACAGGTTCGACCAATGCGGCGTCGTGATGTATCTGGACAGCGAAAACTGGCTGAAAGCTTCCGTTGAGTATGAAAATGAGGAATATCAGCACCTGGGCAGTGTGGTGACAAACAACGGCTATTCGGACTGGGCGACAACGGTGATCGACGCCTCGGTGAAGTCCATGTGGTATCGCTTCAGCCGGAGAGAAGATGATTACTGCGTGGAGTGTTCTTCGGACGGAGTGAATTTTTCCCAGATGCGCATCTGTCATATGGAGAAGGGCAGGGGGAAGATACGGTTTGGCGTGTACGCCTGTTCGCCGGAGGATTCTTCTTTTAAGGCGGTATTTTCCGGTATGGAGATGATGGAATGTCAGTGGAAAGCGCATGACGGGCAGAGGCCGGATTGAAAGGAACTTTATTAGTGTTAAGCTGTCTGAAACGGAGTGGAGGATAGCGGTTATCTCGGACACGCACTGGCTGCTGCGTCCGGAGGTGACAGAGAAAATGAGAGAGTGTGAACTGATCCTGCATGCAGGGGATATATATCCGGGAATCGATGTGCAGGGAATATTGGACAGAGTGTTTGGGAAAAATGCACTAAATAGAAGGCTTTGCAGATTATGGAAATCGTTTTTCTCTTATATGCGGTAAAATCAGAGCGTTGTTTGGTCAGCCGATTTATGAGACAGAAAATGTAGAGAATCTTTTTTTGTACTGTATTTTAGCGACGTCGGAGGAAGGGGAAGAAGTTTACGTAGACATTTACTGTGCAGGCTCAGGTCCTGCGGTTGGCGGCATGCAGGACGAAAAATCCGGAAAGGCGGCAAAGGCTTTAGTAGATTATGTCTGGAAGGCCGAACCGGTTAACTACACGCATAAAGCCTACTACTTAGACGGTGGTACTATGTCAAGAAAAAGTACAAGTTAAACGTGGACTTTTTGTCGAATCAA
>CANRWP010000030.1 GCA_947643595.1 uncultured bacterium | reverse complement strand
TATTCAAAAAACTGTCGTCCTCGACAATTAAAATCTGCTTCATATCCTCACTTCCCTTTCTTTTTTAGTTTTTTATAAATAATTCCTGGAAAAATAATGCTGAACAATAATAAAAGTACCATCAACGCAATCATTTCTTTTACCGGATAGCGGAAAGCGAAATAGGAAATCTGCATTTTCATATACCACTGCATGATACCAATCCCTAAATTTCCAAAACTCATAAGCAATCCACATAACAGTAACCAATAGAAAAGACCCTCTGTTACAAACATTCGATATTCTTGTTTTTTTGTCATCCCTACACGTTCCAGGATTTTACACTCCCATTGCCGAAGCATAATATCCGATATTCTTGTATTTGCGAAATTCATAATTCCTATAAATATTAAAATTCCACTAATACTCATAAGCAGCCATCTACTTGTCTGAATATAGTTCTGCTCCTTTAGCAGACGTTCTGATTTAGAATCTAAATAAAACAAGTTCAATTTATCAGCGTGTCCATATTTTGATTGAAATTCCATATTATAATTGCGAATCATCTGATTCAGTCTTTCTCGGATAACTGACTCCTGATTTTTGTCAACATTAAATTGTATTTCAAAAATTTGTGGTGTTAATTTTTCTACCAGCCAATCATATGTAGTCTCTGTTACCAATAGGATATTTATATTTTTACCATCCCAGCACAATTTCATCTCTGGGAAATCATCCTCTGTTATATCCAGATAACCACAATTTACTAATTTCTCAGGAACTAAACTGCTCATTTCCGTACCAACCGGAACCAGATCATAAAATTCCATCTCTGTTCCTATATAATCCTGCACTTCTCCTGCTATATAATCTGACATCCTATGATCATGTAGCACGATTGTTCCATGATTATTTTGAAACTGCTCCCAATTTACTAGCTTATCATTTTTCTGAATAAAGTCTTTTAGTTCTTCCTGCTCCCCGATACTGACTGTCTGAATTACCGTGGATATTTTATCTCCATTGATTAGAATCTTTATATTCTCCTTGCCATTTTTTCCGACAATCGGATAAAATCCTTTAATATTTTCTACTGAATGAAGTTCGTTTCCTATGGTCGTTTCAATATCATTCATAAGGGACTTCGGAAAAAACTTCATATTCTTTGTGTCCGGTGATGATTCAATTAAATAATTGCAAGCTTCCTCTGTAATTCCTATTTGGAAGTCCGGCTCTTTACTATAATAATTCTGTAAATCCACTCCATTCACAATTACCGCAGAACATAATGCCAATTCGCACCCAAGCCATAATGACAAACTTGTTATCCCAAATGTTTTTTTATTCCGAAATAAATATTTCTTTGCAAGATAAATTTCAGGATGTTTTCCCCAATAGCGGAATTTCTTTATCTTCGGTTTCTTCCTGCTTTTATGATAAGTGACCGCCTCCGTATATTTCATACACTCCAACGGACTTAATTTCCTCATTTTTCTTTTCAGACATTCCACTGCCACTCCCAACGTGAAAATCACAAGAACAATCGCTAGGATAAGAAGTTTGGGTTGAAAGAAAACCATTCTTTCTAATTTCCATGTATTCTCTGCATACATTTTTTCTAATAACAATGGCATAATACCCCATATAAACATTCCTCCTAAAACTGCTCCAGCGATACTTCCCGTAAGTCCTATTTTTAGCATCTCACGATTCATGACTTTAATATTCTGCTTTTGTTCCACACCAATTACTTGTAAAAGACCATAACGTTGTAAATCTTTTTCCAGCGAAATATTTAGGATATTGTAAATAAACAAAAACATAGAAAGTAAAACCATAACCGAAAAAAAGACTGCAAATCCATAACTTCCCATCATTTCACTTATTGCCCGATATTCTGCTGGGTTCATACTTACAATTCTCTGTCCCTCATTCAACTTTATGTTATTTGTCAGCATATGTTCTATTTGCGAACCACTGGAATATTTCTTTGTATGATCTATTAAAATCCTACATGGCTCCCATTGAAGTCCGTTCTTCTCCATTGATTTCTCTGATAAAAAAGCCACAGAAGCACCGGAGGTTTGATTTTGATACTCTGTAAAATACCCAGAAAGTAAAAAGTTCTGCATACCGGTTCCACTGGTATTGAAAATGTCATTCCAATAAAAATCCAGTTCAATTTCCATGCCCACTTCGGGATTCTTGATTCCAAGATATTGCAGAGTTTTCGTAGAAAGCATAATTTCATTTTCTTTTTCTGGATAAGTCCCTACCACATTTGTAAATGCAGGACGTATCATTTTTTCAAATCCGGTCACATCTGTAATGACGCAATCACAATATTTTATGGAATCATCTAATAATTTTCCTGCAAACTTTTCTTTCCCAATGCTTTCTATGCATGGTAGCTGTGTAAGCTGTTGTGTCATATCCGCTGTACCATTTTCAATATAGGTCGATACAGCCATACCATCGGCTTTCATATTTTTCTGAATATCAATCTCCATCTTCCCATAGATTAAAGAGAACACACTAAAAATCACGCCTACAGTAATTGTAATTACGATAAACAGTAGACGATTTCTGTTTTGATTCTTTTTCCTGGAAGCATCCATAAGCACTCTTTCAGCCGACTGATTACAATCGTAATTCTCCATCCTATACAACCCTCCCATCTTTCATCTGAATAATCCGATCTGCCATAGCTGCTATTCTTTCATCATGTGTAACGATAATCATTGTCTGGCTATATTTTTTACACATCTTTTTCAAAAATTTCATAACGGATATACTGGTTGTAGAATCTAAATTTCCTGTCAACTCGTCTCCCAAAAGTATGGTAGGATGTGTATAAATAGCTCTGGCGATTGCGACCCGCTGCTGTTGTCCACCAGATAAAGTCATAGGATTTTGTAATAGTTTTTCCTCAATTTCCAGTTCTTCAGCTATCCGCATTACTTCTTTTTTACTGATATTTCTTTCCATAAGTTTGGCAGGTAAAACTATATTTTCAAATACATTCATCTCTGGGATTAAATTAAAATTTTGAAAAATAAACCCAATATGCCATCTTCTGAAGGAACTCCTTTCCTCCATAGATAACTGTGTAATATCTACATCATTGATATAGACACATCCGTGTGTGGGATTTTCCAAACCACCTAGTAAATTGAGCAACGTGGTCTTTCCGCAACCTGAACTTCCCATAATAGCTACAAATTCATTTTCTTCAACTGTGAAAGATATATCATCAACTGCTCTTAAATAGTGTTCTCCATTAGAATATTCTTTTGTTAAAGATACTGTCTTTACTGCTGCCATATCAATCCCCCTTATCTTTTTCAGATAGTATAACAGGCAAATGTCCGCGAAATGTTACAACGAGCAAAAAAATTTATTTTTTTCATTCATTTCTCTGTTATAGTAGCTCAAAATAATGATTTTATTATAGGCAGTTATCAAAGGTTTCTCAATGCGGCAACTGTAAACAGATTCTCTGCCAAAGACTCTTAAAACTACTGGCAAGCAATGCATCTTTACGTAAAAGATGCCTACCAGGCAGAAATTTCGTTCCCGTAATTCCTGCCTGTTGCTTGTTGGTGATATGTCCCCAAACCCCTAAGATCATTGCCGCTGGCAATGGCTGCGCGTTCCGTTGGAACGCTGAAAAATCGAAAGTTAATATCTTACCAAAATAAAAAATGCTATGCAATCAGTGAACCTTTTGCATAGCATTTTCTATTTTTCCGTTTACCTGGCGTAAGTCATAAGTTTTGTAATGTTTCCTTATGGGCTACTGCCATTTCTGGACCCTTCTTTTTTTTCTGTCTTTTTATCGGCGGATATGGGAGGATTTTCGCTGGCACAGGGAATTGCTGCGGCGGAAGAAACGGGAGTATTGAACGGACTTGTGACAGCGTCTATGCTGGGCTGTACTCTGGTCTATATCATACCGGCCGGATACAGCATTATACGGGAGGAGGAGAAGGAGCCGTTTTCACAGGGCATGCTGATCGGAACCCTGACGATACCAGCCGGTACTCTGGCGGCAGGCATTGTGATGGGAATACCGGGAATGCTGTTGCTGAAGAATCCCTTTTTAAGGCGTTGACAAAATTGATGAAAGGAATGCTTCATCGCCTTGCACTGTGGATGCATGTGGATGACACAAGTATGGACTGTCTTGTCTTTGCGCTGGCAAACGCTGTCCCGGTCTTTACGGAAATGAAAAAAATGAACCGGAAAGGCGTTGTCCTGAACGGGGCATGGATGGTTCCGGTGTCAGCCGTATTTGGTGATTTTCTCGCCTATGCGGCGAATGTAGCTCCACGATATCTGTCGGCGATGATAGTGGGAAAATTGACGGCGGGCGTGCTGGCCTTATTGGCAGTCGGTTTTGCAATGAGAAGAAAATAACCTTTATCGGATAAAAATTTTGCAGGTCGCTCCGGATGGGGCGGCTTTTTTGTCGTTCATTTAAAAAATATAAATTCAAAAATATTCAAAAATAAAATTTTATTTCATAAATATATTGACATTTTATTTCGAGAAAATTATAATGAGAATACAACTTCATACTATGCACATACTGTGAAAGATAAAGAAAAGGAGGAAAATGTATGAAAAGAAGTTTGATGAAGAAGTTGTTTTCAGTAACATTGACGGGGGTCATGGCATTTGGCCTGATTGCATGTGGGAATAATGCTGAAGAGGCACCTGCGGAGGAGAGCGCGGAAGAGCCCGGGAGTGAGGCAGAAGAGCCTGCTTCGGAAGAAGCAGAGGGGGGAGAGGAGGTAACTCTTGAATGGCAGCAATGGTGGGCTGTTGAAGCGCCTGAAGGGTATGTACAGAACATGGTGGACAAATATTATGAGGAGACCGGTGTCAGGGTAGAGCTTTTGAGTGCGCCTTTCGCGGATACAAAGACGCAGATCGTGTCCGGCGTAAGCACAGGCACGGTGGCGGATATTGTCAGTGTGGACGGAAGCTGGGTATATGATTTCGCAGACCAGGGCGTCCTGACCAATATGAGCACGCTGATGGATTCGATCGGATTTGACAAGAGCCTTCCGGCGAGTACGTGGGATGTCAATGGCAGCACTTATGCGGTTCCCGTACTGAACTTTGCATATCCGATGTTTGCAAATCAGGATATCCTCGATGAATGCGGAGTTACGGAACTTCCGAAGACCTGGTCTGACTTTGAGGTAGTCTGCCAGAAGATCGTGGACAAGGGCTATTATCCTTACGCGCTGAATCTTGACACATCTTCCCCCTCCGGCATCCAGAACGTGTACATGGGATTTGCCTGGGCATCCGATATTAAGATGAAAAATGAAAATGGCGATTTTGATGTGGTAAATAATCCGGAGCTGAAAGAGTATGCGGAATGGATCAAGAGCCTGAACGATAAAGGCTACATCTATCCGGGTATGAGTTCCCTGACGGAGACGGATATGACTTCCAAGTTCAGCAGCGGCAATATCTGCTTTATCATCAATTCGGCGGCGGCTATCACGGCGTGGAGGGCAGATGCGCCCGATCTCAACCTTACGGCTGCTCCGATTCCCGTGAAAGATGATTTTACCGGAGAAAGCGGAATGTGCGTGGCAAACTGGTCTCTCGGCATCACGGAGAACAGCGAGCATAAGGAAGAGGCCATGAAATTTATCGAGTGGCTTCTGAATGCCGACGACGGCGGTGTCTGCGCGGATCTTGCGGTGACTCAGACAGCATTCCCGAACAGTACGCTGGCAAAACCTGATTACAGCAACGGCGATCCGGTATTCCAGGATGTGTACGCAATGTATCAGTCCGGCTATCCGTACAACGAATTTACGGGTATGAAAGAAGCAAATACGATCATGACGGATTATATCGATGAGCTGGTAACCTATATGGACGGTGATACGGATGTGGATACTTTCATGAGCAATCTGCAGGAAACACTCGACGAGGTTTACGGAAAGTAAACAGCAGGATGGGATAAGGATCCCGATAGTTATTCAGGGCAGAACACGTGCCGCGGTTTTGGAGGCACGTGTTCTGACGGATTATGGAGGGAAAATGAAAGGGAAATCAAAATTCAGAAAAAAAGCCACACCATATTTGTTTCTTTCCCCTACGCTTATATTGATGATTGTTTTGCTGGTCATTCCGATCTGTCTTGTGATCAAGTATTCTTTTCAGGACAATGCAATCGTGGTAAAAGCCCCTGAATTTGTTGGAGTTGAGAATTATGAAAAGATATTGGGGGATGAGGATTTCTGGAACGCGGCTAAAAATACGGTCTTTTTTGTTGTGGTCAGCGTGGCCGCCCATCTTGTGCTGGGAATGGGTTTTGCGCTCCTTTTGAATACGGATTATTTTGGAGGAAGGACGAAGACGATCGCCCGGGTGATCTATGTTCTGCCGTGGGTATTTACGGCGTCTGTTATTGCAATTTTGTGGAAACTGATGCTGCAGCCACACGGTATCATAGACTATCTGCTGTCTTTTGTGAATTTGGCTACAAAGGACACGGAGTGGCTCAGCTCGCGCCAGACGGCGCTTCCGACGATCACCTTTGTCAATATCTGGTGCGGCTATCCGTTTTATATGATCAGTATTCTGGCAGGACTGCAGGGGATATCTTCCGATCTGTTTGAAAGCGCGGCGCTGGATGGGGCGAATACATGGAAAACGTTCTGGAATATTACGATACCGCAGTTGAAACCGATCCTGATCAGCATAGCGATGTTGGACTTCATATGGACGATACAGTCTTTTTCCGTCATATGGATGCTGACAGGGGGAGGACCTGTGAAATCCACGGAGACGCTGAGTATCTATATCTACAAACTGGCGTTTAACAGGACGCAGTACGCACACGCGTCCACGGCGGCGGTCATTGTCCTGGCGGTGTGTATCCTGTTTGCTGTTTTTTATGTGAGACAACAGAGGAAAGCGAGGGAATAAGATATGGTAGGAAAACACAAAAAGCCGATGAAAATATTGCTGACCATCTTTCTCCTTATGGGAGGATTCTTTGCGGGCTTTCCGGTTTTGTGGATGCTGATATCGTCATTGAAAACAAATGCGCAGATATTTGCATGGCCGCCGACTTTTATAGATTCATCGTTCAGCCTGCACGCCTATGTGGAGATTGTGACAAATTCCGAAAAAGTGCGCTTTTTTGTCAACAGCTATTTTGTGGCTGCTGTCGTTGTAGTTTTGACATTGGTGATCGGTGTTATGGCGGCATACGCGTTCAGCAGGTTTGATTTCCCGCTGAAAGGAGCGATCAATGCCGTCATCGTAAGTGTGCAGGCGGTTCCGCCGATCGTACTGCTCATTCCGTACATGAGCCTGATCGTGACGTTAAGGCTGTTCAATACTTATTTTGCCCTGATACTGACGTATCTGGTATTTACGCTGCCGTACTGCATTTTAATGATAACGGGATATTTTAACACGCTCTCGATCGATCTGGACGAGGCGGTGATGATCGACGGCGGATCGAGATGGAAAGCGCTCTGGCGTATTCTTGTTCCTGTCTCGCTGCCGGGGCTTGTGTCCGTGGGAATGTACACTTTCATGCAGGCCTGGAACGAATATCTGTTCGCGCTGGCTCTGACAAAGACAAATAACATGCGCACGGTGCCCATCGGCATCAACCTGCTGATGGGGCAGCATTCTTACGACTGGAGCCAGATGATGGCGATGAGCTTTCTGGGTTCTTTGCCGGTGTTGATTCTGTTTATCTTTTTCCAGAGATATTTTATTGCCGGCATGACATCCGGTGCGGTGAAAGGCTAGTACAAATTTTGATTCAATCTACAGGAGGATTTGACGATGTTAATGAATATGAAAGATATTTTGGGACCCGCAAACAAAAACAATTTTGCGGTACCTGCTTTTAATACTTCGAGCAATATGATTCTGACCGGAGTGATGGAGGCGTGCGAAGAGACCGGCTCGCCGGTTATCATTGCGATTCATCCGGATGAGCTGCATTTTGTGAAGCCGTCTTTTATCAAGGCGGTCATAGAGGAGGCGCATCAGGCATCCGTGCCCGTGTGTATCCATCTCGATCACGGGGCTTCCTTTGAGCAGGTGATGGAGGCAGTTCAATGCGGCTATACCTCTGTGATGATCGATGCTTCCAGACAGACCTACGAAGAGAATGTGGCGATCTGCAAAAAGGTCTGCGAGGCGGCTCACGCGGTGAATGTGTCCGTGGAGGGAGAACTCGGGACGATAGGGAATACGGATTCCAATGAGACGACTCCGCCGGATGAGATTCTCTATACAAACCCAAAACAGGCCGGAGACTTTGTGGAAAAAACAGGCATTGACGCGCTGGCGATAGCCATCGGGACATGCCATGGGATCTACCCGAAAGATAAGAAACCGCTGCTGCGCATCGATATACTGGACGAGATCAAAAGACAGGTCAGCGTGCCGCTGGTGCTGCACGGGGGGTCTTCCAACAAGGACAGCGAGATCGCGAAAGCGGTGGAGCACGGTGTGAATAAGATCAATATTTCCAGCGATATCAAAGATCCGTTTTACCGGAAATGTCGGGAGATGCTTCAGGACGATGCGATCCGCGAGCCGAACCAGATCTATCCGCCGTGTATCGAGGTGCTGAAAAAAGCGGCAGCAGAAAAAATCAAACTGTTTCAGGCGGACGGCAAGGCGGCGTTATATTGAACGTCCGGAAAAGGGAGGAGATTATGGGAGAAAAAATAGCGTTGGGATTCCACGCGTGCGTTGACTATGAACTGGACTGGGATCTTTCTGTTATAGAAGAACTGATCCGGAGATTTGATGTCAGGCGGTCTGAAATTCGGAGCGATATCGCGCTCGATTCCGAGAGGGCTCTATTGATCGTATGTCTGGCCTATATGATGGAGGGAACCGGCGGAGAAATTGTTCCGGAGACTCCCGGGATCTGTACGGATTTTGCAGATCACTTCAACTACCGTATTACGATCGGCGGAACGGCCATGCGGGCGGCTACAGCCATCCGGAAGATCGGATATGAGAGCGTTATACAGACGACCTGTTTCAACCGATATATAAAAGAACTGGTCATGCCGGGAATACACTATTTCCCGAGTGTCGGACTGGATCACACAAATGCTTATCCCCATGTTATTCTGTCCTATCAGGCGAATGTACATGTGCGGGCAAATGACATTGATTTTGTGACGCCGCGGGAGAACAGGGTGATGTTTTCGAGGGATATAGACAGCATGAATATGGTGATATCCCAGGATTTTGCGCCAATGCTCGGAAGCGCGAAAGTATTTCTGCTGTCCTGCTTCAGCGAAGTGCTGGACTTTAAGATTATGGAAGAGAGAATGGGGGAGGTGCGCGAACTTCTGCGCGCTCTTCCAGAGGACGCGCTTGTGGTGATGGAGGACGGATGTTATATCGTGAAAGAACATCGCTGCTATGCGCACGAACAGCTGCGCGGAGTGGTCGATATTCTCAGCATGAACGAAGATGAGCTTCAGGAATATATGGGACGCAGGATCGATATTCTGAATCCTGACGAGGTGCTTGAGGCGGTGGAGTACGCCTATGAAAAATCGGGCATTCCCACTGTGATCGTGCATTCTGCCATGTGGGCGTTAGCCTGCGGCGAACGGGCCAATATGCTGGAAAGAGCGCTCCGGGGCGGTGTCGCTCTGGCTTCCACCCGTTTTTGCTGTGGAGACACGTTCGGAGTTTCGGAATATGAAAAAATAAGAAAGCTTCCGGAAAAGGAAATCAGCGCGGAATTTTGCCGGCAGATCACCGGAAAATCGAAGCTTCCGATGTGCTGTGTTCCGACAAAGGATATGAGTTTTGTGGAGCATCCGACGGTTGTCGGACTGGGAGACTATTTTGCGGGAGGATTGCTGCCGGAGCTGGCAGAGCGTTAAAAAGACAACGAAAGGAAACAGAAAGAATGTATGAGAGAGTAGAGAATATATTAAAAATGGCGGAAGAGAAGAATACGGCGGTCATCGCATTTATCTGCATGGACTTCATTATGGCACGTTCTGTCATATGCGCTGCGGAGGAAACCAATACGCCGGCTATCGTCATGCTTTATCCGGAGCATGCATCGCTGCAGCATACCTGCAATTTATCCGGATATGCCGCCATGGTGGAGGAACTGGCGTCCGGGGTGAAAGTACCTGTGGGACTTCACCGGGACCATGATTATACATACGACTCCATTGTAGATGCGGTTGGGAAAGGGTTCCTGTCTGTCATGATGGATGGTTCCATGCATGATCTGGATACCAATATTTCCATGACAAAAGCCGTTGTGAGGAGAGCGCATGAGCTTGGCGCCATTGTAGAAGGAGAAATCGGGCACGTCGGCAGCGCTGCGGAGGCAGATAACTACAGGGAAGATCTGTTTACAAAACCGGACGCAGCGGAGAGATTCTGCAGAGAGTCGGGCGTGGATTCTCTCGCCGTATCCATCGGCAATGCCCACGGGGAATATAAGGAAACGCCCCATCTGAATTTGAAACGTCTGGAGGAAATAAAGGCGGCCGTAAACGTGCCTCTTGTATTGCATGGGGGGAGCGGCATCCCGGATGATCAGCTTACCGCTGCCTTTTCAAAGGGAATACGAAAATTCAATCTCGGGACGGAATTTCTGAGAAAATATTATGACGCCATGCAGAGTTTTATGGACGAGAATGCCGATAATTTCGATCCGGTAAAGATAATAAATTATCCGGAGTACATACAGGCCAGACTGCAGCCTTATGTGGAGGAGCGCATGAAAGCGCTGTGCAGGTTTTAGATATTTATACCGTGGGAATACAAGGAGAACGTTATGGAAAAATTGCTTAGGTCATGCGGCTTAAGCGATTTTTTTCTCAAAAAAATTGAATTTGGAACTCGTTAAAGATATAATATATATCAGATTATAAACAGGGGGTAAACAGATGGGAGAAGACGGTGTGATCAATGTGATTCAGAAAATTTATAATGAGTTTTCACCGATGGAGAAAAAGGCGGCGAATTATATTCTGAGATATCCGGATCTGGTGGTGGAGTACACGGTAAAAGATCTGGCGAAGGCGAGCGACGTGAGTGAGGCGACTGTCATGCGGATGTGCAAACATGCGGGCTACGAGGGATACTGGGCATTCCGGACGATGCTTGCGCGCGATATGGGGACGATCAAGAAAGAAGAAAAAAAGGGCGGGGACAGCGATGACGTGGTAAGGGGATTTTTCCACGCCTTCGCGGAGATGATGCAGACCCTCGGCAGCAAAATAAATATTGATTCCATGAAAGAATCCGCCAGGATCCTGAATGACTGTAAACAGGTGTATATCATTGCCGCGGGCGATACCGGAACACTGGCGAAGCATCTGAGTTTTCGCCTGGGACGTGCCGGGATCAGGGCTGTCTACAGCGAACTGGCGGATTATTACCTGAATACGATCAATTTGGCGGACCAGGGGGACGCTCTGCTTGCAATCTCCAAATCAGGAATCACCAAAACGGTCTTACAGGGCGCGGAACTGGCGAAAAAGAAAGGGCTTCCGATCATTGCGATCACAGAATATGAAAATTCCGTGCTGGGGGAGATGGCGGACTATGTGCTGTTATGCAAAGGAGATTTTGATCGATTTGATTACTATAAAAATTATAGTAATCTGAGCGCGACGGCAGTGGTGGAGGCATTTGTTGGACTCCTGGAAAACAGAGAAAAGATCATCGAAAAGGAGATGGATACGATAGAGCTTATGTTGTCGGAGGCGAAATTGTAAGATTGTCATAATCCGGCTTCCTGTGTTGTAAAAAAATAAACCTGCCTGTGCGGTAAGGACTTCCATGTCTGATTACCGAAGGCAGGATTGGATGTACAATGTCCTGTTATGGGGAGCGGCCGAATCGAAAAGTTCAACTGTCCGTATCCCTTTCATCGTCCGGGACCTGGGGAAACTTGATCAGTACGTTTCGGATCCTGTTCTGTGAAATGCCCCTTGCCTGCAGTGAAATACCGTTCTCCAGCACTACAGTCTCATTGTTTTTCGGCAGACGGTCCAGCCTGTCGATCATAATGCCGCCGATGGAATCGTAATCCTCGGACTCCAGAGAGAGATTCAGCGCCTCATTGACGTCATCGACTTTCATGCTGCCCTCGATGAGGTATCTGTGCGTGTCGATCTTCTTGATCAGTTCCGCCTCGTCCGCGTCGTACTCGTCCCGGATCTCTCCTACGATCTCCTCCAGGAGATCTTCCATTGTGATCATACCGACGGCGGAGCCGTATTCGTCCAGCACAATGGCAATGTTAGTCGCCTTTTCGCGGAGTTCCACAAACAGATCGGAAGTTTTTTTCCGCTCGTATGTGTAATAGACATTCCGCAGGATCTTATTTACCTTAAATCTCGGAGAATCCTTCGTCAGAATAAAATCCTTCATATGGACAAAACCGATAATGTTATCCGGATTATCGTCTTCGTAGACCGGGATCCTGGTGTACATGGTCTTTTTAAACTGCGTAAAGATCTCCTCGTAGGTAGAGTCGGAGGACAGGGAGGTCATGTTGATCCTTGGGATCATGATCTCTGCGGCAGTGGAATCGGAAAAATCGAACACATTGTGAATAAATTTCCTCTCTCCGGATTCGATGACGCCTTCCTCGTGGCTGACATCCACATAGGTCCGCAGTTCCTCCTGTGTGATATTCCCTTCACCCGGTTTTGCCCCAAGATGAAAAAGACGGATGATCCCCTGCGCGATATTGTCCACGATCCAGATGACCGGTGTCAGCAGAGTCATCAGGATATGTATGATACCGCTGTAGGCAAGAGCTATTCGGTCGGCGTGGGAACCGGCCCAGGTCTTGGGTACGATCTCACCGAATATCAGCACCAGAAAAGTTAATATCCCGGTACAGATACCGACAAACCGGTTGCCGAACAGGCGGATCGTCAGCGTGGTTGCGAGGGAGGAGGCGCCGATGTTGACAATATTGTTGCCGATCAGTATCGTGCTGAGGACTTTGCTGTAAGATTCCAGAATGATCTGCACGCGCAGGGCTCTCTTATTGCCTTCGTCGGCGAGGGAGCGTATGCGAACTTTATTGGCGCAGGTCAACGCGGTCTCTGCGGAAGAGAAGAAACCTGATAAAATCAGAAGAACAAGTAAGATAAGAAGTTGTATGACACCGGTGGTATCCATGAGAATTCCTTTCTTTATTATACGGGCCTGCCTTAAAGAGGGGGGATTTCGGCCCGATATTATACAAAATTATGTACCCCTGAACAAGATATATATTATAAAACAGAATACTGAGTTGTCAAGAAGCATATATTTCTTTAAGGAAAATATTACAAAGTTTTTATTTGGGAGTTATTCCCGGAGGGGGGAAATATGTCTGTCACCAAAAAATATATGCCGCAGATATTATTTACGTTAAAGTGCCTGCTGTTTTCTTATATTCTTACGGGAGGGTTTTTGCTGCTGCTCGCCTTTTTGCTCTACAGGCTGCACCTGTCGGAGAAGGTGGTAAATGTGTGCATTATTCTGATCTATATCGCCGCCTCCTTTTTTGCCGGATTTCTCACCGGAAAGAAGAAGGGGAGAAAAAAATTCTTCTGGGGCGCCATAATGGGGGCGCTGTATTTTGTGGTGCTGTTTGCGGTATCTGTCATTGTGAATCACTCCTTTCCACAGCTTTCCACGGACTTTTCGACGACCGTGCTGCTGTGTGTGGGCGGCGGAATGCTGGGGGGAATGTTGAGCTGATCAAAAACCGCCGGTCAGATTTTTATGTAACAATACATATTCATACTCGCAGTCGATCAGCTCCTGAAAGTAATCCTTGTTGATGTTGCCCTGACGGATCAGCGCGCCGACGGAGGGGACGCCCGAGATTTTCAGTTCTTCTTTTATTGCCTCGGCCATGGCTTTGCCGAGACCATGGTGGGAGGCGTCTATACCCATATAAAGCATCACGTAGGAGGCGGGCTTTGCATGGATTCTCAGGATGCGCAGATAATCGAGCAGGGTGAGTTTTCCGTACACCGCGTTCCCGTAGTCCGGAATGCTGATGAAAAAACCGACGGCTTTCCCCTGATAGTAAGCCATCTTTACCATGGGATAGCGAATCAGCATTTTCAGATAACTGTAGAGAGAGACAAACTCCTCTCTGCTGATGCGCTTGTAGGCCGGAAAATTCTGATACAGCTCGATCAGAAGCTCGTAGACTTCGATCAGCGTGCGGTCGAAAGTATCTTTGGAGGGACTCCCGATCCGGTAGCCCTCCTCCTGTTTTTGGGCAAGCCTGGCGGAGAACAGGGCGTTTTGATGAGAACGTTCCACGCTCCGGTAGTGGTTGGAGTAGTAACGTTCTGTCACCTCATATCCGGATTTTTGCCACAGGGCGGTATAGTAATCCCTGTTGTACGGCTCCCCGGTGTAGGAGCGGTCGAAACAGTTTGTCTTAAAGCGGTAGCGGATCCAGAAGGAGGCGTCAATAGGACCGCAGATTTTGTCGCAGTTCTGATTCACGGCAATTTTTTCCGCTTTTTGGAGCAGCATGGAGGCCGCCTTTTCGTTATTTTCACTCTCGAAAAAGCCGAGGTAAGCTGTCCTGTCGCCGGGGTAGACCGTCAGGACTGCGCGGCTCACGGGATTTTTCTCCTCGTCCAGGACAAGCAGCGGAAAGACCGTGAAATAATGGCTCAGCACATGGGTTCCCGTCAGGATGCGCCGTTCTTCCTCCGGCTGCTGCATGATTTCCTTCCGGGAATAAAGTCTGCCGGGAAGTTCCAGAAATTTGCGGATATACTGTTCTTCTGATGAAAAGCTGATCACTCGGTAATTCATTTGATACGTCCTCCGGGAATGTCCGGTTTTAAGTAAAATTTACGGATCTGTTTGTAGCGGGGCAGCCGGCTGTTGACCTGAGCGAGATATTTCCTCATCTCTTCCTCGGAAAGGCCGGCTGTAACGGCGGCGGCGGGGTGGTGGTTTTCCTCAAAGACAGCGGCGGTCTTGATCTGAGGATGTTGTAAGAGCAGCGCTTCCAACTCCTCCACATAAATGTTCTTTCCGTTGGCAGTCAGAATCATACGTTTTTTTCTGCCTTTCAGGTACAGATGCCCGTCGGGGGAAAGAATACCCAGATCTCCGGTGTGATAGCCGTCCTTGTCAAACTCGGAGTAGCGGTCATTCCGGTTCAGATATCCTTCGGAGATACTTTCGCCGGATACGACGATCTCTCCCACGCCGTTCTCGTCAGGGGTGAGGATCCGCACTGTGAGGTTTTCGAGGACAACGCCGTTTGCAGCGAGGTCCGGATCGCCGGGGCGGGCGAGGGCGATGACGGAGGAAGTTTCCGTGGTGCCGTAGGCCTCCAGAAGACAGATGCCCTGCTTGATAAAGTATTCCTTGACAGCAGGGTCCGTAAAACTGCCGCCGCAGTAGAGAAAACGGATGTTTTGCAGCATATCCAGGAGCGCGTCGTTCATGGCGTCGTACATACGATATAAAAACAATGGCACGGTGCATACAACGGTGGGGCGGACTTCCATCAGTTCCGGGAGCATGCGCTGCAGATCGGAACAGAGAAAAAGCTGCATGCCGGAGACAAGGGTGTATAATATGTTGGCCACGCCCGTATAGACGTGGTGAAAGGGCAGAAATACGTAGGAGATGTCCTGTTCTGTCATGGGGGTCCGCCGGTACAGCGTTTCCCAGTTGGCAAACAGGTTATGCTGTGTCAGGGGGATCGCTTTGGGGACGTTGGTGGTGCCGGAGGTAAACAGGATCATAGCGGTTTGTTCCGTCTGTACCTTGCCGTACAGAGGCGTCCTGGAGGCTTTTCCCTCCCGGATCAGATCGGTCAGAACGTCCTCGATGCAAAACCAGGAGATGTCCGGAGTTTGTTCCATGACAGACCGAAACCGTTCTCCCCGGGAGCGGGAGTAAAATATGGCTGAGACGGAAACAGCTGACAGGGTGTTTTGAAGATCCCAGGCTGTCCACTCTTTATCCACCGGCACACAGGTGCCGACATACCCCATGATGCCGAAGTACAGGAGAATCCACTCGTAGGAGTTCTCCGAGCAGATCATGATGTTTTTCTGTTCCAGACCGCGGGCGAGAAGGGATTTGGACAGACCCTGGATGTCGTCTATGACTTCCCGGAAAGTGCGGGTACGCCAGACGCCGTTTTCTTTTGTGCTGATATAGGGGCGGTGTGCCCATTTGTTTTTATCATTCTCCAGATATTCGCTGATGCTTTTCATGACAGTTTTTCTCCTTCTCGCCGTTTGTCTTTCGGAGTATTTTCACTCCGGGCGCTGTGCAGAATGGTTACGACGCCGGTGTCGCCGTCCACCCGGATGCGGTCTCCGGTTCTCAGATATTCCGTGATATGTTCTACGCCGGTCACGGCAGGTTTTTTCAGTTCTCTTGCGAGGATCGCCGTGTGGGAGAGAAGGGAGCCCTTCTCCGAGACGATGGCCTTTGCCGGTGCGATCAGAAACACCCAGCCGGGATCCGTCATTTTTGTGACAAGTATCTTTCCCTTTGTGTCGAGCAGAGGAGAGGGATTATCGATCAACAGCACCTCTCCCTCCGCGATACCCGGCGAACAGGCGGTGCCGGTGTGGATATCGTCTGTCCTGTCATGACGCATTCTGTGATTTCTCCCCGGATGTTTATCGGCTATCTTCCCGGAGAAGATAAGTCTGGAGTAGGCGGGAAGTTGGGCGTAGCCGTCGTATTCTTTTTTCCGCCCGGCGATGATCTCTTTCAGGTCGAGAGAGGAATCCGAATCCGCCGCTTCGATTTCCTCACAGTAGAGCCAGAAGACGTCCGAGGCATCCGTGATCCTTTCCTGTCGGCGCAGGTTTTGTCCCATCTGCAGAACAAGAGAACGCATCATACCGTAGAGACGTCCCCGGTGAAGTCTGGATTTTTCCCGGTTTCGGATGCCGACGGCGGCTCTGCCCGCAAGGAAGGCGGAGAGGCCGGTGAGGGGAGAAACGGCTGTTTCCTGGTCCGGGCAGTCCTGCTCGGAAAGCGTCTCGGCGCACTGCACGACACAGCGTATCAACAGGATCGGATCTGTGCGGAAAGTTTTGCTCTCCAGCTTCAGTTCTTCCACATTTCGATCGCCGAAGGTTTGGATATAGGCCTGCAGTGCCCGGGTAAAGGCGTTGTCGTTTCGCCGGATGTATCGGACGCAGGCCTCATTGTCGTGGAGCGATTTCAGTTCCGACAGCCGGTTTTCTTTTTTTGCCCGGGACGCCAGCTTTTGCAGATGTTCGATCGGGCGCATGCTCTCCAGTTTCTGCACGCCGGAGACGGCGCGGTTGGCCGCCAGTTCGTAAGCGGGGACATGTTTTGCTTTCAGACAGGACTTTAAGAGTCCCGTGAATAGAAAACTGTACATGTCGTTGACCAGGGTGATATCCCAGCGCTTTACCGTCATGTCCTGCAGCTCGCGGTAGCGGGCCAACAGAGTCCGGTTCTCTTCCGTGTCTGTCCGCAGAGATTCAAACCGCTCTATGATCTGTGCGAAATACAGATCCAGCCGATCCATTTCCCTGGGGCAGGTGAACAGAAGCCGGAAAAAGGAACAGGCCACTTTGAATCGGGTGCTCCGGCGGATGTGTCCGTTTCTGTCGGAGTTTACGGTCTTGTCTTTGACGCCCATCATTTCCTGCCAGAGGGGGATCAGACGATCGGAAAAGGGCAGAAAGAGCAGCACATCGTACCAGTTGCTGATGCGGTAATAGACGCGTCCGTTTGCCACATCCACCATGTGTTTCAGAGTTTCGTCGATCCGGGCCACCGTCTCTGGTTCGCCGGTCAGGTGGAGCAGCAGGCTTTTAAACACCTGATAGTAAGCCTCCCGGATGAAGCTCTGGGTGAGAGGCAGGGTGATGCCGGGATAACTCTCCGCGATGTTGCTGTTGTCCAGAATAATGACGGGGGCAGTTTTGTCGATGGATGTGATGGGGCGTGCCTGAAGAAAGTATATTCTTTTGTGTTGTATCGCAAATTCTATATCGAACTCCTCCTCATGCTGCGCGCCGGATTCCGGGGCGAGAAGCGCTCTGATTTTCCGGGAAGATCGTATCAGTTCTTCTGTCTCTTCCTCCGTCAGCAGGGGAGAGGCGCCGGTCTGTTCGTAGTAACAGATCTGGTCGGAGAGATGATAATAGTAGGTGGTGGTATCCGTCTTGTCCTCGACAACCTGATCGCCGGTGCCTGTTCCGCAGACGATGACGGATTCGTTCAGGATACCCTGCGGGTTGGCGGTGAACAGAATGCCGGAGAGATCCGGTTTAAGCATCTCCTGTATGATGACGTGCATCGTGAGAGCTCTTGGATCAAGCTTATGTATTTTGCAGTAGGAGAGAATTTCGGGGCGCTCCGCGTCGGAGAGAACATCCCGGATGCGCATACAGACTTCCTCCCGCGGCACCTGCAGGAAGGTTTTAAACTGTCCCGCGAAAGAACAGCAATCGGAATCCTCCAGGGAGGCGCAGGAGCGGACGGAAAAGGATGCGGTATCGGGGAAGTTCGCCGCTAGATAACCGAGAACTTCCTCCTCCCGGAAGACCTGATCCACACAGAAAAAGGGAGGCACCGAAAAGCCTGCCTCCAGGAGCAGGAAGAGGTTTCGGGCTTTGGAGCCAAGTTCGGTTGTCGTGTGATTTTTAAGGCAGATGATCATGGGCAGTTCTCCGTTTGGATAGGATCATGGTATTTGCCGGCGCATCTATATCGCTCCGAAGATTAGATAGACCGGTATAGTCAGCAGCATCAGTGATTCCTGAATGTAGGTATATCTCTCCACCTTCTCCACGATGGTAAATCGGGTCGGATCTTTCATAAACTGTAAGAATTTTACGGTCATCCACGATACGTCTGTAAACAGCGCCAACACCGTGATCTTATTTAGGTTCCACGCCAGCAAAAAATTAGTGATGATATCCACCCAGGTGATGATCAGGATAAACCGGGCGGCTTTTTTATAGCCGAACAGACTGGAGTAGGTCACATACTCCGTCTCGTCCTTCGGCGCCCGGATTTTCCTTGCGATCTCCCAGATCAGCGCCGGGAAGTAGAGCGTCCATGCGGCGAGAAAATTCACCCAGGTAAAGAGCGGGAGATCATACTTAAAACAGGTGAACGAGATGATGTAGATGTTCATGATCATCTGCACCGGATTGTGGGTGACCAGCGCCAGCGGCAGACTTTTCTGGATCTTTTTTTTGCTGAAAAACCAGAGGGACATCAGGGTTCCGTAGATGTAAAGGAACAGGAAAAAGCCGAAGTTGTTCATAAAAATCAGATTTAGCAGCACAGTGACTGTAATCAGGATCGTGACAAAGACCGCAAGGTCCTTCTTATGTACTCTGCCGGAGGGGAGGGGTCTGTGGGCAAACAGGCGGCAGTCCAGTTCATAGTCCTTGAAATCGTCCGCGATCCGAAGCCACAGAAGAAAACTGAACACGGTGAATCCGCCGATAAACTCTTGCAATCCCAGCTTAAAATCCCTGACCCCCGCATTTAACAGGATGATAAAATGGATCTCCCCGAAGATGATCAGCCCGAGGATGAACCTCGGCAGGATCGGGTACATTTCCTTAAAGTAGATGGAGAGACGTCTGCACATGGTGTTCGCTTGTTCCTTTCTGTGTTGCTGTTACAGAAAATTTTAGCAGAAATTTTTTGTGACGGCAATATTATATCAGAACTGCTTGACAAATCCATTATACGGGCGCATAATGGATTATACAAACGTATAACAGAGAGGAGATGGGGAAGAATGCGTTTTTTGAATGAGATACTGTTATCGGTTATGGAGATTTCGCGGCAGGAAGATGAAGTTGCGAATGCGTATTTTGGTGGAGATCAGGAGAGAATAAGGGACTTTCTGGCGGACTCTTATGACGGGGAGATAGAAGTCTATACGGATATAGATCGGGAAGTGACCGGAATGACAGCCATAAAAGGGCTGGAGAATATGGAGGAATCTGAGATCGGGGACACAAAGGAGATATCTATGGAGTGCAGTATGTCGAATACGGGGGAAGGACTTTTGTATCTGACGCTGGAGATGGTTAAACAGGAGGACGGCTGGAAGATCGAATTTTACGGATTGGAGATGTAGAGATGACAGATACTATCAAAAAACTGGGGGAAGCTGAACTGGAGATCATGCAGGTGATGTGGGACGCCGGGGAGGCAGTATCTTCCAATTACATATTAAAGCAACTCAGGGGGCGGAGAAAATGGCAGCTCTCCACGCTGATGACTTCCCTTTCCAGGCTTGCGGATAAGGGGTTTGTGCGCTGTGACCGCTCCACGGGGAGCAATCTGTACAGCTTTCTCATCCCGGAGAGGGAATATAAGGCAGGGGCGAGCAGACATTTTCTGGAGAGGCTCTACGACAATTCGATTCAGAATATGATCGCCTGCCTCTACGACAGCAGGGAGATCAAAAGGTCCGATGTGAAGGAACTTCGGGAGTTTTTGGATCAGATAGAAGCGGAGCATGACCAGAAGGAGCATACCGGGGAGGAGGATGTGTGATGACGGATCTGTTTCTCTCCGTGCTGGGAACGTCGGCATCGGTCAGTGTGCTCATTGTGCTTCTGCTGCTTCTCTCCCCGCTGCTAAATAAGCGTTATGCGGCAAAATGGAAATACCTGATATGGATCGTTCTGGCACTCAGACTTTCGCTTCCTCTCGGCGGAGCAGGCGGAAGATCCGCGGCGGATCTATGGCGGCAGTGGCGGGAGAGAGCCGTGGCGACAGCGGAGAAGCCCGAGGGGGCGGCGACAGATGAGGGGGCGCCCACTGGACGGCTGGTGGTGGAAGTGCCGGCGCAGATGGTAACACCGTTGCCTGTGCAGACGAAAAAAAGCGTCACCGCGCTGGATATCGCAGCGTACATCTGGGTGTCAGGCTGCCTTGCTCATATACTTATAAATATAATAAGTTATCAAATATATAGAATTAGAGTGCTGAAGAGAGGAACTGTCGTAAAAGATCCTGTGGCATTGCAGCAGTTTTTAGCATGTAAACGTGAACTGCGGATCAGGCATACAGTACCGATCATAAAATATGCCGGGGCGGCGAGCCCGATGGTGCTCGGGTTTCTGAAACCGGTGCTGATCCTGCCGGAGGAATCGTACAATGCGGAAGAGATGTTTTTTATTCTGAAGCATGAGCTGGTGCATGTAAAGCGGAGGGACTTGCAGGGCAGGCTACTTTTTATGGCGGCGGGGGCAGTGCACTGGTTTAATCCGCTGGTCCATATCATGCGGAAAGAGGCGGTGGTGGATATGGAACTCGCCTGCGATGAGAAAGTGGTGCAGGGGGCGGATTTTGCGGTGCGGAAGGCATACACGGAAACATTGCTCTCCACGCTCCACAGGGACAGCGCAAAAAGCACGGCTCTTTCGACCGGATTTTACGGAGGAAAGAAGGTTATGAAAAAACGCTTTCAGAATATATTGAGAAAGACGGGAAAGAGAAGCGGCATATATATTTTTGTGTGCGCGGCGCTTCTGACACTCAGCGCCGGGACGCTGGCGGGCTGCTCGATCGTGAAAGACAGGGCGGAGAATGCCGCCGGGGGAACAGAGCCCGTGGGGACAGACGGCGCCGATACACCGGGAACCGGCGGGGAAGAGCTGTCAGCCGGAGGACAGTTTGCCCATCTGGCGGGGAGCTGGATTATCGATTTTGACCGGACAGATCCCACGCTCTGGGGGACTGGTATTTCTTACGGGGATGCGATGGAGATAGCCGGGACGGGGGCGTTCAGCTATTATATCGGCATCGGCGTCGGCGGAACCGGGCAGTGCGAGGAGGGTGACGGAGTGGTCACGGTGGAGATAGAGCCCTACGAAGAACTCAGTTCCGAACAGGAGATTTTGACACTGCAATATACAAATGACGGCGTTTCGGAATATATTCTGATGGACTGGCATGACGAGGACGTCTACTGGGTACGCGGCACATCGCAGGGGGCTGAAAGCGCCGGAATGGAAGCCTCCGGCGGGAACGTATCCCCGGAGGAGCGGCGGGAAGGAGATAAGATCACGCTCACGATCCTGAAGGAGGGGATGCCGGAGGAAAAGCAGGCGACACTTGTCGTGGAAAACGGCTATGTTCTCTATCTGCCCGACGGGGAATGGCAGAAGGAGGAGGCGGATCTGTGGCGGGCAGCGGCAAACGAGGACGTCAGGCTGTGGGTTGCCGGGTTTGAGAGCGGATACCGGATTGAGCAGATACTGGCGGACGAAGGCTATGTGCCGGATGAGACGGGAATGGTGAAAGAGGAGGAGAATATCGTCTACCATGTCAGACTGTATGAGGCAAAGACCGGCATGTGGTGTGTCTTTTACTGTTATCCGTCGGAGGCGGAGGAAGGCTGGGGGAGAGAACTGCCTGTGATAGCGGATACTTTCGCGGTGCTTCTGCCGGAGGAACATATCACGGAGACAGGCGCGCTCTCCGCGCAGGTCCTGGGATATATTTCCGATATAAACGGCAGCACGGTGACGATAGACAGGCACGACTGGGTGACGTCGGAGAGTCCGGACTGGAAGCCGGAGTATGATGCGGACGCTGGTTTTGAGATCGTCGATCTGGAGGGGGAGGACGTCATATACCGGATCCGCGACGACTGCACCTACCATGTGCTGGAAGATCACCAGGGAGAATGTGTGGAACTGAGCAGAGAGGAGTTTGTACAATACTGGCGGGAGACGGAATTCCCGATCTTCTGGGCAGTTGAGCTGGAGGACGGGGAGGTCAAGAACTTTGCGGAGTGGTATCTGCCGTGAGAAAGAGGCGGAACGGGCTTAAGTAACCCGTTCCGCACATTGGGGAGGTATCAGGCGTGAGAAGCGGAAGAAGAGATTTCTTTTTTTGACCTGCTGAGAATCAAAAGCATCACCAATAAAATAACCGGGAATACAAGCCCGACACCCATGCCGATACGAATATTGTCTTCTGCTTTCTGCGTGATACTGCCGACGATACCGGGGCCGATGCTTCCGCCCAAATCTCCCGCCATGGCAAGCAGTGCGAACATGGCGGTTCCGCCCGCCGGAAATTTTTCAGATGAAATACTGATCGTTCCGGGCCACATGATTCCGACAGAGAAACCGCACATGATACAGCCGATCAGTCCGAGTATCGGGTTTGATGACAGGGAGGTGAGAAGATAGCATACCACACACAGGATGCCGGAGCCTGCCATAAATTTCATCAGGTCCATTTTGTCGCCATATTTTCCGAAAATTACCCGGCTGATGCCCATCGTGACTGCAAACATACAGGGACCGGCAAGGTCTCCGATCGTTTTTGACAATCCCAGCGCCGCTTCCGCGTAAGCCGACGCCCACTGCGCCATAGCAAGTTCCGATGCGCCGGAGCAGACCATCAGACAGACGGACAGCCAGAACATCGGTTTGCGGAACAACATTCTGATTCCCATTCCGCCTCCTTCATCCACCAAATGTTCTATGGGACATGTCGCAAAATTATAGATATTGACTGCCGGGATGACTGCCCAGAATACGGCGAGCCATTTCCAGCTGCCCATACCGAACAGCAGGAAAAACACGGTTGAGATCAATATCGTTCCCACCGAGCCCCAACAGTAGAAGGAATGGAGCAGGCTCATGGTCGCTTCCTTGTTCTCGAACGGGCACGCCTCTACGATAGGGCTGCAGAGCACTTCGATCAATCCGCTTCCTACCGCGTACAGGATGACGCTGCATATAATTCCCGCAAACGGGTCCGGTAAAATATCCGGAAGGAATGCCAGGCCGATCAGTCCGGCGGCGGAACATACCTCAGAGGCGACGATACATACACGGTATCCGATCCTGTCCACAAATTTTGCGCAGAACACATCTATCAAGAGCTGTGTAAAGAAAAAACATGTGGAGACCAGCGCAATATTTCCAAGGGAAATGTGGTAATCGCTATGGAATTTTAAAAATAACAGCGGCGCAAAATTGGCGGCTATTGCCTGTGTGATAAATCCCAGGTAACAGGCGGTTTTGGTTTTTTGATAGTTTGGCATGATAGTTTCAGCTTCCTTTCTTTTTGTTGTTCGATTCTTTGTAACAAACCTTAATTGCGTTTTCATCACCGCACAAAAAACATCCTTCATAGTTTTCGGATGTGTACCGCGGTTCATAATTAACGATAAACCCTGTTTCTATCAAAGTTAACATCAATTCATTTACCTTGTCTTTGCTGTCAACATAGATGGCGAGACATTTGCCTGACTTATATTTTTCTGTTTTTATGATCGCTTCCATATAACAGTCCTCTTGTCTTTCCTTTTTGAATTATAAAGGATAAAAATTCATTTTTCATTGATTTATATTCGACATTTATTGTATAATATCGTAAATATTTATTTGGAGAGAATTTTGCCATGCATTTCAATTCGCCCGGCAGCAGGATTGTCATAGATGAAAATCTGATGGAGACGGTTCAACACGGAAGCAATAACTATCCGTTTCATTTTTATTATGAGAATTTAGCCCTGTTTGATTTTCACTGTATCGAATGGCACTGGCATACCGAATTAGAGTTTGTATATGTTGAATCGGGAACTGTGACTTCCTGGATCGGAGAGGAGCAGCTTATTCTGCCCGAGGGAAGCGGAGTGTTTATCAATTCCAAAATTCTGCATCGATTTTATTCCCCCGGCGAAGCCGTTATTCCCAATTTTGTATGTATGCCTTCTTTTATTGCCGCGCAGGACAGTTTCATATATCAAAAATACATTCTGCCTGTTCTCTCTTCTTCTCTGAGGTATCAGATCTTTCAGGCAAAAGTCCGCTGGCAGGAGGAGGCTTTATCGATCATGAAGCAGATCGTGGCTGTTCAGGATAACGTTTCGTCGGGTGAACTTGCGACAGCTGCCCTCGTGCAGAGGCTTTGGCTGGAACTGTATGAAAATGCTGATATTTCATATAAAAAGGACCACATAGATGATTCCGCCTCTTCCCAGGCGAGATTACAATTGATGATGCAGTATGTTCATCAGAACTATTCACATGATATTTCGCTGGAGGATATTGCTTCTTATGCAGGGATCAGTAAAAGTACCGTATTAAATCTGTTCCGAAGATATTTACACATCACGCCGATAAATTACCTGATAAATTATCGTTTAAATGAGGCGGCTTTAAAGCTTTCCAAAACGGAGAAAAAAATCATCACTATTTCTGAGGAAACAGGATTTAACAACGTAGATTATTTTTGCAGATTGTTTAAGAAACATTATCATTTGACACCGACCGAATACCGGAAAAGGAAACTTTCCGCATATTTGAATTAATTATTTAAGTACGGATCCATCGCCGCTTTGGCGCTGCGGCCGGATGCCTGGAATACCTGGACCAGGTTCCGGAGACGGAGGCGTTTTTGGTAAGAAAAAGTCCGGCCAGTTTGTAAAAGCCTTGATCGCTTTTCTGTTAGGTCTGATAAACGGCGATATGGAGAAGGGCAGCGAGGATCTGTTGGCAGTGTGTAAGGGGGATACGAGAACACAGAAATATGTGCCGGGGACGCGTCCCTTCTGTACACTGGCGCATGGACTTTACTGTCTGGCTCAGATCCTTTTGTCGAAGGATGTTTTCCGGGAACTTGAGATGCTCAACAGAATCTTTGAGGCGTCTCCCGGCAAAGGTGATCCTCTGGCAGCCTCAGCTGGATTCCCCTTTCAATATAATAAAAGGATCACCGCCTGCTTTGTGGGATATATCGTGCAGGCGGTGATCAACAATTTTACGCCGCTTTTATTTTTCAGAGAAGCTGCCACATTCCGCTTGTTCAGATCACGCTGCTTGTGATTTTTAATTTTGGGATACAGCTTCTTGTGGATCTTCTCTCGGTGGGATTTGGGGATAAGATAGGGTATCGCGTCTCGATGGTCATGGCACATGTTTTGTCCGCGGACGGTCTGGTTCTGCTCACCGTTTTGCCGGAGATCTTGCCGATTCCCTTTGCCGGGTTACTGATCGCCGTGATGATTTATGCGGTGGAAGGGCGCCTTTTGGCGCTTCGGCAGTCAGAATAAGTATGGCGCTGATCAAGAGTATCGCGGCGAGGGAGAGGAGAGCAAGCGGCATGCTTCCCTTTTGCGCCGTGCCGGCGTAGTCAGAGGTGTCGAAGCCGATCACGGTCAGCGCCGCCGAGAAAGGATAGATATTGCGCAGCAGTCCCTGCTTGAAGAAGAGCACACAGTATCCGGCGAGGAAGGAAACCACCGAACCTGTCATAAACAGTCCGGGTTTACGACTGCAGAATGTGATAATCGGCAGGACGACGATGTACACACAGACGGAGAGAACCGCCATCTGCGGCAGGGCTCTCATAAAGACAGCGAAGCGGATATCGGGCAGATGGGCGAGGACGCTGGTCACTGCGGCGACGATCAGGCTGTAGATGCCGAAAAGCACCGACAGAATGCCGACGGATAAAAGCTTCCCACAGAGGAATCTCCGGTAGGAAACGGGGACAGTCAGGATATTTTTCAGCGTGTCGTCGGTGTGTTCCCGGTTGATCAGATAGCCGGCGGTCAGGGTGAACAGGACCGGCATAAAAATCTGCGTGTTGCCCCAGATCGTGTTTTTGATCAGGGCGGCAAAGTTGTAGTGGGGATCTCTCAGTTCCTCGTTTATGATGAGCTGGGAGAGGAACTGAAGGAGCGGTGAGCATGTCATGCCGATCATGCCGATCAGCAGGATGTGGTAACGCTTTATTTTCTGGAATTCTGTTTTTATCAGTGTGATCATTGTGTCTCCTCCTCTTATATTTTTTGTCTCTCATAAATTTTTATCATAATCATTATACAGAGCAATGCCTCTCCCATGAGGATGGCAAAGACCGTCGGCGTCGGCACGAAATAGGGGCTGAAGCTTTCGTAAAATTTTGTGATAACAGGGCCGGCGTCTTCCAGGGAGTGAAATTGATAGAGCCACCGGAAGATCACGGGAACCGGGAGAAGGGTAGGTATATTCAGTCCAAGCGGCACCCGGATCGCCGCGTCGCTGATGTGCAGGATATAGCTGAGCATCGTGTAAGCGAAGGCGATGATGACGGAGATGATGTAGGATCGGTTGCACCAGATCACAAGGAGCAGGCAGGGCATCGAAGCTGCCCAAAGCAGCGCGCCGCAGGCAATTGTCAGGAGAAGTTCTCTCCCGGTCCCGGTCAGGGGAATACGGGAAAGGAGCGCCAGCAGCAGAGAGACGAAAAAGCCTGCCAGTTCGTAGGCGATGTCGAAGACTAACACTACAAAAAGTTTTGCCAGGGACAGTCGTCTCCTTGTGACAGGGACGCACAGCAGGTTTTTTAGCGTGTCGTGGTCCTGTTCCTCAAAAAACAGACTGGCGGCGAGAATGATCGAAAGAGGGATCAGCACCAGAAAACCGTTCTCCTCCTGCACTACCGACATGAGATTGTCAAGGTTCGCGTCCTTTATGATCATGAAATAAAAGACCGGCATGATAAAGGTGGTGAGAAAAGCGATGTGAAATAATTTTTTTCGTTTGATTTTCCAAAATTCGCATCGAATCAGTTTAAGCAATGCCCTCACCTCCCGTCACCCTCTTGAAATAGTTCTCCAGACTTTCCTCATGGACAAAGGCTTCCGATATTTCCAATCCCTCTGTCACGAATGCCTTGATGATCCTGCCCACGGACAGATCCAGGTTGTGGAGCTGCAGACAGTGGGCATCCTGTACGGCATACCGGTATTCATGGAATCGATGTTCCAGTATCTTTGCGGCGCAGGCGGCGTCAGAGACGGTGAAGCGGACATGTCTGGAGCTTTTTGCCTCCAGTTCGCTGAGGCTTTCCTCCTCCAACAGCACGCCCTTGTCGATAATGCCGATATCGTCGGCGAGCAGGGCGATCTCGGACAGGATATGACTGGAGATCAGGATAGTCTTTCCTCTGTCGTCGCAGAGTTTCCGGATGAAGGCGCGCACCTCCGCAATGCCGATGGGATCGAGGCCGTTGATCGGTTCGTCCAGGATCAGAAGCTCCGGATCGTGCATCACGGCGAGGGCGATGGCAAGCCGTTGTTTCATACCGAGAGAATACTGGGAGTAGAGTTTTTTGTCCCGATAGGGCAGGCTCACCAGCTCCAGGGAATCCTTGACTTTGGATTTGTCAGATATGCCTCGAAGGGCGGCAAAGATCTGCAGGTTTTCGGCCCCCGTCAGGTTTGGATAGAAGCCCGGGGACTCGATCAAAGAGCCAATGTGCGGAAGGATGCTCTTCTCGTTTCCGGCGAGGGATTTTCCAAAGATCATGACGTCCCCGACGGTGGGCTTTGTGAGCCCGAGCAGCATTTTCATGGTGGTGGTCTTGCCGGCGCCGTTTCTGCCGAGCAGGCCGTAAATCCGTCCTTTCCGGACGTGGATATTCAAGCTGTTTACGCTTTTTAGGGCGCCATACTGTTTGGTGAGATTTTTTGTCTTGATAATGTAGTCGCTCATGGTGAAACCTCCTGTTCTGTAACTGAGAAGTATTTTACCTCGTCAACCTTAAAGAATCCTTTCTTTTGGCTTGCAGGAACCTTACGTTTAAAATTTTTTCCCTGCTGCTTCTCCAATGTCGTGCCAACTGAATTTGATTGATAAAATGTAGGTTTTTTGTTAAGATATAGATGAAAAACATTTTGCATTTTAAATAAGTGACAAATATCTGGCGGAAGAATTGAAAGAAGAATATAAACATATGGCAAAAGGAGCTAAGATATGAAAAAGAGATGGTGGAAAGAATGCGTGGTATACCAGATCTATCCGAGAAGTTTTTGCGACAGCAACGGGGACGGTATCGGTGATATCAAGGGGATCACCTCAAAAATGGACTATTTAAAGGAGCTGGGAATCGATGTGATCTGGCTTTCGCCGGTCTATCAGTCGCCCAACGATGACAACGGCTATGATATCAGCGATTATCAGGCGATCATGGAGGAGTTCGGCACCATGGAGGACTTCGACGAGATGTTGGCGGCGGCACATGCGAGGGGCATCAGGCTGGTGATGGATCTGGTGGTGAACCATACATCCGACGAGCATGCCTGGTTTGTGGAGAGCAGAAAGTCTCTTGATAATCCGTACAGGGACTATTATATCTGGCGCCCGGGAAAGGACGGCGGCGCGCCGAACAACTGGGGTTCCTGTTTCTCGGGACCGGCGTGGGAGTACGATGAGACGACGGATATGTATTATCTGCATCTGTTTTCCAAAAAGCAGCCGGATCTGAACTGGGATAATCCGGCAGTCAGGGATGAAGTGTTCCGTATGATGAACTGGTGGATCGACAAGGGCGTGGACGGCTTCCGGATGGATGTGATCAGTCTGATCTCCAAGCCGGCGCAGTTTAAAGACGGGGTACCCGGCGTCAACGGGTATGCGGGCTGTGAGGAGACGGCAAACGGCCCCCACGTGCATGAGTATCTGCAGGAGATGAGGAAAAAGGTGTTAAACCGGGCGGATACCATCACGGTGGGAGAATGCTCCGGTGTGACAGTGGAAGAGGCAAGGAAGTACGCAAACAGTGATGAGACCGAGCTGAACATGGTATTCCAGTTTGAGCATATGGACGTGGATGCGGGAGAAAAGGGCAAATGGACGGACCGCAGGGCGGCTCTGAGAGATCTGAAGACAGTGTTGACAAAATGGCAGAAAGGCCTGGAGGATGCAGCGTGGAACAGTCTTTACTGGGAGAACCACGACCAGCCCCGCTCGGTGTCCCGGTTCGGCGACGACGGAACCTATCGGGAGACTTCCGCCAAGATGCTGGCGACCTGCCTTTACATGATGCAGGGGACACCCTACATCTATCAGGGACAGGAGCTGGGTATGACCAATGTACCTTTTGCCGGCATCGAGGATTTCAGGGATATAGAGAGCGTCAACGCCTATCATGAGCTGACGGAGCGGGGGGTATATTCAGAGGAGGAGATGTTGCGGTATCTGCGCTGTAAGAGCAGGGACAATGCGAGGACGCCGTTCCAGTGGAGCGCGGAAGAGAATGCCGGGTTTACGACCGGGACCCCGTGGATCATGGTGAATCCGAATTATACAAAAATCAATGCGGAGGAGCAGAGGGGAAGGGAGACTTCCGTATTTCACTATTTCAGGAAGCTGATCCGCCTGAGGAAGGAAAACGAGGTGATCGTATACGGTACATACGACCTGCTTTTGCCGGAGTCGGAGGAGATCTATGCTTACACAAGGACTCTGGGGGATGAGAAACTTTTAGTTGCCTGCAATTTTACGGCGAAGGAGGTTTCCTTTGATATGCCGGAAGAGTTTCTCGGAGGAGAGATCCTGATCGGGAATTATGAGGATGCGGAGATTGAGAAAAACATGAAGTTACGGCCCTATGAGGCTGCAGTGGTGAAACGATAGGAGGGAAGATTCATATGAAAAAATTATTGGATTACGCGGACAGGTATATAGAGAACAGCACATGGAAAGATGTGGCGATGCTGAAATTCTGCCTCTTTTCTCTGGGGATTCTGGCGGGAATGCAGATACCGAAGAAGGATAAAAAAGAGGCGGGAATCCTGGCGCTTGCTGTTTTTGTGCTCACCTATATCCCGCTGATGAAAAAGCTGGTCGATATGATTCGGCGGGAAGAGAAGTGACGGAAAGCGGAACACCCGGCTGTTTTTTTAAGTTTTTGTTCGTATAGCAAAAACACACGATCGTTATTGTGACATATACAATAAATACCATCGCCAAATGGGGTATTACCACAGTAAATTTTCCATTATATTGTCCAAAATGTTAACATGAAAAATTGATTGAAATAACTAATTTACAGATAACAGTTATTAAAGAGCCAGACGATTAAGACGCAGATGACCGTGTTATAATAGGGACAAGTTAGAGGAACCCAGTAAAATTAAGGGGTTGCACTAACTTGTCCCTTTATTTTTTTGCCCTTAAAAGGGTAAACGGTAGGGTTACGCCTTTACTTGCAGCACGAATTGAATGATATGTGGGTACATTCCCCGCCTCTTGGGGCGCAAGGAAACTTTAAGAGAAAAGAAAAGCATGATATAATGTAGAGTATTCAGGAGATGCCCGGAAGTAAAGAAGAAATTATGGGGAGGAAAATTCTGGTCATCGGGATATTATGTATCAACAGTGAGTGAGAAAGTGTACTCTCTCAGAATATATGTCAAAAAGGTGACATTAAACGGGATCATCAAAGATGAGGCGGGATATGCCGGGAAGCCCCGATATATCGAGGGATTCGGCGCTTTTGATAGAGATGAAAGAAAAAGTTTTGACAGCGATTTTGAGAATAGGGCAGTCAAAACTTTTTTAATGCGGTTTGATAAAAAGGAAAGGGGGATGATCGTCTGGAAGCATTGATTTTACACAATTTGTTGAGCGATCATCCCTCTTTTTACGGTATGCTAAAATTATAACAAAGAGAAATCTGATTGTAAATAGCTTCGGCGTTATAACGTGGCGTTACAGCGTCACTTTTTTTGTTACAAAAACAAGTAAGAAAGTGATGAAAATGCCGTAAAATAGGCGTTTCTTATAAAGTGACGCTGTAATGTTTTAACGTTACAGGAACTAAAAATTAAAAAAAATATGTGTCATAAACAATTCGACAAAAAAGCAACAACAGTTTAATGTGTCGAATTGGCGCATTTACGGGCTTTTTGCAGTTTTTTCGGTAAATATTTCCCTAAAAGCAATTCGACAAATTTGTAGTGATAGAGCTGAAAATAATATACCTAACCAAAGGGACAAAACAGCACTTTAAAATAAACATGTCCCTTTGTTGTATTTTCAAGGTTTTCAAGCATTTTTCGCTAAATATTTCCGTAAAAGCAAAGGGACAAAAAATGGTTTAAAAATAACCCATAAAGAGTAAAAAAATTAAGCTATCTCAGATGTAATATTATCTCCTTTTGAAAGAGCGGATTTTTCCTGTCTTTTTCTTTTGTTATATTTCATTTCAGCTATAAGCATAAGATCTTCTTGATCAGCTTGAGACATATTATGAAAATAATCTAATAACTGTCTGTCAGTTTCTTTGATATCGGCGCAATCTGTGTTCTTTGAATTTAAAGATTCTCCAGTTAATATCCAGTCGATTGAACACTCTAATATTTTAGATAGTCCTATTAATGCAGAGGCAGAGGGGAGGTAACGTCCAGTCTCGATTCCACTCAAATTTCCGGAAGAAATGCCGCAATATTCTTGTATTTGTGATTGCGTGATACAAAGTTTCTTTCTACGTTCTTTTATTCTTAGACCAATCATTGAGTCCATATATCCTCCATTCACTAAAATTAAATAAATCGTTAAAATTAAAGAAAAACAATTGACATTCTTTGATATTAACGATATATTTGTTTTAGGGTTAAAAATAATCCACTTCAAAAATAGCATATCCTGAAGGTTTCCACAATCAGGAAACCTGAACCGGAGATCTCCGGAACAAAGATAGTCGCCCGGATCAGGGCAGCAACAATAATAAAAACGGTTTGGATTCTTCCTTTCATGGGAGATATCCAATGACACCGCAGATGGCGTTGGAGCACCACCCGCGGTAAGTGTCACAGTAAACCGGACACTGTAGAAAGCTTGGAAACCTCTACAGTGTCCATTTTACCACAGGATTGGAGGATGATAAAGAAAAAGAAGGAATGGACAGAAAAAAGGATATCATAAAGACCATTAAAGAAATAGCGGGGAGATATTCAGAGTATGAAGTATTTACTGACTGGATCAGATGCATGGCGCTGTCGATCAGCAATTCTGTACAGCTGTTCCATAACAGTGTATGGCAGGACAGGGAAAAAGTGTATCTGGACACCATAAAAAAATACAATGAGGAAGAGGCGCAGGCTTTGAGCCGCTTGATGGGCATGCTAGCGGAGACAATGGAAGCGAAGATGCAAGATGTGTTGGGAAGCATCTACATGGATGCAGGAATGGGTAGCAAGGCCGCAGGGCAGTTTTTCACTCCATACCATCTCAGCCAGGTATGTGCGGAGCTGACAGTGCCGGAACCAGATGATACCGGGAAGATACATATCAATGAGCCAAGCTGCGGAGGCGGGGGCATGGTCATAGCGGCGGCAGATGCCCTGCGCAGGAAAGGAGTTAATTATCAGAAAAGTATGGAAGTTGTGGCGCAGGATCTGGACTGGAAAGCCGTGTATATGTGTTATGTCCAGCTGAGCCTGTACGGGATCCGGGCGGTATGCGTCCAGGGGAACACTTTAACAGATCCATATATTGAAGGAAAAACGGCGGAAGAAAATATTCTGGTTACGCCGGCAAAAAGGGGGATGCTCATATGACAGATGCAAGGCAGGATCTCTATGAGAACATCATGATGGCGCTTATCGGGGACGGGATGGATGTCAGCGGCGGGATAAAAGAAAGAATATATGTTATTCTAGGCGGATATGAGGTACAGAGCCGTACGACGGAGGTGGCGCTGTTATCAGAAGACAGGAATGAATTTCTGATCAGAAAGTTTATGGTTGGGAAAACGGTCAAGGGATGCACAAAGAGGACTCTGGAATATTATGAAAATCTCCTCCGTTTCATTCTTCCCCGGATCGGAAAGACAGTGGATGACATAACGGCAGATGATATCCGGTATTATATTGCCCTGCGCCAGAAAAGGGACAAAATTAGCAAATGTACAGCAGATAATGAGCTGCGGTGTCTCAGGTCATTTTTTGCATACTTGACCGGGGAAGAAATACGAGATCGATGAAGCGGCGATGGCGGAGATGGTCAGCAGGGCGAACAACCGGCAGAGCGGGTGCTTCCGGCTGCTTGACCGGACGCTGAGCAACGTGCTCCGGATCCTGAAACAGAAGGGCGGCACCCGGATCACGATGAAGGTGGTCAGCGAAGCATCGAGCATGATGATGCTGTAGGAAAGGAGGAGGCATATGAAGAAGATAGAGATCGTTGTGAGCAGTGCGATGGAAGAAGAGATCAGCCTTGAGATCATGCAGGGAGTATACGGGGCGCTCCTTACCCACGGGTATGAGGAGATCGCCATCAATACGGAAAGCATACAGGATGGCGAAAGGAACCGTCAGGAGATGGCAAGGAAATTCAGGATACCGGAATTTCAGATACCGGAATGCCTGCGGCGGCAGAATTATCCGGCAGTGGCGGGAAGGCGGTGATGGGGATGTCTGCACAGCCAGAGATCAGGATGTTATGGGGGATAGCAAAGAGCCCGGAATTGCGGCTGACGGATGAAGAGCTGCATCTGATCGTAGAACGCCATACCGGGAAAGAGAGCATAAAGCTCCTTAATAAAAGGGAACTCCGGGGCGTTATCGGGGAACTTTTAAATATGAAGGATTCCGTGAAGCGGCAGGAACGGGGGAAGAGGTTTGGCAGGGGGAATCCGGCAACGGAGAACCAACGGAAAAAGATATATAAACTTGCACAGGAACTGGGGTGGGACAAGCCATCGAGACTGTCTGGGCTGTGCCGGAAGATGTTCGGCACCACAGCCGTGGAGTGGCTGGACTACCGGCAGTGCTCTAAGCTCATCGAGGCGTTGAAGGCAATGCTGGCGCGGGAGAAAGGAGGAGAGGATGGAGGACTGCAGTCTGTTGATCACGGTCAGAAATGACCAGATACATTTTGAAGGGCAGGATGTCAGCCTGGAGGGGTTAGCAAACATGGCAGGGTTCCTGCAGGTGTTTGCAGGACGTGAAAGCATACAGCGTGGGCTGGACATGGATGATATCAAAGACCATATGCTGGATATCCACCTTGCGGCGATGGAAGCGGTGGAAGCGCAGATGGGGAAATGGCTTCAGGAAGGAAAGGAGGAGCGATGAGGACGGCATATAAGAAAGTATCAAGCCATGGATCCATCAACATACCGGCGGCGATGCGCAGGGAACTTGCGATCGAAGCAAAGGATCCGATGGTGGTGGAGGAACATAACGGGGCGGTTCTGATTAGGCCCTATACGCCCCGCTGCAGTTTCTGCAGGACGATGGAGGATGTACAGGACTTTATGGGGCGGGGCATATGCAGCGCCTGCGCCGGGAAGATAGCAGAAAAATCAGGAGGACATGGATGGAAGATATAAAAAAGATGACAGAGGGGGGACTGGTCAGCGCCTGCGTGCAGCTTGACAGGGCGCAGAAAGAGGGGCGTGCGGCTCTGAACCGCTATAAAGCGGAACTACAGGCGAGAGGGCTTGCCCTGATGGAGGATCACAACGTGAAATATGTAAAGTTTTACAGTGCGGAAGGCAGCGCTGCCATCATGGACAGCATGAGCCTTGACATCCTGAATCCGGACAGGCTGAAGGAGCTGGTGGGCGGCGGTGTGTAT
Source organism: uncultured bacterium (assembly GCA_947643595.1). GTDB lineage: Bacteria > Bacillota > Clostridia > Lachnospirales > Lachnospiraceae > 1XD8-76. The sequence continues at coordinate 2,340 of CANRWP010000030.1, read as the reverse complement.
AGCATGAAGGTAAAGGAAGAGACAAAAACCACCTACAAGTATGACAGCAAGTTCGAGAGGGCTTTAAAAGCCATCTTCACGGGGGACTACAGTTTTGACAATCTGGAGGACTTTCTGGGCGAAATGAGCATCAAGCCGGACGATAAACAGAAAAAGCTCCTGTTGAAAAAGCTGAAAGGGGATTATGAAAAGGATAAGGAGACGCTCCTCTCCGTCCTTGCCCCGGAAGGGGAGGAGCCGGACTTGGAAGTAGAGCTGTGGTACATCTATCGGATCAAGAACGGGGAACTGATCCGCGCCTTCCTGTCGGAGGAGATGCTGGATAAGACGATAGCGGATATAAGGAAGTGCATACTGGTGGAGACAAAAACGTCGATCACCATAGATTATGATACGGATAAGGAGGAACCATAAATGGCAGATCAGGAAAATAACATTTTAAGCGAACATACGGAGGACATGACATCGGAGCAGAGGAAGGAGATCCGGCAGAGGGTAGGCGATATGGCAGAAGAGAAACTCAGGGAATTCCGTAACAGTTTTGATCCGGACAGGATGGGATTTTCCGGGGAGGAGGGATGACATGGCAGAACTGAAGGTCAACAGGCTTTTGACGCCTTACAATTATACCGATAAGAACGACACAGGGCGCATCAAATATATCGTTATCCACTACGTGGGCGCCCTGGGCGGAGCGGAGGCGAACTGCCGCTACTACGCTGGCAGGTATATAGGGGCATCCGCCCACTATTACGTAGGCTTTGACGGGGAGATATGGCAGAGCGTCGAGGACGGGGACATCGCCTGGCACTGCGGGGCGAAGAGCTACCGACACGGAGAATGCCGGAACTCCAATTCCATAGGAATCGAGATGTGCGTCCGCAACAAGGGGAACCAGAGTGCAGAGAGCAGGGACTGGTACTTTGAGGATGCAACAGTGACAGCGGCGGTCGAGCTGACAAAAAATCTGATGCAGAAATACGGGGTGCCCGCGGACCATGTGATCCGGCACTATGACGTGACCGGGAAGGTCTGTCCGAACCCGTATGTGTACAATACGACGAGGCATGTGTGGGACGCGTTTCGGGCAGACATCGCCGGAGGCTGTGGGGCTGCGAAAGAGGAAATGACGAAGATCACCGGGAAGGCGGAAGCCACGGCAGAGCAGATGGAAGCCTATATCAGGGCAAAGAATGCCAATGTCCTGCAGAGTGTGATCGACATGATTCCCCTGTACCTGTCGGAGGGGGAAGCAGAGAACATCCGCGGGGACATCGCTTTCGCCCAGAGCTGCGTGGAGACGGGCAACTTTACTTTTACGGGGAGTGCTGTGAAACTTTCGCAGAATAATTTCTGCGGGATGGGGGCGACCAAAAAGGGGGAGGCGGGAAACAGCTTTGCCACGCCGGTACTCGGGATCCGGGCGCAGATCCAGCATCTCAAGGCCTATGCCAACACGGCGAAGCTGAAGCAGGACTGCGTCGATCCGCGCTTTAGATATGTCACGAGAGGCTGTGCCCCCTATGTGGAACATCTCGGCATACCGGAAAACCCGAAGGGGAAGGGATGGGCTGCCGGCGCAGGGTACGGCGAGAAGATACTGAAGGTGCTGTATGCCATCAAGGGAGCCGGGAACGGTCAGGCAGGAAGCGGCGGACAGGACTCCGGCAAGAAGCCGGATGACGGAGACAAGCAGCAGGCAGGCTTCACACCATACCTCATCACTACCACCTGTGACGTGTTGAACATCCGCTCCGGGGCAGGAACCGAGTACAGCGTGGTGGGAGCCATCCGTGAGAAGGAAGGGAAGAAGAAAAAATACACTATTGTGGAGGAAAAGAACGGATGGGGCAGGCTGAAATCCGGAGAAAACAGATGGATAAGCCTCTCCTACACAAAGAAGGCGGCTGTATCCGGAGGCGGCACAAGCTTCACGCCATACCTCATCATTACCACCTGTGATGTGCTGAATATTCGCTCTGGACCAGGAACCGGACACAGCGTGGTGGGAGCCATCCGTGAGAAGGTAGGCAAGAAGAACAAGTACACTATTGTGGAGGAAAAGGACGGATGGGGCAGGCTGAAATCCGGAGAAAACAGATGGATAAGCCTCTCCTACACCAAGAAAGCCTCATAGTAGCGGGAAGGAGGCGGAGATGGCAGTGGATGAACTCACAAGAGCCCTCATTGAAGAGACTACGTTGGAGGATATATCAGAAAGCTACCGTCCTGTGGTGGAAATCATAGGGATTGAGAAGTTCATTGAGCTAAGTGAGTACGCCAAAGGGGATGAGCTCTACTTCCCGAAGACAGAGAACATCATAGCCCCGGCAAGGAACA
>CANRWP010000029.1 GCA_947643595.1 uncultured bacterium | reverse complement strand
GTAAAATAAGGAAATTTTTTATTTAGTTTTATTTAGCAAGTGGCAAACTCGGGATGAAAAGACAGGGCGCATCGTATTTCGGGGGGACGCGGCAAATAAATAAAATTTTCCTTGCAATAGTCACTTCTTTGTGATAAAATACTACCGTTGCGATAAAGAGATGGTCCTCTGTTACAAAGGTATTAAGAACATCCCATCAATAAGGAGGCAGAAATAAATGAATGATGTAATCAGAGAAATTGAACAGGCTCAGTTAAAAGAGACGGTAGATGAGTTTAATGTCGGCGATACCGTGAGAGTACACGGTAAGATCAAGGAAGGAAACCGCGAGAGGGTTCAGGTTTTTGAGGGGACTGTCATTAAGAGACAGAACGGCGGAAACCGCGAGACATTCACAGTCAGAAAATCTTCCGGCGGTATCGGCGTAGAAAAGACATGGCCGCTTCATTCTCCCAACGTAGTAAAAGTCGAAGTAGTGAGAAGAGGTAAAGTGAGAAGAGCGAAACTGTTCTACTTGAGAAATCTTTCCGGTAAGAAGGCAAAAGTAAAAGAAGCTGTTCGGTAAAAACAGGGGGGACTGTTACGGTTGTAATGGTTCTCCTTTTTTGTTATACTGATTTTATCACTTACACAGGCGGGAAAATTATGTCCAGAAAAAGCAAGGGACTTCATTTTTATAAGAAACGAAAGACGATCAGTGTGGAATTGCTGAAAGAAATCGGAAGCTGGGGCTTCTTTTTTGTGCTTGCCGTTTTGATCGCCTTTGTGTTTGTCTATTCCGTGGGATTGAAGACAAGTGTGATCGGTGCCTCGATGGAACCCTGCCTGTACAATGGCCAGAGTGTCCTGATCAACAAGATCAGTTACAGTTTCGGCGCGCCGAAGAGAGGCGATGTGATCGTTTTCCTGCCGAACGGAAATGAGAATACGCATTACTATATCAAGCGCGTGGTGGGACTTCCGGGGGAGACTATCACCATCAGCGACGGCAGGATATATCTGGACGGTTATTTCTACGAGGAAGATGACAGTTATGATACGATAGAGGACGGAGGAATTGCCGAGAAAGGCATCACCCTGGGGGAAGAGGAATATTTTGTATTGGGGGATAACCGAAACAACAGCGAGGACAGCCGTTCCGCCAACGTGGGGGCGGTGAAAGCGGAGACGATCGCGGGGAAGGCGTGGTTCAAGCTGGGAAACAGCATTGACAGAATAGGATTTATCGAGTAGACGGGAAGTCGGAGAGTATGAATTATCAATGGTATCCGGGACATATGACAAAAGCCCGGAGGATGATGGAAGAGAATATAAAGCTTATCGATCTTGTGATAGAACTTGTGGACGCGAGGATTCCGGCCGCCAGCAGGAACCCGGATATCGACGCGCTGGGAAGAAATAAGTCCAGGCTGATTTTGTTAAACAAGTCTGATCTGGCGGATGAGCGCGCGGGTAAACTGTGGAAGGAATATTTTCGGGGGCAGGGAATGTATGTGCTGGAAGTCAATTCCCAGAACGGCGGCGGCATGAAGGCTATACACGGTCTTGTGCAGGAGGCGTGCAGGGAAAAGATCGAGCGGGACAGAAAGCGGGGCATCTTGAACAGGCCGGTCCGCGCGATGGTGGTGGGAATTCCCAATGTGGGAAAATCTACGTTTATCAATTCTTTTGCGGGGAAAGCCTGCACGAAGACCGGGAATAAGCCGGGGGTCACGAAGGGAAAGCAGTGGATCCGCCTGAATAAGTCCCTGGAACTTCTGGATACGCCCGGTATTTTGTGGCCGAAGTTTGAGAGCCAGGAAGTGGGTCTGAAGCTGGCGCTGATCGGGTCCATGAATGACAATGTGATTCAGGTGGAGGAGATGGCGGAGGACCTGATAAAAATGCTGCGCGAAAGGTATGGAGGAGCGCTTGCGAAGCGCTACGGCGTGGAGGAGGACAGAGAAGCGTTTGAGCTTTTGAGAGATATTGCGGGAAAGCGTGGATGCCTTTTGAAAGGCGAAGAGCTGGATACGGAGAAGGCAGCGGCTCTTTTGCTGGATGATTTCAGGAGCGGCAGGCTGGGGAGAATTACTCTGGAGCTGCCGCAGACAGACAATGCGTAAGAGGTGACGGAGATGAAAAAGAGTGTTGTAAAGGAAATATTGAGTACGAGTATCTATCTGCTGGTGGTGCTGTTGGCGACGTATCTGATCATTCACTATGTGGGGCAGAGGACCGAGGTGCAGGGCAGCTCCATGGAGCCGACGCTGCAGGATGCGGACAATCTGATCGTAGATAAAATTTCCTACCGCTTTCATGAGCCCCAGCGCTTTGACATCATCGTCTTTCCGTTCCAGTATGAGGAGGAGACCTACTACATCAAACGGATCATTGGTATGCCGGGAGAGACGGTGAGGATCGATTGGGACGGCAATATCTATATCGACGGAGAACAGCTCGAGGAAAGTTACGGGTTGGAGGTCATCCAGGACCCTGGCAGGGCGGAGGATGAGATACTTCTGGGCGAGGATGAATATTTTGTGCTGGGAGATAACCGGAACAACAGTACCGACGGCAGGGCCGAGCTGGTGGGAAATATCCATAAGGATGATATTATTGGCAGGGCTTGGGTGCGGATCTATCCGTTTGAAAAATTCGGGAAGCTGAAACATCAGTAGAGACAAAAGGGGAAGTATGGAAAAGACGGCGGAGATAAGACAGAAATTTTCGGAGTGCGGGATCGCCGGTCTGCCGCAGCTTATCGCTTCCTATGAAGGGGATGCGAGAAGCGGGGTGCAGGCGGCGGTCGCTTCCGCGAGAAAGCGGATCGAGTCATACGAGAGGGAAGTGCGGCGCACGGAGGAGATGAAACGGTATGAGAGGCAGTATGATGCGTATTCTTATATCTGCGGCATCGACGAGGTGGGCCGGGGACCTCTGGCGGGACCGGTGGTGGCCGGAGCCGTTATCCTGCCAAAAAATTGCAGTCTTCTGTATCTAAACGATTCCAAGAAATTATCCGAAAAAAAGAGAGAAGAGTTATACGACGAGATCATGGAGATCGCCCTTGCGGTGGGCATTGGTTTCAATACGCCGGCGCGGATCGACGAGATCAATATTCTGCAGGCGACTTACGAGGCGATGCGGGAGGCGGTGCGCGCTCTCTCCACGGAACCGGATCTGCTGCTCAACGACGCGGTCACGATTCCGGGCATAGAGATCAGGCAGGTGCCGATCATCAAGGGGGATGCGAAAAGCATTTCCATAGCGGCGGCCAGCATCGTGGCGAAGGTGACGAGAGACCGGCTGATGGTCCGATATGACGAGGTCTATCCGGAGTACGGTTTTGCCTCCCATAAGGGGTATGGTTCCGCCATGCATATAGAAGCGATCAGAAAATACGGGCCGACGCCCATTCACAGGAAGAGTTTCATTAAAAATCTATGAATATCACACTTACGGATATTTTATCCAGAGTAACTTCAGGACAGACAAATCAGACAGGCGCGGCGGGCAATGTGGCGTCCGCTTCCGCTGTCGCAAAGCAGCTCCACGCCAGCGCGGTCTTAAATTCTCTGGTGGCCGGGCAGACCGTCGGAGGCAGGATCAGCTCCATGCAGGGTAGTCAGATTCTGCTGGATATCGGAAGCGGCGTGGAGATAGGGGCCAGGTTGGACGGGGATATCAAAGCCTCCGTCGGACAACAGATGCTCTTTGAAGTAAAAGGAAATTCGGATGATAAGTTGACGCTGAGTCCTCTGTATACCAATCTTTCCGCGGGAAAAAGCGCTGCCATGGGCGCGCTGAACGCGGCGGGAATGCCGCTTACCGGCGAGAATATCGCGATGGTAAACAGTATGATGGAGGAGGGGCTGCCGATCGATAAGAGCAGTCTGTGGCAGATGGGAAAGGCAGTCGCGGATTTTCCGCAGGCATCACCTGACACGATTGTCAGATTAACCGCGATGGGGCTGGAGATCAACGAGACCAATGTGATGCAGTATGAGGCGACAAAGAACATGCAGCATCAGCTTTTACACACGATGGATCACATAACGGATGCCTTGCCCGGAGTGCTTTCTTCTTTTGACGGGGAAGGGAAGCCGCTGGCCGGGGTTCAGTTTATGAAAGATATGCTGGAGGCGCTTCAGGGCGGGGAAACCGGCGGAGAGAAGGCTTCTGTGACGTCGCTTATGCGGGAGCTGGACGGATTGATGAAAGAGATCTCGGAGGGGGGAGATCTCGGCGAGGGTCGGATAAACGGACAGAGCGGGACGGATTTAAACCAGGTGACGACGAGAGTGTTGCAGCAGCTGGCGGACGAGGACGGCGCGGTGCTGTTGAAGGACGGCGCGAAACTGGCGGAGCAGGGAAGACTTAAGCTGCCGGAAGGCCTGGAGGAGCGTCTGCAGGGGATGCAGAAAGATTTCACGGCGCAGGTGAGAAGTCTGCTGTCGGAACAATGGACAATAAAACCGGAAAGTTTTGCTGATAAAGAGGAAGTGAAGAATTTTTATCAGAAGATAAAAAACCAGTCCGGGCAGTTGCAGGAGATCTTTTCCGCGGCCGGAAAAGCGGATACGCAGGCAGGGCAGGCGGTACATCAGCTGAATCAGAATCTGCAGTTTATGCAGAATGTGAATCAGATGTTTCCCTATCTCCAGATACCGTTAAAAACATCCATGGAGAACGCGCACGGAGAGTTGTATGTCTATCAGAAAAAGAAGGGAAAAGTTTCCGAGGACGGTTCGACCAGCGCGCTGCTTCACCTGGAGATGGAGCATTTGGGAGATCTGGATATCTACGTGAAGATGAAAGATTACGATGTCTCCACGCAGTTTACACTGGCGAACGAGGGCGTACTGGATTTTCTGGCGGATCATATTCATCTCCTGAATGAGCGGCTGGAGAAGAAGGGATATCATATGCAGGCGGAGATGAAATATAAGGAGAAGGAGCAGGAGGAGAACGTCATGTCCCGTATCCGGGGAATTGAGGAGAGTGATACGATGGTCTCTTACACGGCTTTTGATGTGAGGGCATAGTGTATGGCGCAGGTGAATGGGAAAGATAAGAAACCAAAGACGGCGGTGGCGCTGGAGTACGACCCCAACGATGAGGCACCCCGGATCATTGCCACCGGCAAGGGGGTTCTGGCGGAGAAGATCATCGAGAAGGCGAAGGAGGCAAATGTGCCGCTGCACCAGGACAATGAGCTGGCAAACACGCTGTCCCGGCTGGATATCGGGGAAATGATCCCGCCGGAGCTCTATGAGGTCGTGGCGGAGATACTGGTGTTTGTGGATGCGATGGATAAGATTCGGGCGAAGATGAAGAAATAGAAGCCCTGCCCGGAGAGAGGGAGGAGGCTTTGTGAATAAGAGGAGAGTAGGAGAAATCTACGAGAGGAGAGCGGAAGCGTTTCTGGAGGAGCGGGGGCTTCGGATCCTGTGCCGCAATTTCCGAAACCGGTACGGGGAGATCGATATTGTGGCAAGGGATGGTGAGACCACTGTTTTTGTGGAGGTGAAGTACCGCAGGGATGCTGGAAAGGGCACGCCGCAGGAGGCGGTGGATTACCGGAAACAGAGGAAGATATGCCGGGTGTCGGACTACTACCGGATGATGCACAAAATGGGAGATTTTTCGCCGGTGCGGTTCGATGTGGTGGCGATCTGCGGGGAGGAGATCAGCTGGTTTCGGAATGCGTTTGATTATATCGGGTGACAATTATGGAGATAAAAAGAAAAGCGGGGCGGGAAGCCCTGGCAGTACATACGGCGGAAAATGGCGTGACATACCTCACCTTTCCAGGATTGGAGAGGACAGGGGTGGTGCGCCATCTTTTTTCCACCAGGGAGGGCGGTGTCAGCGAGGGGATCTATCGATCGATGAATCTCAGCTATGCGAGAGGGGACGATAAGGAAGCGGTGGATGAGAACTACCGTCGGATCGCGGAGGTGCTGGGGAGCAGTGTGGAGGATATGGTCTGCTCGGATCAGACCCATACGGATCACATCCGCCTTGTCACGGCGAAGGACAGGGGGAAGGGCGTTACGAGGCCGAAGGATTATACGGATGTGGACGGACTTATCACACAGGAGAAGGGGATCGTGCTCTGCACTTTTTTTGCGGACTGTGTGCCCCTGTTTTTTGTGGACCCGGTGAGGAGGGCGATTGGCCTGTCCCACTCCGGCTGGCGGGGAACCGTGCAAAAGATCGGCAGGAAGACGGTGGAGAGGATGAAGGAGGCTTTCGGGACAGATCCGAAGGATGTCTATGCGGCGATCGGACCGTCCATCTGTCAGGATTGCTATGAGGTGAGCGAGGATGTGGCGGAGGAGTTTGGGAAGAGCTTTCCGGCGGGGGAATTGTTTTATGAGACGAAACCCGGAAAATACCAGTTGGATCTCTGGGAGGCAAACCGGCTTGTCATGCTGGAGGCGGGGATCCCGGCGGAGCATATAGAGGTGACGGATCTCTGCACCTGCTGTAACCCGGATTTTCTGTTTTCCCACCGGGCAAGTCACGGGCAGAGAGGGAATCTTGCGGCGTGTATGAAGCTGGTGTGAGGAGAGAGCATGAACGGATTCATTCATTTCGTATTGTTTTTGATAGATTACGGGGTCATCTGGATCCCGCTGGCATGTGCTATGACTGCGATTCCGGAGACGAGAAAGACCGGAATGATGATGCTGGTCGGGCTGGGACTGGATGTACTGTTTTGCGACGGAATTTTGAAGCATCTGGCTGTGCAGGATCTCCATACGGGGGCCTGGCTGTGGATGGGAATCCGGTTTCGTCTTCCTTCGGGATCTGCAGCAGCGGCTTTTACCGCGCTGACAGCGCTCTGTTTTTCCAGGGAGAGCAGATTCTGGAAAGCGGCTCTGGCGATTGTCTGCATCATTGTCTTTTCCGGAAATCATGCGTTAAGCCCGACGGATATTGAGGGAGGCATGGCGATTGGCACTGTATTCGGATATGTCGGCTATAAAATAGTGGAGGTAACGGAACGATACAAGGAAAAGAAAAAATAGCCGTACGGCAAAATTTTGAGGTGATACTAATATATTTTGCCGTACGGCAGAAATGAGGGGTTGTATGAAAATTACAGATTCTGCTTCTCTTGGACAGGCGGTTCGGGCAAGGCGAAAGGAATTGAAATATACACAGGCGTTTTTATCAGAATTTACCGGTTTGAGCGTCACTTTTATTTCTGATCTGGAGCGGGGAAAACCGACTGCGGAGATAGAGAAAGCAATTAAACTTATCAATATTTTGGGTCTGGATTTGGTTATCACGAAGAGGGAGTAAAATTGAAAGATTTATCAGTAATGATTGAGGTGGGTGGGCAAGATGTATTTGTCGGAAAAATAACCGGCGAAAATTCAGAAAACGCAAGCTTTTCCTATGCGGACAGTTATCTTTCGGATTCGGAGAGCAGGCCGATATCTCTCAGTATGCCGTTGGAGCAGAAAAGCTTTGATGCAGTCAGAACCAGAAATTATTTTGAGGGATTGCTGCCTGAGGGATTCAGCAGAAAGTGTGTTGCCGAATGGATACGTGCGGATGAAAATGACTATCTTGCTATCTTGGAGGGGTTGGGAAGCGAGTGTCTGGGAGCGATTAAAATTATCGATGAAACTGCGAAAACAGGCAACAGTTTGCCGGGTTATCGAAAATTAAACGCTGTGGAAGTGTTGAATCTTGCGAGAGAGGGGGCGACAAAATCGGCCGAACTTGTGACGAAAGCGCATCTTTCTCTTGCCGGGGCATCCGGGAAAGCAGGACTTTATTACCATGAGAAAGAAAGGGAGTGGTATTTGCCGTTCGGGACAGCTCCGAGTACGCATATTGTTAAGCAGAGCCATGTGAGGTTGAAACAGATAGTGACAAATGAACAGCTTTGCCTTTTAACTGCCGGAAATTTGGGGATAGAGATTCCGGACAGTTTCATTATAAATGCAGATGATCGGGATGAAGAGAGTATTTTATTCGCCACAAGAAGATACGACAGAAAGTTTTCTGAAGATGAGAAGCTGGTAGATGGACTGCCTGTTCCCCGCAGATTACATCAGGAAGATTTTGCGCAGGCTATGGGAGTTGCGGCCAGTTTTAAATATGAAAGAAACCGGGAGCACTATCTCCGGAAGATGTTTTCTGTCCTTCGAAATTATTCTTCCGATCCGATTGAGGATCAGTTAAAATTGTGGGATATCTGTATTTTTAATTTTCTGATCGGAAATACGGACAATCATATTAAAAATCTTTCACTGCTTTATGGAGAAGATTTGAAAACAATTCGTCTGGCACCGGTCTATGATATTGTAAGTACAATGGTCTATGAGAACAGTTCAGAAAATATGTCTCTCAGCATTGGAGGAGTTCTGAATATTCATGATGTAAAGAGAGATTCCTTTAAAAGAGAGGCAAGATCTGTGGGCATCGGAGAAAAGATAGCGATGCAAAGATTAGATAAAATGGCAGACAGTTTTGAAGCGGCTCTGTACAAAGCCGGGACAATCCTTGAGGAACAGGGGTATCCACAGGTAAACATCATGGCTCAAAAAATTTTGAGTGCATTTAAACAGAAAATAGCCTGATTCATGGTGACGTAAAAAATACGGAAGAAAACGGCACGTGCATATCATGTAAGTACATACAGAGACAGCAGAGAAAGGAGCTGCGGATGTCTCGCACAGAAAACAAAACGCTGAACACGGCAAACCACAGGATGAAAAGGAGGAACGGAAAATGAGTATTGACTGGGAAGAGCTTCTCGGAGCAGAAGGCGAAGATCTTGACGACGCTTACGATGAGGCGTTGGCTGACGCGGAATGGTGGCTGGAGGGGCACGATGACTGAGAGAGCAGTCGGAATTTCGGGCGAAGGCAGTCCAGCTATTCGGAATGATAACCTGTAAAGAAGAAAAACACCGAAAAGGCGCATGGAAAAATGGAAACCATGCGTCTTTTTGATGCACAAAGAAAGGAGAAAAGCAAGGATGAGCAGAACAGGCAAAAAGAGCATTAAAAGAGGCGACGTTTTATTGGTGGACCTTGGCGCACCGGAGCATGGGAGCGAGCAGGCGGGGAGACGTCCGGTGGTCGTTGTGAGCAATGACTGGGTGAACCGTCACAATCATGTATACACCGTAGTGCCGCTGACGACCCAGATATACAGGCTTGAACTGCCGACGAACGTCCTCATCCCCGCAAACAGGGAGGAGGGATTGACTCGCGATGCGGTTGCCCTGTGCGCACAGACAAGGTCCCTTGACGCCGTGAGGATCCTCAGGAAGCAGGGAAGGCTTAACAAAGATACCCTGGAGCGGGTTACAAAGGGCGTCCTGATACAGATAGGAATTGAACCGATGATTCCCTCAAAACAGGGTGAGTTTTCCGCCTGAAATATACGAAAGGAGGTTTCACAATGCAATACGATAACCGGACAGCGGGAGAAAGACCATGGTATGACGACCGTGATGAGAAACAGCAGGAAAATTTTGCGGATGATCGCCATAACGGCGATGGTGCGAATGATGTGGACGACGATGGCGTTTCTGAGGAATTTGTGGAGGAGGCCGATCTGCTGCGGTATTTTGACAGGGGAGAGAAGCTGTATGACTACCTTGACAAGCGTATCTGGAAGCAGAACGAAGCGAAGCGGGCGGCTTCCATCATACTCTTTAACTGTCTGCACAGGGGCAGGCGCTCCAACGCCATGTTCATAGGTCCGAGCGGCTGCGGCAAAACATATATCTGGAGATGCTTACAGGAGCTTTTTCCTGAGAGGATCGAGATCGTTGATGGGAGCAATATCACCCCGGACGGCTGGAGCGGGAAAAAGAAGTGGGCAAGCCTGCTGATCTCTGAAAAATTTCTGGGAGACAGACAGACCATTCTCGTCATAGACGAAGCGGATAAGATGTTCACGCCCAAGACGAACTCCAAGGGAGAAAACTGGAGCGAGATCATCCAGGGGGAGGTTCTGAAAATGTTGGAAGGAACACAGGTGGATTTAGGAGGAGGCGTCTGGGTTGACACTTCCAGGATCAGTTTTATATTCTGCGGCGCGTTTTCCGTGAAGTCGGAAGAACTTGCGGAGAAAAAGCGGGGCGGCAGTATTGGTTTTGTCAAAAGCAGCCGGGAGATGAAAGCGTACGACGCGCCGATCGAGAGGAAGAATCTGCATGACTTTGGGATCATGACGGAAATTCTGGGCAGGATCCGACGGATCGTCAATTTAAAGCCCATGACGGAGGAGGATTTCTTTCATATGATAGGCGCCGCCTGCAGCCCGGTGAAGAAGCTGGAGGAAGAGTTTGGCGTCGAGATCAGCCTGATGCCTGAAACCTGTAAGAAGCTGGTCGCGGAGGCGGCAGAAGACGGGGAGGGGATCCGGGGGATGGAGAATAAACTCTGTGTCATGCTGGAGGACGCGCTGTATGAAGAGGAAGACAGGCGGCACTTTGTTTTTTGAGTGCTAAAAAGGAGGTTTTTATGAAAATGAATTACCAATTTACGGAAGGATTTTGTATGGAAGACGTCTCGTTTGAGGGATTGAGCGGGCAGGAGTTCGCCGGTTCTTTGAAGGAGGCGTTAGCTTTCCTCAAAATTGAAAATCCTGTGGCGGGCCTCCGCGAAGACATAAAAAAGGGACGCTATCAGGATGAAGAGCTGGAGCCGGTGCTTGAGGCGGTGAAACAGATCAGCTCGCTCTGGCATGGTCCGGAGATGAATGTTTTACTGCTTCTTGCGGCAGCTCTTGAGCGGATCAGTGTGCTGCAGGCAGAGTTGAAGCGGGTAAGGTGAAAGGAGGAACGCGTGTGGGACAGAAAAAAACAGGTGGAGAGATGGTGGAAGAGATCCGCAACCGGAGGTCGCACAGGAACGATCTGCTCCGGAAGATCGCCGATATGACCGATGGTTATGATTATGACTATTTACGGCCTCATGCAGGTGAGCGTGATGACAGGTGGCTGGAAGGGATAATCGCAGAACTTTTCTCGTCAACGCAGAAGCAGTATGAGCCTGAGAAAAAAGAGCTTTATTACAGTTTTCTCTACTGTACGCTGCCTGGGATCGCGTGGGACAGGGACCTGTGTCATCTGTCCATGGATTACGGCGATTACAGACCGGCGGAGGTATGGGGGGATGTGGTGCGCATGGCGCGCGACACGGGCAGATCGACGCCGGGGCGCAAGGAGGATCTGCTCTTTATGGAGAGCGTAAACTACACGGACGAAATACAGGGATTTTTCGGATATATGCCGGAAGTGTATTTTCTGCTGCGGGGACAGGAAGTGTATTCTCTGTATACCGAGGAAGAAAAAGCGTTTGTCGGGCGGGACAGGATAACGTTAGAAAAAAGGAACAGGACGGCATGTCCGACGGATTTTGGGGAGCCGCGCGCAGCGGAGGATGAGGAAGAATCCGACGCCCTGTTCTGGGAGGATGCGGGCAGCGCAATAGAGCGCGCGAAAGAGGGTATTGTGGGGCGTATCCCCGATCCCGAAAAATATATCCGAAATTATCTACGTTTTCGGGAATTGTCCTATACAGGCGCTGTAGAAGGAGAGCTTACCTGGGACAGAGAGGAATTCATAAACGAGATAGAAGAGATGGTAGACTGTTATCTCTATCGAAACGAGTACTGCGTCTATTCGCTTGGGGAGCTTTGCGGGATGGTGACGGACTGTCTGAGGAAGGTGACAAATGAGATGTACTGGACGATGCAGATAGGAAAGGACTATAAGCATTGGCTGGAAACCGGAGGAGGTGATGAAAATATGTAAGGGATAAGTTTTGACGACAGACAGGCTGTATGTTACAATTTAACAATGCACCGCGGACAAAAAAGGAAGTATGTCCGCGACCAGAAAAAAGGAGAAAAATCATGAATCAGAATGAAATCAGAGAGGAAAAAAGAACACTTTATGAGCGCCAGACACGTATGGAAGATCTGTTGGGACAGGTGGGAGACGTGATAAAAGGATATGATAAAACCTATGAGAATAAAATCATAAATGACGAAGGGGTTGTGGATGATGCGCGCCTCGAGGAGCTGATCACGCAGATCATGTCCGCCGCGCATGAAGATTACAGCCCGGAAAAGGAGGAACTGTACCGCAGTTTTCTCTACTGCACGATACTTGGAATCGCGTGGAAGAATCATATTTCTTCTATGGAAGATTTTGCGAGGGAGCCGTACGAGCCGGCGCAGACCTACGGCGACATCGTTCGCATGGCGCGCGATACAGGGCGTTCGGCATGCAGAAGCAGGGCGGATCTGCTGAAAGCGGAGTGCGGTTATTTCTCACACAGATTCCACGACTTTTTTGCATATGCACAGGAAGTGTTCCTTTTGCTGGACGGAGACATGGAGAGTTCTCTTTTTACGGAGGAAGAAAATGCGTTTCTTAAGCGGGAAATAGAGCTTTTCAATAAAAGAAGTGTCAAAGCGGCAGAAGAATTTTATGCGAAGGAAGAAGAGATGAAAAAAGTCCGGATGGCTGAGGATCCTCTCTATGCGGAAGAAGTCAGGCTGAAAAAAGAACTTTCAGACGCTGCGGATGAGGAGCTGGCCGACAGGCTGGAAAGCGGAGAGGATGTGTATGATATTCTTTACGGCAGCATGGAGGAAGAGGAAGAAGAACCGTGGTGGGAGGAATTAACCAGACAGCTCGAAGCGGGGGAGACGGCAGTCCTGCAACGTATTCCGGATGCTGAAAAGTATAAGAGGTATTATCTGCGCTTCAGGGAAATGTCCTATACGGAGGGCACAGAGGGGAAACTCACCTGGGATGGGGAGGCGTTTGCCGGCGCCATAGAGAAGATGGTCGATCTCTATCTCTATGAGCAGAGGCTGTCCGCCTATTCGCTGGAGGAAACCTATGGGCTTGTGACTGACCGCGTAAAGCAGCTGCCCGGTATTGTAAGGGAGGCGGTGCGGAAGGCGAGGAGGTACGATAAATGATAGAGAGCCGTGAAGAACTGGGCAGGAAACTGGTGGAGGAATATGAAGCGCACAAGGCTGACGAGTCTTATAAAGAGAGCCTGCTCTACCGGTATTTTAGAGAGAGGGAAGAGCGCCGCGCGGAAGGAAAACTGCAGTCGAAAGAATCGGCGCGGGAATTTCTGGCGGATAAAGGGGAAGAAAAAGAGTATTATCTGCGTCTGAGAGTCGCGTATCTGGCTGCGGGTGATGAATATCAATATATTACCCGGGACGAGTATCAGGAGGTCAGGGATGCGCTGGTGGATCAGCTGCTTCGACAAAAAAAGATGTCGGCAAAGACAAAGAAAAGCCTGCCTGGCGCGTCACAGGAGGAGTTGGAGGATCGCCTGCTGAAAAAGCAGGCGGCCGACTTTGTCGACAATGAAAAAAGGGAGCGCAGTTCAAAGAAAGAGAGCGACGACGTGAAACTGCTGCGCTTTTTTGAGCAGAATAGCGGGCAGGGGAACATCCCTGCCCGGGATGCGGGCAGGCCGGAGGCCCAGGAGGGGAGAAAGCTCGACGAAGCATTTATAAAGAAGTGTGAAAAGATATGCCGTCTGCTGCGGGATGATATGCTGGAAAAGGAGCAGACCAGAGTCATTTTACCGTTGTATGTGGAGGAAAGCACAGGCGCTGGCATCTATCTTATGGGACGCGATAATATCCCGGAGACGAAGATTCCCAGGGCCCACAGCAAATTTCCCTGTTATCCCTGTGTTGTCTGGTATGAGGAGTGTGCCAGAGAGAGAAAGATCAAATGGGGCAGCACCAGCATCAATCGGATCCCGATGGACGATCGGCGGATGATCTTTTACCTGTCGGTGAAAGGATTTTTCAGAGTGGAGGAAGCTGTGGGGTACTTGATGGGTCTGAAAGAAAACGGCAGCCTGAAAAAAGGTTATCGGATGGATAACGCGGCGATGAGATTTGATGTGCCGCCGGAGGAGCTGGACACGGAGTTTTCTTCGTTCTTCTATGCAGAAAATAGTCGGCAGATTTTGAGCAAAAAGAACCTGAGCAAAGAGGAGCGGGAGATCTTGGAGAGAGAAGACAGAGAAGAGGAGGCTCTCAGGCGCAGAGAAAAGAGCGCCGGGAAAGAGCCGGAGGACGGTATGACCAGTAGGAGAGGAGATCGTTTCAGATATGGGATCGGAAGGAAAAATGGATGAGAGGGATGTGCGCAACAGAGAGTTGATCAGGCGGTTTCGGGAAGGCGATAAGGAGGCCTTGAATCTTCTGCTGAAGGAGAATGACGGGCTGCTGAAGAAGGCTGTCAACAGGATGAAAGGGTTCCGATATATGGAGGAGGATCTTCTGCAGGAAGCCAGGCTGGAAATGGTGACCAGGATGGTGGAGGATTTTGATTTACAGCAGGACAAGGCTAAATTCAGCTCCTATGTTTCCGACCATGCATTTTGGAAGATGTATGATATTGCGGACAGAAATTCGGACGGACAACTGAGAAAGAAAACAAAGATAAGACAGGAAGAAGGGGCTGAAGAAAAAACACAAAACGTGATCTCCATGGAAGAGGCGGACATGGACAATATACCGGCGGAGAAGGGGGGAAATCCGGAGAATACCGTGCTGCGCAGGGAATATGACGCGGAGTTGGAAAAATTTATAGGAGACGGTTTCCTGACGGCAGGTGAACAGGCGGTGATAAGGGGAATCGTGAGGGGAAAGGAAATGAAGGAGATCGGCGCCGGACTGAACCGCAGAGCGTGGGAGATAGAGAAGATGAAAAAACGGGCGCTTGAAAAGGTGATGTACGCCGGAGAATGGGAAGAGCTGTTCCCGGAATATGCCGCCCGGTATTCTTCTGATCTATGGCTTAAAAACGAAGGCGACACCAGATTTAACGCAGCGCCGGAAGAATTTTTAACAGACAGCGGATTTCTGACAGCAAGCGAACAGATGGTGATGAGAGGAATCGCGGATGGGGACGGATACGAAGAAATTGGCGCCAGACTGAACCGCAAAGAGTGGGAGATAGAGAAGATGGAAAAGCGAGCGCTTGAAAAGATGATGTACGCCCGGGACAGAGAAGAGTTGTTCCCGAGAGGGTTTACAGATTGACTGGCGAGGTCAATTCGTGTTGTCATCCACCCGCGCGGCGTCTGCCGTTTCCATCCGTTTCCGGTTGTGTTCTTCCATCAGGTTACGGATCTTTTCGGTGGGCGTCCGGACAAAATTCATGGAAACATTGTGGTTCATAAAATCGATGATGGACGCCAGAAATTTATTCATATCTGCAGTCATATAATAAGGACGGGCTAAAAGCTCCGGCGTCTGATAGGTGAGATTGGTGGTGATCAGCCTGTCGAAATAACCTTTTTCGTAGGCGGCGTCAAAGTGCTCGAGGCCGTTGGTGAACAGCCCGAAAGTGGTGCAGATGAACACTCTGTTTACCTTAAAGGTTTTCAGGATGCGGGCAGTGTCGATCATACTCTCCCCGGAGGAGATCATGTCGTCCACGATGATGGCGTCTTTCCCGGCGATATTGTCCCCCAGAAATTCGTGCGCCACGATGGGATTTTTTCCGTTTACGACGGTGGAATAATCTCTTCTCTTATAGAACATCCCCATATCAACACCGAGTACGTTTGCAAAATAGACGGCGCGGTCTAAAGCGCCCTCATCGGGGCTTAAAACGATCGTGTGGTCCTTGTCGATGATGATATCCGGCTCCGCGCGCAGCAGAGCTTTCGTGAACTGGTAGGTGGGCATGAAGCTGTCGAAGCCGCATAACGGCACCGAGTTCTGCACCCGGGGATCGTGAGCGTCGAAGGTGACAATGTTGCTGACACCCATGTCGGAAAGTTCTTTCAGGGCGTAGGCACAGTCCAGAGATTCTCTGCCGTTTCGTTTATGCTGTCTGCTCTCATAGAGGAAGGGCATGATGACCGTGATGCGGTTTGCCTTTCCGCCGGCGGCCGCGATGACCCGTTTCAGATCCTGATAGTGGTCGTCGGGGGACTTATGGTTTGTATAACCGTTCATTTCATAGGTGATACTGTGGTTACAGACGTCCAGTAAAATATAAAGATCCTTGCCGCGGATGGATTCCCGGAAGATGCCTTTGCTTTCGCCGCTGCCGAAACGCGGACAGTCCGCATCGGCGAGAAAGTTGTCTTCGTGATATCCCTGAAAAGCAGGATCGTTTGTCAAGTCTTTGTGGGTTTCTTTGCGAAAATTAACGAGAAATTCGTTGATGACTCTGCCCATTTCCGCAGCGGAGTCGAGAGCTACAATTTTCAGAGGCGCAACAGGAAGCGCCTGTTCCAGTTTCGTAACGTCTGCCATGAAATATCTCCTGATGTCAAATCGATGAAAAACAGCATTTTGTAGAAGATTGTCGAAATCCAAATACATTTTAAATTTATAACATTCTTCGTGACACGTCAAGGGAATTCTAGTAGAATGATTGTAAAAGGATAGGGGTAAAAAGTGGAAAAAAGAGGACATATTATACAAAAAGTATTGCCGGACAGCATCGCTGAGGAGATGGGACTTGAGAGCGGTGACGCTGTCCTGGCCATAAACGGTCAGGAGATCGACGACATTTTTGATTACCAGTATCTGCTGCAGGATGATTACGTCGAGGTCGCGATCCTGGCAAAGAGCGGAGAGGAATGCGTTTTAGAGATCGAGAAGGACGCCGGGGAAGATCTGGGGCTGGAGTTTGAAAACGGCCTGATGGATGAGTACAGAAGCTGCCACAACAAGTGCATCTTCTGTTTTATCGACCAGATGCCGAAGGGAATGCGGGAGACGCTGTATTTTAAGGACGACGATTCCAGATTGTCCTTTTTGCAGGGGAATTATGTGACCCTGACAAATATGTCGGACCATGATATCGACAGGATCATCCGCTATCGTCTGGAGCCCATCAATATCTCTTTTCAGACAACGAACCCGGCGCTGCGCTGTATGATGCTGAACAACCGCTTCGCCGGGGAGGCGCTCCAGAAGGCGGACAGGCTTTTCGAGGCGGAGATCGAGATGAACGGACAGATCGTGCTCTGCAGGGGAGTGAACGACGGGGAGGAGCTTCAGAGGACCATCTCGGATCTGACCGGGTATCTCCCGTATCTGACAAGTGTGTCGGTTGTGCCGGTGGGACTCTCGGATCACAGGGAGGGACTTTATCCTCTAAAACCTTTTACAAAGGGGGAGGCGGAGGAAGTCATAGACTGCATCGAAAACTGGCAGAGAAAGATAAAAGGGCAGTACGGCGTTCACTTTGTGCACGCCTCCGATGAGTGGTATCTGCTGGCGGAGAGGGAGCTGCCCGAGGCGGAGCGATACGACGGATACCTGCAGCTGGAAAACGGCGTGGGAATGCTGAGACTGCTGACGGATGAGTTTGAGGACGCGCTGCAAAGAAAGCGGGGGTATGTCTTAAGACAGAGACGCGAAATCTCCATCGCGACGGGAAAACTGGCCTATCCGATATTGAAAAAAATGGCCGGACAGGCGGAGGCGCTCTGTCCGAATCTTACGGTACATATGTATGAGATCATCAATCACTTTTTTGGGGAGAAGATCACGGTCTCGGGGCTTTTGACGGGGCAGGATATCATGGGGCAGCTGCGGGGAAAAGAGCTGGGTTCGAGGCTTCTTCTGCCGGTCAATATGCTGCGCAGCGGAACGGATGTTTTTCTGGACGATGTGACCGTGGGGGAAGTGGAAAAAACTTTACAAGTGCCGGTAGATATTGTAAAATCAAGCGGGTATGATCTGCTCTCCTGCATGTTGGGGGAAAGCGGGACATCCGGAAAGCCGGCAGGGCGGGAATAAAAGTTTACTACAGTAAAGGATAAGATAGAAGTTATGGCAAAGAAAAAAGGAAAACCGGTGGTGGCGGTGGTGGGCAGACCCAATGTGGGAAAGTCTACCTTGTTTAATGCACTTGCCGGG
Organism: uncultured bacterium; assembly: GCA_947643595.1. Taxonomy (GTDB): domain Bacteria; phylum Bacillota; class Clostridia; order Lachnospirales; family Lachnospiraceae; genus 1XD8-76. The sequence goes on along the minus strand of CANRWP010000029.1, from coordinate 21,868 downwards.
GAGAGAATATCGATCGTTAAGGATACGCCTGGCATCACCAGAGACCGGATCTATGCGGACACGGAATGGTCGGGGCGTAAATTTACGCTGATTGATACGGGCGGCATCGAGCCGGAGAGCAGGGACATCCTTTTGTCCCAGATGCGCGAACAGGCGCAGATCGCCATCGACACGGCGGATGTCATCCTGTTTCTGGTGGATGTGAAGCAGGGGCTGGTGGACGCCGATTCCAAGGTGGCGGATATGCTGCGCAAGGCGGGGAAGCCAGTGGTCCTGGTGGTGAACAAGGTGGACAGCTACGAGCGGGATATGATTGCCGTCTATGAGTTCTACAATCTGGGGATCGGAGAACCCCATGCCGTCTCCGCGGCGAACAGAACCGGGATCGGCGATATGCTGGATGTCGTCATCTCCCATTTTCCGGAAAGCGCGAAGGAGGATGAGGAGGATGACAAGATCAGAGTGGCGATCGTTGGCAAGCCCAACGTGGGAAAATCCTCGATCATTAACCGGCTGCTCGGGGAAAACCGTCTGATCGTCTCCGATATCGCGGGGACCACCAGGGACGCGGTGGACACGGAACTGACGTACCACGGCAGGGAATATGTGTTCATCGATACGGCGGGGCTGCGCAGAAAAAATAAGATAAAGGAAGAACTGGAGCGCTTTATGATCATCCGCACGGTCAGCGCGGTGGAGCGGGCGGATATCGTGGTCCTGGTGATCGACGCGGTGGACGGTGTGACGGAGCAGGATGCCAAGATCGCCGGCATTGCCCATGACCGGGGCAAGGGAATAATCATTGCGGTCAACAAGTGGGACGCGATCGAGAAGGACAATAAGACGACGGGAGAGTACGAGAAGAAGATCAGGCAGATACTGTCCTTCATGCCCTACGCGGAAATTTTATATATTTCTGCGCTGACGGGGCAGAGATTACCGAAATTATATGATATAATAGAGATAGTACACGAAAATCACGCGATGCGCGTGGCGACGGGTGTTTTGAACGAGATCATGTCGGAGGCGGTGGCGATGCAGCAGCCGCCGACGGACAAGGGCAAGCGTCTGCGGCTCTACTATATCACGCAGGTGGCGGTGAAGCCGCCGACTTTTGTGATCTTTGTGAACGATAAGGAATTGATGCATTTTTCCTATACGAGGTATATAGAAAACCAGATCCGGGAGACTTTCGGCTTCCGCGGAACGCCGCTGAAATTCTTTATCCGGGAACGAAAGGGAGATAAATAATTATGTTGGGACGTAGCATCTGTCTGGCTGTGGGATATCTGTGCGGGCTGTTCCAGACGGCTTATATTTACGGAAAATCAAAGGGAATCGACATCAGGGAAAAGGGCAGCGGCAACGCGGGCACGACGAACACTCTGCGGACGTTCGGCGTGAAGGCCGGCGTCCTGGTGCTGCTCGGGGATATCTTAAAGTGCGCGGTGGCGTGTCTTCTGGCGCGGTTTGTCATTGCGCCGGGGATGGCGCCGGACCTGAACTATCTGTTTGTCCTGTACGCGGCGGCGGGCGCGATTTTGGGGCATAATTTTCCTTTCTATATGAATTTCCGGGGCGGAAAAGGGATCGCGGCGACCGCGGGGCTGATCATCTGTTTCCACTGGAGCTTTTTTATCATGGGCGTGATCGTGTTCTTCGGGACGTTCTTTACGACCCACTATGTGTCTCTGGGGTCGCTTCTTGTCTACGCGGGTTTTCTGATCCAGATCATCGTCGAGGGACAGATGGGCGTGTTCGGGATGTCTCAGGCGGCGTTAAACGAGATGTATATCATATCGGCGCTTTTAGCGGTCATGGCCTACTATAAGCACCGGGAGAATATAAAGCGGCTGCTGAAAGGGCAGGAGCGGAAGACGTATCTGAAAAAGAAGGAATAGACAGAATAAAATATATAGCAAAGACGGAGAGAAGGGACGGAATATGGCAAAAATAGGATTGATCGGAGCGGGAAGCTGGGGGACGGCATTATCGAAACTGGCGGCGGACAACGGACATGAGGTGACAGTCTGGTCCATCGTGAAGGAAGAGATTGAAATGTTGCGGGAGAACAGGGAACATCTGGACAAACTGCCGGGTGTAAAGCTGCCGGAGAATATTTCCTATACGACGGAGTTGTCGGAGGCGATCGAGGGGATGGATCTGTGCATCCTTGCGGTGCCCTCACCCTTTACGAGAAACACGGCGGCGATGATGAAACCCTTTGTGGGAGAGCGGCAGATCATCGTCAATGTGGCAAAAGGAGTGGAGGAGAAAACGCTGATGACGCTGTCGGAGATCATCGAGGAGGAGATCCCGCAGGCGGATGTGGCGGTGCTGTCCGGTCCTTCCCACGCAGAGGAGGTGGGGAAGGGAATGCCCACGACGATCGTGGCCGGGGCAAAATCGAAGGAGACGGCGGAGTATATCCAGAATCTGCTGATGAACAAAGTGTTCCGGGTGTACACCAGCCCGGATATGCTGGGGATCGAGCTGGGCGGCGCCCTGAAAAACGTGATCGCGCTGGCGGCGGGCATAGCCGACGGACTGGGCTGCGGCGACAACACGAAGGCGGCGCTGATCACCCGGGGGATCACCGAGATCGGCAGACTTGGGCTTGCCATGGGCGGAAAGCTGGAGACTTTCTGCGGGCTCACCGGCATCGGCGACCTGATCGTGACCTGTGCCTCCATGCACTCCCGCAACCGGCGGGCCGGCATCCTGATCGGACAGGGAAAGTCCATGAAGGAGGCGATGGACGAGGTGAAGCAGGTGGTGGAGGGCGTCTACTCCGCGAAGGCAGCCATGGGGCTGGCGAAGAAGTATGCGGTGGAGATACCCATCATCGAGCAGGTGAACCTTGTATTGTTTGAGGGAAAACCGGCGGCGCAGGCGTTGGATGAGCTGATGCTGCGGGATCGGAAGATCGAGATCAGCACCGGGTGGTAATACAGAAAAGTTGGAGATACAGTATGAGATGCGGAAGATGCGGAAAGCATTTTGACGAGGAGATGTACAGCGGGATATGCCCGAAGTGCGGACATTTTAATAACCGGCAGGCGGAGTACGATGTAAGCAAATATTTCAGCGCTAAATTTGACGATGGGGGGAAGACTTCCACCGGAGCGCAGGAGGCGAAGCAGCACGAGAAACTGCATGAGATGTATGATAAATATAATATGCACAGGCCGGCAGCAAGGCAGGGCGGAACCGGGAATTATCATCAGGCGAACCGGCCGGCGCAGCCGAATCCGTACCAGCGGAACGTTACTCAGACAAAGCCGCGTGAAAAGGAGAGGGAGAGAAACATCGTCACGCCGATCTGTGCGATCCTGGCGGTGTTCGCGATCGCGGTCACGGTGATTGCCGGCAATCTGAAAAAACGGGAGATAGAGGAGATCTATCGGACCGTGGATTTTGATCAGGAGACCGCGGAGGCGGGGCAGGTCTTCGAGGTGAACGGAAGGCTTCTTCTGGTGGAGGGAGCGGAAGTGGTCGATACGTCGATGATGAGCGGCATAGCGGAGGCGGAAAAACTGGTTGCGGTGACGGTGGAGATACTCCCCTCGGAGGAATGGGACAGCGACTGGGCGTACCATACGGTCTACCTGTCGGACGGCAGCGCATGCAGACAGTGTCTGGACAGTTATGCACTGGAGAGCATCGTAAGTCTGGATGAGTTCCCGGCTTCGGGAGATCCCTATGATATCATGGAGAAGATTTATGACATGCGGCAATCCATGGTGGAGGATATCCTGACAGGATCGGATTATCTGAATTACGACTATGGGGAAGGGAAAACAGGAACATTTTATTTTCTGATAGATAAAGGGGCCGGGAATGTCACGATCTCTTTCGATCAGGAGGGGACGAAGAACGGGGTTTCCATTCTGGAAAAGAGGGTGAGCGTCCCGCTTGTGCTGGGGGAGGTATCATGATGGGCAAGATGAAAATAATTTCCTGCGTTTCCTGCGCAATCGTTGTGCTGATGTGCCTGATCTGTTATTCCGGCTATGTCAGCCAGCAGTACTATGAGGTCTGTACACCTTACGGGTATTCCCCGATCACGGGGTATGAGGCGAAGGTGCTGGAGGAAATTCCCGAGGGGTATGAGTACCATATTTCCGAATATGCGGTCATGGAGGAGATGCAGGTGGTGGAGATCACCTGGGAACTGACAGGTGTGGTGAATGAATCGCTGGGGATCATTGGAAATCTCTGCTATTATTACGGGGAGAACGGCGAATGGATCGATATCCTGGAGAAGGACGATGACTACTGGGGCGAGGCGCGCTCCGACAGTTACAATATCATACCGCCCGGGGAGAGTGTGCTCTGGAGAGAGTATGTGCTGGTGCCGAGAGGGATGAAGACATTCAGCGCTCAGAGGACGATGGGGGAGAACGAGGAGCTGATTATAGAATTATAAACGCAGATGGAGGAAGAGAATGAATCAGGGATTTAACAGTACCAACCAGTATGTGGCTTCGAGGGAGCTGATGGACGGCGTGAACGTGGCGATCGCGCTGCAGAAACCCCTTCTGATCAAGGGGGAGCCGGGCACGGGCAAGACGATGTTGGCGGAGGCAGTGGCGCAGTCGCTGGGCAAGAAGCTGATTATCTGGAACATCAAGTCCACCACGAAAGCGCAGGACGGGCTCTACATGTACGACACGATCCAGCGTCTCTACGATGGACAGTTCGGCGAGGAGGGCGTGGACGATATCGCCCGCTATATCAAGTTGGGCAAGCTGGGGGAGGCTTTCGACTCGGAGGAACAGGTGGTGCTTCTGATCGACGAGATCGACAAGGCGGATCTGGAGTTCCCCAACGACCTGCTCTGGGAGCTCGATCAGATGGAATTTTATATCCACGAGACGAAGCGCACGGTCAAAGCGAAACACCGCCCGATCGTGATCATCACGTCCAACGCGGAGAAGGAGCTGCCGGACGCGTTTTTGCGCAGATGCATCTTCCACTATATCGACTTCCCGGATAAGGAGTTGATGGAGGAGATCGTGAAGACCCATTATCCCGACGTGGAGGAGAATCTGATGCGGCAGGCGATGGAGATCTTCTATGATATCCGCGCGATGCGCGATATCCGCAAAAAACCCAGCACCTCGGAGCTGATCGACTGGATCAACGCGCTGCAGATCGGCGGCATCCCGGCGGATGTGCTGCGTGCGAGGATGCCGTTCCTCGGCGTCGTCGTGAAGAAGGATGAGGATCTGGAGACGGTCAGACAGCACGGCATTTAAAAGGAGACAGAGTATGTTTTATCCCTTTTTTCAGATATGCAAGGCGAAGGGGCTTTCTATCACGATGAGCGAGTGGCTGACGCTGCAGGACGCGCTGGAACAGGGCATGGCGGGCAGCAGTCTGACGCAGTTTTACTATCTCGCGAGAATGATCCTCGTCAAGAGCGAGACGGAGTTCGATAAATTCGATATGGCGTTCGAGGAGTGCTTCAAGGGTGTGAAGTCGGAGAACGAGGTCACGGCGCAGATGCTGCGGTGGCTTGACAAGTCCGATATGATGGAGCTCGCCCACGAGGAGGCGAGGGCGCACTTAAATCAGATGGAGGACAACACAGTCATCGACAAGGAGGACGTGGAGCAGACCTTCAAGGACAGGCTGCGGGACCAGAACGAGGAGCACAACGGCGGCTCTTTCTGGATCGGCACGATGGGCAAGACGTCGTTTGGCAATATGGGCGGCAACGTGGGCGGCGTCAGAGTCGGCGGAAGGACCGGTTACCAGTCCGCCTTCTCGGTGATCGGCGCCAGAAAATACAAGGATTTCCGGGACGACCGGGTGTTAGACAACAGGCAGTTCCAGCTGGCGTTTAGACGGCTTCGCCAGTTTTCCACGAAGCTGGATATCCCGAAGACGGAGTTGGACATCCCGGGCACCGTGGACAAGACCTGCAACAACGGCGGCTGTCTGCAGATCGTGATGGAGAAGCCGAGAAAGAACGCGGTGAAGCTTCTGCTGTTGTTTGACTCGGGCGGGACGATGATCCCCTACAGCTCCCTGATGAACGACCTGTTCCAGGCGGTGAACAAGTCGAACCATTTCAAGGATGTGAAGTGCTACTATTTCCACAACTGCATCTACAGCAAGCTCTACAAGACGCCGGAGTGCGAGAACGGCGAGTGGGTGGACACGGAGTGGATGTTCCGCAATCTGGACAGCGATTACAAGGTGATCATCGTGGGCGACGCGGCGATGGCGCCCGAGGAACTGTATTCCACCAGCGGAAATTACAGGGGACCCAACGGCGGGCTCTCCGGCTATAAGTGGCTGCAGCTGATGAAAAAGCACTATAAGAAGATCGTCTGGATGAACCCGAAGATGGCGCCGGGCAGAGCGCCCTGGCGGGAGGCGGAGACGGCGATCAAGGAGATGCTTCCGATGTACAAGCTGACGGTGAAAGGGCTCAACGAGGGCATGATAAAACTGATGGCAAATAAGGGAGACTCCCGTTACGAATAGAGGACATACGTTGATATGAACAGAAAAAGGGACATAGAAAAAGCAAAGAACGGATACATCGAGTTGTGCAGATTTTTGTTCTGCGCGATGATCTTGATACACCACACGGCCATCGATCCGGAGACCGGGACGATCCTGCCGGGAGGTTTTATAGCGGTGGAGTTTTTCTTTTTCCTGTCCGGTGCCATGGCGATGAAGCATCTGGCAAAGGAGAAGAGGGATATCCCGCAGAAGATGCAGTACGCCGTGTTCTACACGCTGCACAAGATAAAAAGGATTTTTCCCTATGCCGCGTGCGGGACGCTGATCGCCTATATCTGGCGCATTGCCACGGTGAGGGATTACACGGCGCAGACCTGGCAGGAGCTGGCGGTTCTGCCCTTTGAGCTGTTCTTTTTGCCGATGACCGGGTTGGTGCCCACCAGACTGGACCGCTACATGAATGCGCCGTTATGGTATGTGTCGGCGATGTTTATCACACTGCCGCTGATCGTATATCTGTGCCTGAGAGCGGAGGATGTGTTTAAACATTATATCGTCTGGTTTGTCCCCTTTTTGATACATGGATGGATGATCCTGCACATGGGGGCATCCTGGGGCTGGGGCGAAGTGACGCCCGTCGGGTTTTCGGGGCTTCTGGTCGCCTTCTCCAATATGACGATGGGGTTTGGCGTCTATCTGGTGGCGGAGAGGCTGGCAGGAAAAAAGTTTGGCGCGATTGCCAGAATCCTGCTTACGGTCTGCGAAGTCGGAGCGGTGGCGCTCTGCTTTGCGTTCGCGGCCTCTTCGCCGGAGACATACAGTTTCGAGGCAGTGATCCTTTTTCTCGCGGCGTCGCTGGCGATCACATTGAGCGGCGTGAGCTATACGGCGAAAATACATGGCATAGTGTGGGAGTGGCTCGGAAAACTGACTTTGCCGATCTACTGTGTCCACTGGTGGGTCGGACAGATCGTGCAGGTATATCTGGGAGAGTACGCCTACCCGCTTCGGATCCTGTTTACGTTTATCGGAGGGCTGATCCTGTCCCTGCCCATGATATTTCTGGTGGAGAACCTGCCGAAGATATTTCAAAAATGGAAGATTAGAAAGTGATAGAAGGAGAATATTATGAAAATATTTGAAGAACTGCAGGCGAGAGGCCTGCTGGCGCAGCTGACAGACGAGGAGGAGATCAGGGAACTCGTGAACGGCGGAAAAGCTACATTTTATATCGGGTTTGACCCCACGGCGGATTCCCTGCATGTAGGACATTTTATGGCGCTGTGCCTGATGAAAAGGCTGCAGATGGCCGGAAATAAGCCGATCGCGCTGATCGGCGGCGGCACGGGCATGATCGGGGATCCTTCCGGCAGAACGGATATGCGCAGCATGATGACGACGGAGATGATCGATCACAACTGCGAGTGTTTCAGAAAGCAGATGAGCCGTTTTATCGAGTTCGGGGAAGACAAGGCCATGATGGTGAACAATGCGGAGTGGCTCAGGGATCTGAACTATATCGAGTTTATCCGGGACATCGGCGCCTGCTTCTCGGTGAATACGATGCTGCGGGCGGAGTGCTATAAACAGAGGATGGAGAAGGGCTTAAGCTTCCTGGAGTTCAACTACATGATCATGCAGTCCTACGATTTTCTGGAGCTGTACAAGCGCTACGGCTGCAACATGCAGTTCGGCGGAGACGACCAGTGGAGCAATATGCTGGGCGGTACGGAGCTGATCCGCAAGAAGCTGGGGAAAGACGCGTACGCCATGACGATCACTCTCCTGATGAACTCGGAGGGGAAGAAGATGGGCAAGACCCAGAAGGGGGCGGTGTGGCTGGACCCGAAGAAGACGACGCCCTACGAGTTTTACCAGTACTGGCGCAACATCGGGGATGCGGATGTGCTGAAATGCCTGCGGATGCTGACCTTTTTACCGTTAGAACAGATCGACGAGATGGATAAGTGGGAGGGCAGTAAGCTGAACGAGGCGAAAGATATTCTGGCTTACGAGCTGACCAATCTGGTGCACGGTGAGGAGGAGGCCGGAAAGGCTAGAGAGGCGTCGAAAGGGCTCTTCGGCGGAAGCGGCAGCATAGAAAATATGCCCAAAGCGCAGTTGACGGAAGAGGATTTCAGGGACGGAAAGATCGACCTGATCAGTATGCTGACCGTCTCCGGTCTGGTGTCCTCCCGGTCGGAGGGAAGGCGCGCCATCGAGCAGGGCGGCGTCAGCGTGAACGACGAGAAGGTGACGGACGTCAGAGCCGTCTATGACAGGAACGCTTTTGACGGGGACGGCATCATCCTCAGGAGAGGCAAGAAGAATTTTAAGAAACTGGTACTGTAGGGGCGGATATGATCCGTGGAGGAGAGAACGGAGAATGGACAGAATAGCGCTTTTGATTCCATGCTACAACGAGGCGAAGACCATCGGAAAAGTGATCGCGGACGCGAAGAAGTACATTCCGGAAGCGGTGATCTATGTGTACGACAACAATTCCACGGACGATACAGCAAAGATCGCCGGGGAGGCCGGCGCTGTGGTGCGGCATGAATACCGCCAGGGCAAAGGGAACGTGATAAGACGGATGTTCCGGGAGATCGACGCCAGGTGCTATATCATGACGGACGGAGACGATACCTACCCGCTGGAGTTCGCCAGGGAGATGGCGGACAAAGTTCTGCAAAGACAGATGGATATGGTGGTGGGGGACAGACTTTCCTCCACCTACTTCACAGAGAATAAGAGACCGTTTCACAATATGGGAAACTCTCTTGTGCGGATGGCGATCAACAAAGTTTTTTCCTGTGACATCAAGGATATTATGACAGGATACCGCGCGTTCAGCTACAATTTTGCGAAGACGTTTCCGATTTTGTCCAGAGGGTTCGAGATAGAGACGGAGATGACGATCCACGCAGTCAACAATAATATGGCGATAGACAACGTGATCGTGGAATACCGGGACAGGCCGGAGGGGAGTGTGTCCAAACTCAACACCTACTCGGACGGGATGAAAGTGCTTGCGACGATCGTCAGATTGTTCAGAAACTATCAGCCGTTTAAATTTTTCACGATCATCAGCGCGGTGTTGGCGGCGTTGTCCGTCGGCTTTCTGATCCCGGTGCTGGTGACTTATTTCGAGACCGGGCTGGTGGAGCGGTTTCCCACGCTGTTTGTCTGCTGTTTTGTGATGCTGGCGGCTCTGCAGTCCTTTTTTTCGGGGCTGATCCTGTCCAGCTTTGCGATCAAGAGCAGGCGGGATTTTGAATTCCAGCTGAATCTGGTGGAAATGATGAAACAGAGAGATGAAAAAAATAAGGATGAAAAGACAGAAAATTAGTATGGTTTGCGCGGTCCTTTTCGTTCTCTCCGCGCTGGCGGCTGTCAAGACGATCTGGATCAGCCTGGATATCGATGAGAGCTATGCTCTGGCGGTTGCGTACCGGCTGGCGACGGGGGAGAGACTGTTTTCGGATCTGTGGGAATCCCATCAGCTTGGCGGCATCGTGCTCGCTCCCTTTTTGTGGCTGTATTTAAAGCTCGCGGGTACGACGACGTATCTCGTAATCTACTCACGGGTCGCGGGTACGCTGATTCATATACTGACAGGTATATTTTTATATAAAACGGCAGTGAATGTCGGAAAGATAAGCGAGCTTTTTTCGGCACTGTTATTTTTTCTGCATGTGAATTTTCTGCCCAAGTGGGTACAGTGCCCGGAGTTTGAACTGCAGCAGTATTGGTTTGTGCTGCTGATTTTTTTGTGTTTTTACCGTTATTATCAGGGGGAGAGGAAAAGGAGGGGCTATCTGGCGGTTTCCGGTGTGCTGCTGGTGGGACAGATGTTCTCCTACCCTTCGTTAATCTTTCTCTATCCGGTCTACCTGACCGGAATCATTCGGTGCAGAAAAGAGTATGCGGAAAAGAAGAAAACGCCGGGGGAAGCCCTGTGGTTCACGGCGGGATCCGCGCTGACGGGCATCCTGTTTCTGGCGTACCTGGGAAGTTATATTACGCCGGAGAAATTTCTGCGATATGTGTCTTATATTTTTCAGGATGAATCCCACACGCTGGTGAGCACGGCAGTGAAGTGGAAGATCTTCGGCGCGCAGTTTCTGGAGATATTGCTTCCGCTCTGTATCGTCCTGGGGATCTCCACCGCGGCGGGAACCGTGGTTGCCCGCCTGAGTCGGAAACGGGCGGGAATCTATTATGCGCTGCCGATCTCCTTTCTTTTGCTGGGTGGCCTGCAGGCGGCAGGGTGTCTGTTTGGAGATGAAAACCAGTTTTATATGCTGTGGCGCTTTTTCGCCGTCTCCGCGCTGGGAATATGGATGTGTCTGGCGGAAAAGACGGAGGAGAACAGGAGATGTCTCTGGTTTGGAATACTGCCCGGATTTATGACACTTGTGTCAGTGCTGATTATGACCAATATGGATGTCAACACCTCTATGGCGAAAATGTATATCGGCGTGATCGCGACGGTGTGGATGCTGGGAAAGCACTATGAGATGGAGGAGGAAGTGCCGGACATGCCGGTCTCCAGGAGAGGAACCGTAAAAGTCTGGAATGTCCGGGAGACGGAAGTGTGGGAAAAGTGCCTTCTTTGGGCGGGAATGCTTTTCTTCCTGACGGGGCTGTTTGTCTGTAAACTGGTGCAGATGCGGGTTTCCGGCTGTATGGAAGTCACGGTGCTGGCGCCGATGAAGAGGATCGGGGAGGGGCCTGCGAAGGGCGTCTATATGCTGGAGGATACGGCTCTTGTGCTGGAGGATGATTACCGGGTGCTGACAGGGGAGCTGACGGCGGCGGATAAGCTTCTGTACATCGGCAGTGAAAATATCGTCTACCTCTGGACGGATGCGCAGATCGCGACGCCCTCCACGCAGGGGACCAACGCCTACAATGAGATGTTTATCCGCTACTACGAGGAGCACCCGGAGAAGACGCCAACGGTGATCGCGCTCGACAAGGAGCTGGGAGAGAACCCGGCGTACTACAATTCCCCGCAGAATCATATTCTGTATGAGTGGATGGAGCAGGCGGGATACCGGGAAGCGCTGGACGCGCCCTACATGAAATTGTACAGGCGTTGAAGGAGCTGTCCGGGGACAGGGGTCGGGAGACGGAACGCAGGGAGGGGCAAAGGAGATGTCAAATGCGAACATCACGAAAAGAGAGCTGGCAAAGAGTCTGAAAAGACTGGCTTCCGGAAAGCTTTTTGAGCAGGTTACGGTGGGAGATATCGTGAAAGAATGCGGCGTGAACCGGCAGACTTTCTACTATCATTTCAGCGATAAGTACGAGCTGCTTGACTGGATCTATTACAACGAGACTTTCGTGCCGCTGACGGCGGACATTTCCTTTGGAAACTGGGATGAAAAGCTCTATGAGCTGCTGCAGATCATGCGGAACAACAGGGCATTTTATATGAATACGATCAAATGCTCCAACAACTTTTTTGAGGAGTATCTGCTGAAGATGCTGACCACGCTGTTTGAGACGGCTGTGGAGGATCTGGATGTTCGGAAGCAGTTGACGCTCGAAAAGAAACGGCTGGCGTCCAAAATATTTGCCCACGGATTGACCGGAGTGGTCATAGAATGGGCGATGGGCGGCATGAAAGCGGACGAAAAAGTCCTCGCCGAGAATATGAAGGAGCTTGTGGAGAATATCGAACGATTGTCATACTACATATATCAGTATAAAAATGATATGGTCAGGGAAACAGAGATTCTATCCACTTTACCAGTTCCGCCGGAGATTTCTCCGAAAAGAGAAGCATAAAATTCTCGCAGGTCTCCTTCGTGAAGGAGACGGAGCTGTCGAGATAGAACATTCTCTTATAGTTTTTTAAGATGTGGTCTGCCGCCTTTGTGGTGAGCGGGCCTTTTTTGCGCTGTTTCAGGCGCGCAAGCTGCGTCTCGAAAAAAGAAGTTTTCATATCCCGGTTTAAACTCATGTCTTTTCCCTCGTTTCGTCATCTCGTGATGTCCGATTATCGTATCTATACCATATCCGACAACCTCCGTTTGAGAAATAGACAAAATCTTTGATTTGTCTTAATTCAGAACAAAAGGAAAATTTTGTCTAAAGACACAGGGGTGGGAAAGAGATATCTTGTTAAAAGACAAAAGCATTTGCGAGGTGAAAACGGCGTATGAAGTTATCGGAAGAGGAGAACAGGATCGCGAGGGAAGAGGCGGTCCGCAGAGTAAAAGAGAAACTGGAGAACAGGGAGAAGCGCCTGGAGGATCTCAGGAAAGGGAAGACGTCTCTGCCTGAGTGGATCGTCAGGTACAGGGAAAAGATCATGTCAGTCTTTCTCCTGCTGGCGGTGATCTGTGGCTTCTGCATCCCCTTTATCAAAGTCAACTATGATCTGACGGCGTACCTGCCGGACGACATGATTTCCAAGAAGGCGATCGACATCATGGAGGAGGAGTTCGGCTATCCGGGGACGGCGCGGATCATGATCGAGAACGTCACGCCCTACGAGGCGCAGCTCTACAAGGAGATGCTGGAGAACGTGGACGGGGTGGATATGGTGTCCTGGATCAGCAGCGACGTCTACATGTCGGGAGAGTTCATAGATATCGCGGGGCAGACGGACTATTACAAGGACAACTGCGCGGTGATGGACGTGACGTTCACGGAGGGGGATACCTCGGAGCTGACAAACGGCGCGCTGGATGAGATCAGTGCGATCCTGGGGGAGAAGGGACACTACGGCGGACCGGCGGTGGAGAACAAATCCCTGCAGGAGACGTTGAACGTACAGATCGCGATCATAACGGTCATCGCGATAGTGCTGATCTTCTTTATCCTGTGCGCCACGACGGATTCCTGGGCGGAACCGTTTCTGTTCCTGATCGTCATGGGCGTGGCGATCGTGATCAATATGGGAACCAACATCCTGCGCGGGGAGATCTCGTTTATCAGCAACTCGGTGGCGGCGGTGCTGCAGCTCGCCATCTCCATCGATTATTCGATTTTCCTGTTACATACGTTCATGCGGGAGAAGGAGAAGGAGCCCGACAAGGAGAAGGCGATGGCAAACTCCATACGGCACGCGGCGGTGTCAGTACTCTCCAGCGGGATGACGACTTTTGTGGGATTTATGGCGCTGTTTTTCATGCACTTCCTGATCGGTCAGGATCTGGGATTTGTGCTGGGCAAGAGCATTATCAGCAGTATCGTGACGGTGCTTCTGTTCATGCCGGCGTTGATCCTGCGGTTTGATTCTCTGATAGAGAGGACGCAGCATAAGATCATCATGCCGTCCTTCAAGCGGGCATCCCAGGTGGTGTTTCGGCTCCGCTACGTCGTTGTCGCATTTATCGCGGTCGTGTTTCTGCCAACCTACCTGATGCAGAATTCCAACGTCAACACCTACGGGAACAGCGCGCTGGGCGCCAGCGAGGGAACGGTGGTCTATGACGACGAGCAGCTGATAGAATCGAAATTTGGGCGCAGCAACCTCTACCTGGTGATGGTGCCCAACGGCTCCCCGGTGACAGAGCGGGAGCTGGCGGGGGAGCTGAAGGAGCTTTACTATGTCAGGAGCGTGACGGCGCTGGCGGATATTCTGCCGCGTGGCGTGCCGGAGCAGATCGTGCCGTCGAGCGTGACGGATCTGCTCCGGAAGGAGCACTATACGAGGATGCTGGTGTTCACCAGGACGAAGTCGGAGAGCGACCTCGCCTTCGAGACGTCGGATGAGATCCAGGCGATCGTGAAGGCTTATTATCCGGACAACGCCTATGTGGTGGGCAATACGCCGTCCACGCAGGACTTAAAGGTCATCTGCGATGCGGATTACGCGATGGTCAACGCCTTCTCGCTGGTGGGCGTGGCGCTGGTCGTGATTCTCGCCTTTCAGTCGTTACTTTTGGCGGTGGTCGCTATCGTGCCGATCAGCGCGGCGATCTGCATCAATCTGGCGATTCCCTACCTGCAGGGAAGGGTGTTCATGTTTGCGGCGATGGTGGTGGTGAGCTGTATCCAGCTCGGCGCGACGGTGGATTACTCCATCCTTCTGATCAACAACTATCTGGACAGAAGAGAGAAGATGAAACCGAAGAAAGCGGCGCTGGGGGCGTTGCAGGCGAGCATGCTCTCGATCCTGACGTCGGGCACGATCCTGACCGTTGCCGGCTATGCGATCTATTTTGTGGTCTCCGTGGAGGCGATCAAGGATATCGGACATATGCTGGGGCGCGGAGCCATCCTGAGCATGGGTTTTGTCCTGCTGGCGGTGCCGGGGCTGATGACGATGCTGGATAAGCAGATCATGAAGGAACGGGAGATCAGAGGCAGATGGAAGGAGAAAGCTGACGCGAAGAAGCTGGAGCGGAAGGAAAAAAGACAGAAGGATGAGGGTCGTATCGCGAAGAGGCTGAGAGAGAGGGAGAAAGAGGATTCCCTGATCGTGAAGCGGCTTGAGAAGATAGAGTATCGGATCATTGTGCGGAAAAGGAAGGAAGAGAAGAAGAAGGAGAAGCTCGACAGACTGCAGGAGGAGAAGAAGAGGAAGGAACTGGAGCTGCAGGAGACTCTGACGGATGAGACGGCGGACGAACAGCGGGAGGTTCGGGAAACGGAAACAGAGGGAAGCGAAAGAAGGCAGGAGGATGCGGACCATGAGGAAAAATAGAAGATTTATAAAGATAACGGCGGCGGTTTTGCCTGTGATCCTGACGGCGGGAGCGGTTTGTACTCCTCTGCAGGCGAAAGCGCCGAAGGTGGAGATCGATGAATCCATGTACGTGAACATGGACTACTACGGGGAGATCGACGATATCAGCGTGGTGAAAGGATGCTTTTTGAACGGCAACACCGTGATCGAGGACTACGGCAACTATGAGGAGATCATCAATATGAGCGACCGCACCGAGCCGGTGGTGGAGGACGGAAAGGTCACGTGGAATCTGGACAATGTGGAAAAGCAGTATTTCTACTATGAATGCAAGTCGGAGGAGCTGAAGACCAGAGTCCCCTGGGATATCGATGTGTCCTACAAACTGAACGGCGTGGAGGCGAGAGGGGAAGATCTTGGCGGCGCGCAGGGGACGGTGAGCACGCTCATCCATGTGACGCCGAAGAAAGACATTGCGGACTACTATAAAAACAATATGATCCTGATGTGCGGCACGCTGGTGGATATGAAGGAGACTTTGAGCATCGAGGCGCCGGGAGCTCAGCTGCAGACGCTGGGGACAGAGAAAGCGGCCATTTTCCTGGCGCTCCCGGGGGAGGAGAGCGAGTTTCGCATCAACGTGGGAACAAATAACTACGAAAGCATGGGCGTATTCTTCATGATGGTTCCCGCCACGCTGGAATCGCTGGAACTGGTCAACGACGTGCGGGAAGTGCGGGATACGGTGGAGGACTCTGTGGATGCAATGGATGACGCCCTGGATGTCATCCTGGACAATATCGACGGAATGCGGGACGATTTGGCGAGCGTGGAGGAGGGCTTAAAGAGAGCGGAGGAAGCGCATCAGATCTACGACAAAAACAGGGAATCGATGGAGGAGGATGCGGATGCAGCGATTTCCTCCCTGGAAAATATGGTGACTTATCTGGAGATTATCAACACCCAGACGAAAGCGGATCAGGACAATCTTGACGAGACGATCGACCGTCTGGCGGATATGATGTATACGATCGGGAACCTCAGCAGTTTCGGGGCGGATATGAGAGCCAATCTGGACAATCTGAACGGTTCCCTGGGGATGTTGAACGAGATCGCGGACGGGACCATCGATCAGGAGAAGATCGGGCAGCTGCAACAGATCGCGGGGGCAGCCGGAGGAGTGACAGTAGGGCAGGCGGCAACGAAAACGGCTGCGGAACTTATTGCGGAAAAGACGGGAATGACAGCGGGGGAAGTTTTGGCGGCATATCAGGCGGGACATCCTGAGATAAAGCCGGCTATGGATAAAGCGATACCGGAAGCAGTAAAGGCTATGGGCTACGACCCAGCTGTCGATATGAATACCCGGATAAGCGATCCCTCCGGTGCAGACGTGGGGCTGAAATCGCTGCTAAGCACCTATATAGAGACGCTGAAAGGGCTGGACGTGGAGGCAGGCGACACCGGGAAAGCACTGATCTCCAACAGTCAGGAGCTGCTGCAGAAGGCGAACAGCGCGATGAACTCCGTGGAGGCGATGGCCAGATGGACGGACGATGAGGTGCGGGAGGATCTGCAGACGCTGATCACACAGTTGACTGATTTGGTCAGCACAACGGAGATGACGATCTCGGCGACCCAGGCGGCGCTCTCCAGCATACGCGCCACGATGGAGATGACGGAAGATACGTTGTCCTCCTCCCTGACGCTGACGTTGAACGGTCTGACCGGCGTGATGCACAGCGGCGTGGGCATAGCGGACGGCGTGGATATCATGCGGGACGCAAAGAACACGATAAAGGATGCCGTGGACGAGGAGTTAGATGAGATCGAGGAGGAGCACAATTTCCTGAATATGGATGTGACGGAGGATTTTCCATCCTTCACCTCGGATAAAAATCAATCGCCGAACAGCATTCAGATCATCATGAGGACGGCGGAGATCTCGGCGGACGACGATGCGGACAATGTGACGGATATCGAAGTACCGGGAGAAGACATAGGTATGTGGGGCAGATTTAAAGCGGTGTTTGTGAATCTGTGGAATAAGATTTTAAGTCTGTTTCAGTAAATGACAGGAGATGCGGGACGGAGGATCCGGAACGAGAACAGAAGGAGTATAGAAATGAAAAGTATAAAAAATATATGGAAGAAAAGATGGCGAAAGAGTGCGGCGGCTGCCGCAGTGACAGTGGTGCTTCTGGCGGGCGGCGCGGTCCTGCCGGGGGAGACGGTGCGGGCGGAGGGGGAAGCACCGTTCGTGGATATCTCCACGGATCTGATCTCCCTCAGTCCCCAGGCGGACGAGGTGAAAATGAACGTGGCGGCGAGAAATATGCCGGAGGGGACAAAACTCGCGTTCTCCGTGGCGGACGGCAGCGTCTGCAGTGTGGAGTGGACGGAGCCTGATTCGCGGGGCTACACACAGCTTACCTACCGGAAAGGAGCTGCGCTGGGCGAGACGGTAGTCACGGTCTTTGTGAAGGATAACCCGGCGGTCGCGAGCCAGATACGGGTGACAAACAGGGATGTGGCGGACAGTTACGTCTATGAGGGGGACGGCATCATGAATATCCACGGGTTGAATATGCCGCCGGTTCCCTACGATGTGCATGTGGTGAGCACGGATGCGGACGGATATTTTGGCCTGCTCTGCAGCAACGCGGCGGGGGAGACAAAGATGCTGGTGAATAAGACCGGCGCCTATGAGGGGAGCACGACGATCGAAAAGGGGACGAACGCGACGTCGCTCCAGATCCTCGCCACAGGGCACTGGCAGATCGTGATGACGCCGGTGCTGAACTTCACGACGATGACACAGTCCGGTGCGGGAAACACGGTCTCCGGGCGCTTTAAGGGCGACGACGGGACTCACGATGTCTATTGCGCGAACTGGGCGGAGAAGGGGAATTTTATCGTCTGGCTCTACGATCTGAACAGCGACACGAGGCAGCTTCTCGCCAACGGGGCGGGCACCTACGGAAAAAAGAAGAAAAATATCTATCTGAACGATTCTCACAGCTATTATCTGTCTGTTCAGTCGGAAGGAAAGTGGCTGGTGGAGTTTCAATAGAGAGCAAGGGGGTAGAAAAAGGAAGGAGATGCCTGGTGCGGCGTTCCTTCCTTTTTGCTTTGGGTGGAAATTTTTGTCGGGATGTGCAACAATAAGAACAGTTGTATACACTTATAAGACGAAAACCTCTTCCATATACTATTTGGAGGCGGATGCAAAAGAGGTGGGACATGAATACGAAACTGCAGTTAGTGAGAGCGGCAAAGCAGGGCGACACACAGGCCTTTGCGGAGCTGTACAGGGATATTTATCAGAATTTATACCGGTTTGCGCTATACATGCTGGGGAATCCTGCGGACGCGGAGGATGTGGTCAGCGACGCGGTGATGGATGCCTGGATAACGATAGGGAAACTTAGGAGCGAGGAGGCTTTTGACGGCTGGGTGTTTCGGATCCTGTCCAATAAATGTAAGCGTAAGCGGAAGGAGTATCTGAACAAACCGTTGGAATGGAAGGAGGAGATCGGAGACGTCTCGGGGGCGGACGATCTGGTGGAGAACTACCATCTGCGAAGGATATTCGGGGAGCTGGACGAGGATGACAGAAT
The DNA here is from genome assembly GCA_947643595.1 of uncultured bacterium. Taxonomy (GTDB): domain Bacteria; phylum Bacillota; class Clostridia; order Lachnospirales; family Lachnospiraceae; genus 1XD8-76. The sequence goes on along the minus strand of CANRWP010000029.1, from coordinate 3,121 downwards.
GATCATCGGCATGCATGTGTTCGGCGGGTATACCAGCAGGGAGATCTCGGAGATAACGGGCATGAACGCGAACACGGTCCGATCGAGGGAGAGCCGCGCCCTGAAAAAGATGGCGGAGAAACTGGAAGGGCAGGAGGTGTCCATATGACGGAGAAAGAATTGTTGAACAAAATAAAACAGTCGGCGGAGCTGGTGGAAGTACCGGAGAGTCTTTCGCCGGAAAATATAGAGAAGAAATGTCGGGAGAGGAAACAGGAGAAAGAGAGAAAAAAGTTCCGCATCCGGGATCCGAGGGTGATCGGGTCACTTTCGGCGGCTGCCGTTTTTATTATCTGTTGTATCTCTCTAAGAGGGATGAATGATTCCAAACTGTCCGGCAATGCGTCCGGTGAGGGAGCTGCGATGGATATGGCCGCAGTGACAGAGGCACAAATTGTATCGGAATATACGGAGGAGGAGATGGATGAAGCGCTGGCGGCGGAAGGCGGAGCTGTGGAAGACCGGGGCGTGGAACGGAAAAATGCCGGGGAGATCTACACGCTGGCTGAGAGTTACGATGCGGTCTATGAGAGGTTAAACGAGCTGAAGACGGCCAGGGATGATCTCTCCAGGGGCGCCGGGAGTACGGTAGACGGGGCGGCTGACACAGGAGCTGTGATGGAGGATGCGCCGGCTTTCACCACCGGCGTGGAAGATCTGGCTGTGGAAAGCGTGAAGATGGAAGCGGAGGAGGAGGCGAAAAGCTATTCTGAGACCAATGTGCAGACATTCGGCATCGATGAGAGCGATATAGTGAAGACGGACGGGGAATATCTCTATCTGCTCAGGGGAACATCCGTCAGCATTGTCTCCGCGGGAGATACCATGGAACAGGTCGGCGAGGTGAAAGCGGATACAGAGACTGCGGCGGCGGATATCTGCGCGATGTATGTGGACGACGACAGGATGGTCCTGATGGTACAGGAGTACTCCAGCAGCTTCGGGCAGGAGGAGAAGGGTTCTGAGCGGGATGACGGCAGCTTTGCGGCGTATGATATCGATTATATCGATACGGACGAAATGGTATCTGTCCTCACCTACGATATCAGCGATAAGAAAAAACCCGTTCTGCTCGGCCGGGTGACGCAGGATGGCGGTTACGTGACCTCCAGAAAGGACGGCAATATCGTGTATCTGTTTACCGGAAAGTATCTGCTGGAAGACTACGGAAAGAATCCGGAGGACGCCATACCGGAGGTAAATGCGAGGAAGGTGTCTGCAGACTGTATTTATATGGGAGAGCAGGGAGACAGAGGGCTTATCATATCCAGTCTCTCCACGAGCAGACCCGGGGAGGCGAAAGATACGGTGATGCTGTTGGACGAGGGTTCCAGCATCTATATGGGGGAGGATTCCCTGTATCTGTACCGGACGAATTACCGGAACAGGATGGAGACGACGGAGATCGCGAAATTCTCTCTGACCGGGGGATTTTTAAACGGGGAGGCGGCTGCGTCTGTGCGCGGCATGGTGCGGGATACCTTTGCCATCCACGAGAAGGATAAAAAACTTCGGGTGCTGACGACGGATTTTTCCGGGGCGGATGAGGATAACTGTCTGTTTCTGCTGGATGAAAATCTGAAAATGACGGGAGAACTCACGCACATTGCGGTGGGGGAGAGCATTTACGCGGCGAGATATCTGGGAGATATGGCATATTTTATCACCTACCGGAATATGGATCCGCTCTTTGCGGTGGATCTGTCCGACGAGAAGAATCCCCGACTGGTCGGGGAGCTGGAGATCACAGGTTTCTCGGAGTATCTCCACTTCTGGGGGGAAGATAAACTGCTGGGGTTAGGGTTTGAGACGGATCCGAAGACCGGGGAGCAGAAGGGATTGAAACTGGTAATGTTCGACATGTCGAATCCAACGGAATTGAAGATACTCGGCACGAAAGTTTTGCAGGAGACAAGTTACAGCCCGGCGCTCTACGACTATAAGACGATACTGGCAGAACCGAAGGAGAATCTGATCGGCTTTGTAGTGGAATCCTACGACAGAGGAGTCACGCGGGATTACGAAGTGTACCGCTGGAACGGAGACAGGTTTGAGAAAATACTCTCCGAGAAGCTGACCGACGACGGCTATGACAACGCAAACTACAGAGGGCTGTATATAGAAGATAACTTCTATATCGCCCATCCGGAGATCGTGCGCTGTTACGACAGGGCGGACTATCATTTGAGACAGACGTTCCAGCCAAAATAATTATCGCCCTATTTATCGCGGTAAAAATTTTCCAGATATTCCATCCGGGAATTCATATTGAGCATCATCAGATCCAGAATGGCGAGCGCCGCCATGGATTCCACGACAACCACAGCGCGCGGCACGATCACGGGATCGTGTCTGCCCTGGATCTGGATGGTGACGTTCTGCCCATCTCTGTTTACCGTTTCCTGAGGTTTAAAGATGGAGGGGGTAGGTTTGATACAGGCTTTAAAAAACAGATCACTGCCGTCGGAGAGCCCGCCCAGGGTGCCGCCGCTGTGGTTTGTTTTTTTGCGCACAGAGCCGTTTTCCATGACGAAGGCGTCGTTGTTTTCGCTGCCTTTGCTTCCCGCGGCGAGGGTGCCGTCCCCCATCTCAAAGGACTTGACCGCGCCGATGGAGAGCGTGGCCCTGGCGAGAGTGGCATCCAGCTTTTCGAAGACCGGTTCCCCTACCCCGGCGGGAAGCCCTTTCACGCGGCACGCGATTACACCGCCGGCGGAATCTTTTTCCATCTGGCAATCCCGCAGGTAACTTTCGGCTTTGGCGGAGGCCTCCGCATCGGGCATACAGGTAGGGGTTGTCAGGATGGCGGCAGGATCAAAGCGACCGTAATCGATGGAGACAGGGCCGATTGCTTCCGTGTAGGCGCAGACGGAGATCCCCAGCCTGGACAGGATCTTCAGCGCGACGGCGCCTGCCGCGACACGCCCTGCCGTCTCCCTGCCGGAGGAGCGGCCGCCGCCCCGGTAGTCCCGGAAGCCGTACTTGGCGTCGAAAGAATAGTCCGCGTGCCCGGGTCTGTAGCAGGAGGCGATCTGGGAGTAGTCGGAAGACTTCTGGGAGGTGTTGCGGATCATCAGGGAGA
>CANRWP010000028.1 GCA_947643595.1 uncultured bacterium | reverse complement strand
TGGAGATGGTCATGGAGGCCAACGAATCCGTGCTTTCCCGAAAAGATGACCGCAAAGGGCCGCCCTCACCAGGCTCCTCCTCCAAAGGAGAAAGTCCGGAAAAGGAAACGGAGAACAAGGGAACCATGACCTTTGACGCGACCTGTGCGCCGGCCCATATCCGCTATCCCTAGGACATCTCCCTGCTGAACGAGGCGAGGGAATTCCTTGAGGGGATGGTCGGGCGCTTCTGCCGCTGCTACGGCCTGCACCGGGGTAGTTGATTTGATGTTGATTTTTAAATATAGGGAAAGGCATTGAATAATCGTTTTGTTTACAGTACAATATAAATCAGGGATAAATAAAACAGTATAGCTGAGCAGAACATGAAAAGAGGTAAAAAATGAAAAGAAAGTTATTAAAAACTATAGTGGCGATGACGCTGTGTCTGTGTATGCTGATGCAGAGCAGCAGTCTGCTGACGGCGGAGGCCGGTGTCTTCTATCCGGTGGAACGCAACAGTTACTACGGGTTGCTGGTGCCGACGCAGCTCACCAAGATAGGCGATACTTTTTATCTGGTGGACAGTTACCACAACCAGGTGCTTTTCAGCACGCAGTACGGCGTTTTGTCGAGCAGCTGGAAAGTGATGTCAAAAAACTTTCTGCAGCCTCATTCGATTGCCGGGGACGGTGTCGTGTATCTGGTTACCGATACGGAGAATGGGAGAGTGGTCAGTTATACGAAAGAGCAGGAGGGCTTTACCGAACAGCAGATATTTAACGGCATCGGTGTGCGGCCCCACTATATTGTATATGATGAGCCTACCGGACTGTTCTATGCGTGGAGCTCCATGACGGGTGAGATGTATCTGTTCAGAAGAAAGCCTGACTCAGCGGAGGTGTATCTGGAAAATATTATGAGAGTGCCGGAACTGTACGGAAAGTATGTGCGCTCCTTCACGATCGAGGGCGGGACGATCTATTTCCCCTGTGTGCATAGCAGTTCGATCGTGGAAGTTGACAAGAATACCTTTAAGGTCAAGAATATATATCCGGTGCCGGAAAACATTGCGGGGATGGTGCAGCTCACCAGAATCCAGAATTACTATTATCTGACGGTTTCCACGGATATCCATTTTGATCCGAAAGGAGCCAATATTGTCAGAGCGAGGACGCTGGCGGACTTCGGTACAGGAAACTATGAGAGTGTGAATAAGAAATTTGGGGGCGACGGAGCGCCTTACTATATCTCCAGTGCGGACGGCTCCTATTTCACGGTGGTCATCAGAACGACAGGAAGAGCCTGCGGATATAAATTTGATGTGGTGAATGATGAGCTCTGCAATATGGAGGAGCTGACGTATTAGCTGGGAATGAAAATGAAAAATAGCCGTATCTGCGGCTATTTTTCATTTCCTGATACAGTATCTGTATCTGTGTCCTCATAATATTTTCTTGAAAAATAAGTGGAAGTATCCACATCCTCATCCTCCGGCACAAAGTGTATCACGCCGATGGTTCCGCTGAAAGCGGGAGAGAAGATGTGTTCTCTGAGCTGGTCGGTGATCATGCCGTCCCAGGGGGCGTGCAGGTGACCGGCGAGAACCTGCTTCACCTGAGTGTCTTCTCTGAAAATGAAATCGAGGTAAGACCACATCGTGTCATTGGGCTGATAGTCGGGACCGACCCAGTAGTAGGGTTTGTTTCTGACTTTTTTGGACAGTTTGCTCAGCGAGTCGTCCACGTTGGACCCGTAGGGAACATGGGTGACGGCAATGACGGGTTTGTCTTCCCCGGCCGCCTCTTCATAGAGCTTCTCCACGATGGAAAAGTTTTCATCCGTGATATTCTTTGTGGAATCGTTGATGCCGATCAGCATGAATTCACCCATATCCAGATATTTTTTTTCGGGATCATCTCCGTCCAGCCTTTCATGGTATTTGTAGATGTCCTGCTGCGTAATATTGTCGCCCACATACCAGGCACCGTAGTCATGGTCGGCGCGTATATAGAGAATCTGTTCCTTGTCGTAGCGCAATTCATCGTATCCTTTTTTCAGCGCATCCATATTGGAAGGGCTGCAGTAGTCCATCATGTCGCCGCCGAAGATCAGAGCATCATAGTCGCCCACATTGAGACATTTTATGATGTCGGGCCATAATTCTTCCGCATGTACGCCGTCCTCGGTGACGGCCAGCGTTTCGTAGCGGCTGTTTAGCTTGATGATAGAGCCCTCCGAGACACCTCCGGGCTCATGATCGGTTATCAAGTGCAGATCGCTGACCCAGGCCACTCTGTATTCTCTCTGTAATCCCTCGAGGGGAACGTAGATCTCCTCCAGAGTGAGATTGTAATCCGGTTCAGGATATACGACGGGAGCTTCCGGTTCTTCCGCAGTCGGTTCCTCTGTCTCCGGAGGAGGAATTTCTTCCGCCTCCGGAATTTCAGATATTGTAATATTGCTGTCGCTGTTATGTTTTAGAACAATAACAAAGATCACAACGGATATCATACAAAGGAGCGCTGCCGCAATACAGGCGAGCAGCATGATATTTTTTTTCCGCCGTAGGCTGTGTCTAAATCGCCTTGTAAAATTTCCGCTGTTTTTCATAGTGAGTCGATCGCTTCTTTAAAAGCATTGCGAATATATTGTCTGCCTTCCAGACTGACACCGTTGGTGCTGGAAGGTGAATAGTTGACGAAATCGTTAAAATACCAGAAATCGTTGAGCGCTATCGTGCTGGAAGCGTTGGAGCTGCTTCTGCCCGGAACAAAGAGATCCGCGCCGTTCAGATAAATATTCTCCTCATTTGCCAGATAGTTGTAGACATCGACGCAGGCGTTCTGTATGGTCATGGAAGCGTCTGCATTGCCGGCTGTCTGATAATATACCGCCAGATCTCTCATGAGAACAGGGTTATAATCAATACTGTCTGCGAGAGAGAGAATGGAATCGATAGCGGCTTCCGTTGTCAGGCTTCCGTCGTTCATGCCCTCACTGATGTCTCTCTGTGTGATCCATGCGAGCGCATAGGCATAGCGCAGGGTAAGCGGATCATCACAATTCTCTTTATCGACAAGGCCGACAGAAGCGGCATCCTGCATATACTGCCATGCGGTAGTGCGGGACCATTCGTCTCCCGTACGGAGATCGTTGAACGTCAGAATATATTTTTCTTTGTACCTGTCAGGGAAACCGGCATAATTTTCCTCGATCTCCTCGGAGTTAATCTCCAGGTTACTCTCCTTTAACTGCGCGGCGAAATCTACAGTGTCTCCCAGAGTCGAGTCTATCTGTTGATAGAGAGGAGCGGTGACAGGCTGGCTCTCCCAGCTTTCCACCTGCGCCAGTACAGCTTTCGTATAGAGCGCAAAAGCGTCATCTGCGAGAGGATTGACGGTATCCGCAGCAGTTTTTGAGTCATATTCTTTTACAAGGTCAGCGTATGCGGTCAACGCCTCCGACAGATCGGTGCTGGCACCGCCGTAGTCTTCGCTGTTTAATTTTTCCTCGCCGGCAGCCACCTGATCGGCGATAGGAGCAAGCTTTTCCTCCAGTTCGGCGGAGATATCTTCCTCCTCCGTTTCCGCTGTCTCTTCCGTTTCACCGTTTTCTTCCAGCTCAGGATTTTCCTCTGTCTCCTCGGTGGGCTTGCTGATAATATGCTCCTGATCTCCGAAGGGAAGATCGATAATGCCCATCTTATCGAGCGCAAAAACGCCGCCGCCCAACAACAGAAGAATTATCAGGATCAGGAGAACGATCAGAAGAGGTTTTTTCTTCTTTTTCGGGGGATCATCGATTCCGTCAAACAGGTCGTCGATCGGATAATCATTTGCCGCACCGGAATTATTCGGGTCGGTGGACGCCCCGCAGATCGGACAGAATTTGGCCCCGGGTTTTAATTGTGTGCCACAGCTTTTACAAAATGATTTGGGGCCTGGCTCAGGAGCGGGTACAGGAACCGGTTCGGGAATCGGTTCAGGAACAGGTGCCGGAATCGGTTCGGGAATGGGCTCCGGTACAGGCGTAGGAACCGGATTCGGTGCAGGCTCGACGATCCTGTCAGGTTGTGGAGCGACAGGACGCGAGGGGGCCTCCAGTGAAGTACCGCATTTGGAGCAGAATCTGGCGTTTGGCTTTAAAACTGCCCCGCAATTTGGGCAGACAGCAGGTTCGGGAATGGGCTCCGGTTCCGGCACAGGGGTCGGTTCCACAGCAGGTTCGGGAACGGGTTCCGGGACTGTCTCAGGTTCCAGAGTGATCTCCGGCACCGCTTCCGGAACAGGAGTGGATTCCTCCACCGGTATCGGTTCCGGTTCGGGAATGGGCTCCGGCTGCGGAGCAGTAGCAGGAGCGGCAACGGGGGTGCCGCATTTGGTGCAGAATTTAGCCCCCGGTTTCAGTGCGGCTCCGCAGCTCGCGCAGACCGAAGGAGCGGCAGGAGCGGGTGCCGGAGCAGCTTCCTGTGACAAAGCTGCCAGATTAAATCCGCAGGATTTACAAAATTTGGCACCGTCTCGGTTTTCAAATTGACAATTAGGACATTTCATGGTTATATACTCCCTTTAGATAAATTCATAGTTTATGAGCAGCTTAATAGACGGGAAGAATGCAGATTACACTGTCATCGATCTTTTCCGCGTCTTTGCCGTCCCACAGGTACAGATCACCGTGGTAATATTTCTGGCTGTAGTCGTAAAGATAGAGGATATCGCCGTTGGGCAGAGTGGAAAAGTCTCTCACATCGTCCGCGATCTTCTTTCCTTCTTTTTTGGAATAGATTTTTAAAGTGCCATAACCTTTTTCACTGTTCCAGTCCGTAAAGTAAGTAACCTTGTCGGTATCTTCATCGTAGCGGATCACATAGGCATATACATCATAATCCACTTTTTCCTGGTCTATGTACAGCTCGCCTTTGTTTTCTTTATAGTCTTTAAAGAATAATAACTTGTCATCGCTGATAAAGTAGATGATGCCAGGGTAGACATCGCTCTCGTACAATTCGGTATTTTCCAGTTCTCCGGAGGATGAGATATCCACTTTATACAGTTCGCCGTAGTCGCCGTTCTCCGAAATTTCGTCAAAATAATAGAGCTCGCTGCCGTCGTGGGAAAGGATCAGGTTTCCGGCGGTCTCCCGGTCGAGAGGTGCGACAGTGCCGCCCACCGCAACATAGACTTCGGAGGCGGAGTAGAGGGCTTCTGTGACCATATTGCTGACATTATAGATATCTTCCAGTTCGGACAGTTTTACGCCGATATCGTCGTCCGCGTCATAAGCAGTGTATGAGATAACTGCGTTATCCACTGCGCGGGAATAGCTGTTGTAGGAGAAGGAATCGCTCAATGTGGTCTCCTCTTCCCCGTCGTAATAGCAGAGCGTGTAGGTCGTCAGTTCCATTTTTTCCTGCTCCAGATACTGGCGGAAGTTGTCGCGCTGTAATTTGGTATTATATTCGTCGTATGCGCTCTCGTACGCTTCGTATTCTGCGTCGGTGGCGTTCCAGCCGGGATATTCCGGCTCCTTGAGGGAAGCATCCGATTCCTTTTTATCATCGTACACATAATCGCTCAGAGGAACTTCCGCGGTGTCGGCCTTTATGTAGTAGATCTCTCCCGACTCATAGGAGGCGAGCACATTGTCCACATCCGAGGAGATTTTCTCTTTATCGCCGTCCCCTTCTTTCTGGTACAGAGTGCCGTCTTTGATGTAGAGGATGGTGGAGAGATCGTCTGAGACATAGGACAGATTGGATACATCGCTGTCTATTTTTTCGCGGTCCGCTCCCTTTTCCGCGCGGTAAAGAACATTTTCCGTATTCATGTACAGAATGATCTTCCCGTCGGCGGACACGCGGTACATGCCGACGTCGCTGGCAATTTTCTGTTTGTCTTCCTTTTTTCTGTCGTACTGATAGAGCGTATCGTTCTTCCGGTACGTGATATAGGAAGAATCGTCGCTCACAGAATAAGTGAGGACGTCGGAGTCAATCTTAACGGCCTCCTCTTTGGGGTTGTTGATCTTGCGCCAGTAGAGAGAATAACCGTCATCCGAATAGCTGAGTCTGTCCGGGAAAAACAGCAGGGAACCGTCCTGGCTGAGATGGCACATGGCGCTTAGTTCACCGGAACCGGAGACAAAATCGTAATTGTCGATATCACTGGAATCCGCAAGTCTGGAAGTGACCTGCAGGGGATCGTTCCTGGAAAAGCCGGTATAGTAGATCTCTTTGTCCTTTACATACATGGCATAGTTCCTGGAGGAACTACCCGAATTTCCTCCGATCAGGATAAACACAAGGACGAGCGCCGCGACAAGCACGACACCGATTCCGGCAAAAATAAAACCTTTTTTCGATTTTTTTTGTTTCTTATCTTCCTTATCTTCCTGAGGCCCGCGCTGATCATGGTCTGCATGCTGATCGGTCCCGTTTAACGGTTTCCCGCAGTTGGGACAAAAGGGACTGGCGTCAGCAGTGGGCTGACCACAGTAGGGACAGTATACGGCTGCAGAAGGCGTTTCCGCTTCCGGCTGCTGTACAGCGGGATCAGGGGTCTGGACCGGATCTGCAGGCGTTTCCGGAATTGGCGCGCCGCATGAGTCACAGAATCTGGAACCATCCTCCAGCTGGGCATGGCATTTTGGACATGTTATCATAATAGTTATCTCCTCCCGTAAATTATAAAATACTGCCCACCATTATACAAAAAAACGCGGAGTTTGTCAATAAAAGCGGCATCGGGGGCACTGACAATTTATGCAAAATATGTGCCGAAACGGTATATTTATTCAATCAGAGCGCGGATAAAATGTGTATACATGCAATAAAAAATAAGTTCCTTGACAGAAACAGTTAATATATCGTACAATAAAATTCATGAAAAGTGAAAAATTATTAACAAATTACGAGGAGGAGAAAAAATGTTTTGTCCCGAATGTGGAAATTTTTTGAACGATGACCAGAAATTCTGCCCCAAATGCGGCACCCCCGTCGAAAGTGACGGAGAGGGGACGGGCAGTGCCGGACAGGGGATGGGAAGTGCCGGAGATGGTGCGAAAAACGGCAGTCTGGATACAGTGATGCGGGCGGTGTGCGGTGTGTTTGCAGTGATCTTTCTGCTCTCGGCGTTCGCCAGAATCCCGGGCATCTTCAGGTCTCTGTTTGGCGTTATGTTCGGTTATCTGATCTCGTCAGTGTTTGGTTTTCTGGCGGCGCTTATCATGGCGCTCAGCACGGGGGCCGCGGCGTGGAAGTGGAGCGCCAGGCTGAGAAACCTGGTTTTTGGCGGAGCGGTTTTGAGTGTGGCGCTGAAGCTGATCTCGGCGATCGTTCAGTTGATCGCAGGCCGGATCATGTTTGGCGAGTTTGTCGGCGGAGCCGCCTTTGCCTACTGGCTTGGCTATGTGTTTGTGACGGCTGTACTTTTTGGTCTTATGTATGCTATGGGAAGCGCTCCGGTGGTGGGAGAGACGAAGGATTCCATTATGGCAAGCATGTCGGAAGGATTCTCTGATCTCTCAGGCGCGGCGAAGGATCTGCAGGCGAAGCAGGCGGAAAAAAGCGCGGCGAAACAGAAGCAGGCAGCGGCGGGTTATCAGGCGCCGCCCGCAGGAGGACAGACAGGTTATCAGACGCCGCCTGTGGGTGGAACAGCGCCGGGATACGGCGTGCCGCCGATGGGAGGAATGGGCTATGGGATGCCCACGACCCCGCCTCAGGGAAGAGTGGCAAAGAAGACGGACAGAAGTATCTGGATATACATTCTGCTCTCCCTTGTCACCTGCGGCATCTATCCGTATTTCTTTATACATAGCCTGGCAAATGATGTGAACGATCTCTGCGAGGGCGACGGGGAGAGCACGAGCGGTATTCTCGCGTTCATTTTCCTCGGCTTCATCACCTGCGGTATTTACAGGATCATCTGGTGGTATAAGCTGGCGAACCGTCTGCAGGCGAACGGGCATCGCTACAATGTCCCGATCCAGGAAAACGGGACGACCTATGTGATGTGGGTATTGTTCGGTTCTCTGCTCTGCTTTATCGGACCCTTCATCGCCCTGAACTTTGTCATCAAAAATACCAACAAACTCTGTGTGGTTTACAACCAGTACAATGGTTTGATGTAAGAACTTTCAGAGCAGCGAAATAAAATATTGAAACAGCAGCATGGCATCCTGACGGCCCGTTACCGGCAGCCGTTCGGGGTGCCATTGTGTTCCGAAGACGGGGGCGGAGAGATGAGATACCGCCTCCGGCGTTTTATCCGGGGCATACTGGATGATCTGCAGGTTTTGACCGGGGGTGCGGATGCATTGGTGGTGATTGCTGTTGACGAGCATATGGGGGCCGAAAAGCGCATGGAGAAGGGTGCCGGGTTCGTTGTCGGCGGGGTGGCAGGCATCTTTTTCCGGTATCTGGTGCAGATGCGGGTGGGATACTTCCCGGATCGTTCCGTGGAAATAGAGATTGATCAGCTGCATTCCCTTGCAGATACCGAAAATCGGTTTGTTCATTTTGTGGAACAGGTGCAGAGCGCGGAGCTGTTCCAGGGTGAGCCGCAGCTCCGGAACCGATGTGACGAGACTGTCATTTTCTTCGGGCGGAGGATCGTCGAGGAAGGGCGCGTAGCCGGAGAGGGAGGAGAGCACATCGCCGCCGCCGGGCAGCAGCAGTCCGTCAAAGGCTTCCGGATGTTTTTTTATATAGGATGCGTCCGGAAAGATGACCGCTTTGCAGGGGGCTTTTTCCAGGGCGGTCCTGTAGTTTTTGTGCAATGCGGGGGAACCGATGATGGCAACTTTTTTCATGGGAAATCCAATCCTTTGCGGGTGATATGGTTTTATTTATTATATGCGATCGGGACAAAAAAAGTGCGAAAAAGACCCGCGGAGATATGCTTCTCCGCGGGTCGGCAGAGCAGTCCGTGCGATGACCGAAATCAGGCGCGGACGATCTGCGTGACCTCGTAGCCGGCGTCAGCGATGGCTTTCGTGAAGACTTCGTCAGCGATCTCCCTGTCCGCTTTGACGTAGGCTTTCTTTTCTTCCAGGTCTACCTCCGCCGTGACGCCTTCGATCGCGTTTAACGCGTCGGTGGCGTGTTTCTGGCAGTGCATACACATCATACCTTCGATCGATAATGTCAGTTCTTTCATAGTCTGTTCTTCTCCTTTTTCTGATAAATTTGCTTCTGCCTGTGCTGGCACGGCAGAAAGTTCTGTGACGTTAATGTCATGTTGCGCCCGCAGGGGCTTGAAGAGGCGGAGCCTGAGCGCGTTGCAGACGACGCAGACACTGCTGAGACTCATGGCCGCGGCGCCGAACATGGGATTCAGTTTCAGGCCGAAAGCCGGGTAGAGCAAACCTGCCGCCAGGGGGATGCCGATGCTGTTGTAGAAGAATGCCCAGAACAGGTTTTCCCGGATATTGCGGATCACCGATTTGCTGAGCCGGATGGCGTTGACCGCGTCCATCAGGTCATTTCGTATCAGCACGGCGTCCGCGCTCTCGATGGCGACATCCGTCCCGGCGCCGATGGCGATGCCCACATCCGCTCTGGCCAGGGCCGGCGCATCGTTGATGCCGTCCCCGATCATGGCAACTCTGTGCCCCTGCCGCATCAGTTCCCGGATCTTTTCCTCTTTCTGATGGGGCAGAACCTGGGCGATCACATGGTTTATATGAAGGCGTCTTCCGATGGCGGCGGCGGTCTTTTCGTTGTCGCCGGTCAACATGACTACATCGATGCCCAGTTTTTCAAACTGGCGGATGGCCTCCAGGCTGGAGGGTTTCTCCACATCGGCGACGGCGATCATGCCGAGGATCCGGCGCTCGTCCGGGGTCGTTTCGGCGAAGAGCAGGACGGTCTTTCCCTCCTCCGAGAGCCGTGTGAAATCCTTCTCGATGGGGGACAGGTCAAAACCTTCCTCCTGCAGCAGTCTTCTGTTTCCGGCAAAACAGGTATTTCCCTGATAGCTGCAGCGGACCCCTCTGCCGAAGAGCGCCTCGAAATCGGTTGCCTGCATGGGAGAGCTGTCTTCGGGAAGCCGTGTTTCGGCGTACTGCAAAACGGCTTCCGCCAGCGGATGTTCGCTCTGCTTTTCCAGCATGGCGGCGGTGCGAAGCAGTTCCCTTTCGGAGATACCCACCGGCAGTACATCCGTGACCTGAGGTTTTCCCTGGGTGATCGTGCCGGTCTTATCCAGAACCACCGTGTCGATGGAGTGGGCGGTCTCCAACGCTTCCCCGGATTTGATCAAAATTCCGTTTTCCGCCCCTTTGCCGGTGCCGACCATGATAGCCACGGGAGTGGCAAGTCCCAGCGCGCAGGGACAGGAGATGACTAACACGGAGATACCGATGGACAGAGAGAACTCAAAGCCTGCCCCCGTGAACATCCAGATCAGGAAGGCGAGCAGCGCGATGCACATCACGGTGGGGACGAAGATCCCCGCTATCTTATCCGCCAGCTTGGCGATGGGTGCCTTGGAAGCGCTGGCCTCCTCCACCAGGCGGATGATCTGGTTGATCGTGGTGTTCTCCCCGGTTTTCACCGCCTTCATCTGAAAATAGCCGCTCTTGTTGAGGGAGGCGGAGATCACTGTGTCGTCTATCCCCTTCTCCACCGGAATGCTTTCCCCCGTGATGGCCGATTCGTCCAGAGAAGAAGAGCCGGAGGTGATGACGCCGTCCACCGGGACATAGGAGCCCGGCTTGATGATGACAATATCCCCTTCCTTCACCTGCTCGGCGGGCACTTCCTGTTCGGAACCGTCGGGCATCAGCAGGAGGGCGGTTTTCGGCGCGAGGTTCACCAGTTTTTCGATGGCTTTGCCCGTCTGCGCTTTGGAACGGCTCTCCAGATATTTGCCGAGGGTGATCAGGGTCAGGATCGTGCCGGCGGACTCAAAATAGATCTCCATGCCGTATCGGTTCACCAGTTCCATATCCTGATACCCCAGCCCGTAACTTAACCGGTAGATGGCAAACACACCGTAGAACACGGCGGCAGCCGACCCCACGGCCACGAGGGAATCCATGTTCGGGCTTTTGCGAAAAAGGTTCTGAAAGCCGTGAATAAAATAGTTTCGGTTGCAGTACAGGATCGGCAGAAGCAGCAGAAACTGGGTAAAGGCAAAAGTCACGGTGTTTTCCGGCCCGTGAAAAGCGCGCATGACAAAATCGGGCACCGGCAGGGAGAACCATTCGTAGAACATATGGTACATGGACACATACATCAGCGGAATCCAGAACAGAAAGGAGCAGATCAGGCGGGCTTTCATCTCTCTTCGCGCTTTCTGCATGGTTTCCTGCAGGGAATTTCCGCCGGATGCCCCCTGTGCCTCGCTGCCCGGTGAGGGGGAGAGGGAGGAAGCTCCATAGCCCGCTTTTTCTACGGCGGCGATGATATCTTCCGTTTTCAGCAGGGATTCGTCAAAGGAAGTCTGCATACTGCCGGTCAGCAGATTGACTTCACAGGTATTCATGCCTTCCAGGGCGGAGACACATTTTTCCACCCGGGACGAGCAGGCGGAACAGGTCATGCCGGTGACGGCGAATTTTTCTTTTTTTGTCATAACGGAAAAACTCCTTTCCATAGTCTATTTCATCAGCTTTTTCAACGTCTCGCAGAGTTCATCCACCACTTCCTCATTTCCGTTACGGATATTATCTGCAACACAGGTCTTAATATGCTGGGAGAGCAGCGCTTTGTTGAAAGCGTTCAGCGCGGAGGAGACGGCGGTCACCTGGGTGATGATATCTATGCAGTAGCGCTCATCTTCCACCATGGAACGGATGCCGCGCACCTGTCCCTCGATGCGGTTCAGGCGGTGGATCAGATCCCGGTATTCCTTGTCTTCCCGGTGTTTGTGTTTTAGACAGCAGTCACCGCTGCAGCAGTCTTTTATCTGGTCTTGTTCCCGGCTCATGGTGTGCTTCCTCCTGTCTTCATATACCCTACAGGGGTATATTGTAGCGCAAAAAAGAAAAAATGTCAATTCTCTTTGACGAAAGCGGCGAAAAAGAATATAATGATACACATAGTGCGAATTTATGCACACATCTGCAAAGGAGCTGAATATACTATGAAAAAATTGGAAGAATATGTAAGAAGCATACCCGATTTTCCTGAGGAGGGCATTATTTTCAGAGATGTGACCAGCGTACTGCAGGATGCCGACGGATTGCACCTGGCTATCGATACCATGCAGGATCTGGTGAAGGATCTGGACGTTGATGTGATCGCAGGTCCTGAGTCGAGAGGCTTTATCTTCGGCACGCCGATCGCCTACAATATGCATAAACCGTTCGTGCTGATTCGCAAAAAGGGAAAACTGCCCTGTGAGACCGTGTCCATCGACTATGCGCTGGAGTACGGTACGGCGACGATCGAAATGCATAAAGACTCGATCAAACCGGGCCAGAGAGTGCTGATCGTGGATGATCTGATCGCGACGGGCGGCACCACAAAAGCGATGATCGATCTGGTGGAGTCATTGGGCGGCAAAGTGGTCGGCATCGTGGTACTGATGGAACTGGCGGGCCTGGAGGGCAGAAAGAAAATCGAGGGCTATCGGCTGGATTCCGCCATTGTCTATCCGGGAAATTAGAAAAATGTTCCCGGCTGATTTCAGAGTGCGGCTGCAAAGCGGAGAGGATATATGCTGGAAGAAAACAACAAAATTGTCATAGAAGATGGAAAGATGGAACCGGTCAGAGAATACGGCGGTCCTGAGGATTTGTATCAGGATCTGATTTTCCGTGTCAGAAAATACCATCCTTCCGATGATATCAGACTGATTGAAAAGGCTTATAATCTCGCCTACAATGCGCACCAGGGGCAGGTTAGAAAGTCCGGAGAGCCCTATATCATTCATCCGCTGTATGTGGGTATCATACTGGCAGATCTGGAGATGGACAAAGAGACCATCGCGGCTGGGCTGCTGCACGATGTGGTGGAGGATACGCTGTACACGGAGGCGGAACTGACGGAGATGTTTGGGGCGGATGTGACGCTTCTCGTGGACGGGGTGACAAAGCTGCAGCATTTCTCGATGGAGGGGGAAGGAAACGGCAGTGTGAGGAAGGCCACGGACAAGGTGGACATTCAGGCGGAGAACCTGCGGAAGATGTTCTTAGCGATGGCGAAAGACATACGGGTCATTATCATCAAGCTGGCGGACAGACTGCACAATATGCGGACGCTGAAATTTATGCCGCCGGAAAAGCAGCAGCGCATCGCGCGGGAGACGCTCGATATCTATTCGCCCATCGCCGACAGGCTTGGCATCAGCAAGATCAAGGTGGAGCTGGACGATCTGTCCCTCAAATACCTGGAGCCGGAAGCTTACTATGATCTGGTGGAAAAGATCGATACAAGGAAGAGTGTGCGGGAAGCTTATATTCAGTCTATTGTGGATGAAGTGAAAGCGCATATCGTGGAAGCCGGCATCCAGGCGACGGTAGACGGGCGGATCAAGCACTTTTTCAGCATCTATCGAAAGATGGTCAACCAGAACAAGACACTTGACCAGATTTATGATCTGTTTGCCATAAGGATCATTGTGGACTCCATCAAGGACTGTTACGCGGCTTTGGGCGTGATCCATGAGATGTATACGCCGATCCCGGGGCGGTTTAAGGATTATATCGCCATGCCGAAGGCAAACATGTACCAGTCTCTCCACACGACATTGATCGGCACCGGAGGAAAACCTTTTGAGGTGCAGATCCGGACCGAGGAGATGCACAAGGCGGCCGAGTACGGTATTGCGGCTCACTGGAAATACAAGGAGGTTTCCAACGGCATAAAATCCGGCGGGGATCAGTCCGAGGCGGAAAAGATGGCGTGGCTGCGCCAGATTCTGGAGTGGCAGCAGGATAATTCCAACAACAGGGAGTTTATGAATCTGATCAAGAACGATCTGGATCTGTTCTCGGATCAGGTCTACTGCTTTACACCGAACGGCGAGGTGAAGAATCTGCCGTCGGGTTCCACACCGATCGATTTCGCCTATGCGGTGCACAGCGCGGTGGGAAACCGGATGATCGGTGCCAGGGTCAACGGAAAGTTAGTGACGATAGAATATCAGATCCAGAACGGCGACAGGATCGAGATCCTGACTTCCCAGAATTCCAGGGGACCGAGCCGCGACTGGCTGAAACTGGTCAAGAGCACGCAGGCGAGAAACAAGATCAACCAGTGGTTTAAGAACGAGTTAAAAGAAGATAATATAGAAAAAGGCAAGGAAATGATAGCTGCCTACTGTAAGGCGAAGGCGATCTGTCAGGCAGATATCATGACATCAGAGTATATGGACGGCGTCATGCGCAAATACGGTTTCCACGATTGGGATTCCGTTCTGGCGGCGGTAGGGCACGGCGGGTTAAAAGAAGGTCAGATCATCAATCGGATGGTGGAGTTCTATGAGCGCGATCACAAAAAGAAGATGACTGACGAGGAGGCGATGGCAGCCATCGAGGAGAACGGCAGAGAGCGGTGCCAGCAGACCGGCAGGGGAGGGATCGTTGTCAGAGGCGTGCACGATGTCTCCGTGCATTTCAGCAAATGTTGTTCCCCTGTGCCGGGCGACGAGATCATAGGTTTTATCACGAGAGGCCGGGGAATCTCCATCCACCGCACGGACTGCGTCAATGTGATCAATCTGGAGGAGGAGGACAGGGAGCGCCTGATCGAAGCGGAATGGCAGGTGACGGAAGGCGAGGATGCCGGGGAGCAGAAGTATTTTACGGAGATCACGATCTACGGAAATAACCGAAGCGGTCTGTTGGCGGATATTTCGAGGGCGCTGACCGAGAAAGGCATCGATATCTGTTCCATGAATACGAGGGTGAGCAAGCAGGGTATCGCCACTTTAGTGACGACATTTTATATTTCCGGGCGCGAGGAATTGAATCGTATCATCGAGAAGATCCGAATGATAGAGAGCGTGCTGGATGTGGAAAGGACGACGGGATAATGGCAAATTTGAAGATCGGAAGAATTACAATGGGTTCCTGCGCGACCAACTGCTATTTTGTGTACCGGGAGGGAGAGAAAAAGGTGCTGTTTTTCGATCCGGCGGACCAGGGAGAGTATCTGTATGAGGCGCTGACGAAAAAAGGGTTTGAGATCTCGGCGATCCTTCTGACACACGGGCATTTCGACCATATCTGGGGGGCGCAGAAACTGCGCGCGCTGTCCGGCGCGAAGATCTGTGCCTGCAGGGAGGAGGAGGCGCTGCTTCTGGACGCCGACATGAATGTATCGGAGATGGCGGGAAGAGCCTGCACGGTGAAGGCGAACGAGTTTTTCGCGGACGGACAGGAGATGACGATAGAGGGGATGACATTTCGTGTGATTCTGACGCCGGGGCATACGGCGGGAAGCTGCTGTTACTATTTTGAGGAGGATGGCATTTTAGTCAGTGGGGACACGCTGTTTCAGGAGTCGGTGGGGAGGACGGACTTTCCGACCGGATCTTTCTCGGAGATCGTGCGCTCCATCAAAGAAAAGTTGTTTGTGCTGCCGGATGAGGTGAAGGTCTACCCGGGGCACGGCGAGACGACCACTGTCGGGTATGAGAAGATTCATAATCCGTTCTGTGTGTGAGAGGTGTTGACGACGCCGCCCGGATTCCGGGCGGTTTTTGATGCACAGTGTGGCTGAGTCGGAGACAGCGGAGGCAGGGAGAAAAATAATATATGTACGTTGTAAAGATAAGCAGGGCAAAATACGAGTATGAGATCCATGCTCTGGTGAAGGCATTCTATCCGGAGGAGGATGTGAAGGTGCTCTCACCGGAGTCTGTGGTGAAGGACAGAGCCGTCCGGGAGACGACGCCGAGGCTGGAGATATTCTATGGAGACGATCACGTGGAGATCAGGGGCGGGGCCGGGAAGAGGGAGGTCTTGTCGGAGAGAAAAGAAGAGTTTGGGGCGGCTTTGTATCAGTATTTCTCCGACCTGACCGGGCGGAAGCTTCCCTGGGGCAATCTGACCGGGATCAGGCCGACGAAGATCGCCATGACCATGCTGGAGGAGGGAAAGAGCGGGCAGGAGATCCTGCGCTTTTTGCGGGAGAGGCACTTTGTGTCCGAGGAGAAGGCGCTGCTCGGCCTGGATATCGCAAGGCGGGAGAGGGCGATACTGGCGCCCATCGATTACGAGAATGGGTATAGTTTATATATCGGAATTCCCTTCTGCCCGACGACCTGCCTGTACTGTTCCTTCACCTCCTTTCCGATCGTGAGCTGGAGAGAGCGGGTGGGGGACTACCTGGCGGCGCTGGAGCGGGAGATCGATTTCACGGCGGAAGTTTACCGGGATAAGAAGATCGATACGATCTATATCGGCGGCGGGACGCCGACGACGCTGGAGCCGGAGGAGCTGGAGAGGCTGCTGGGCAGGCTGAAGGAAGCCTTTGATTTGACGGGCCTGAAGGAATTTACCGTGGAGGCGGGGCGCGCCGACAGCATCACGGCGGAAAAGCTGGCTGTCCTGAAGGCCCATGGCGTGACGAGGATTTCCGTAAATCCCCAAACGATGAAGGATGAGACTCTGCGGCTGATCGGCAGACAGCACACGGTGGCCCAGGTTCGGGAGGCCTTCCGTCTGGCGAGACGGGCGGGTTTCGCCAACATTAATATGGATATGATACTGGGACTGCCGGGAGAGCAGGCAGCGGATGTGGCGGCGACGATGGAGGCGATAGGGGAGCTCGCACCGGATTCTTTGACCGTTCATTCCCTCGCCGTGAAGCGGGCGAGCCGTCTTCGGGAGTGGATCGAAGAACACGGCATCTCCATGCTGCTCAACACGGAGGAGACGATGCAGATTGCCGCAGATGGCGCAGAAGCGATGGGAATGAAGCCCTATTATCTCTACAGGCAGAAGAATATGACGGGGAATTTCGAGAATGTGGGGTATGCCAGAGAAGGGTGCTTTGGCATATATAATATATTGATTATGGAGGAGAAACAGACAATCGTGGCGCTTGGTGCCGGGACGATCAGTAAAAGAGTTTATCCCGACGGACGCATTGAAAGACGGGAAAACGTCAAGGATGTGGCCCAGTATATTGAGAGGATCGATGAAATGATAGAAAGAAAACGTGTGTTATTAGAAGATTAACAATTCAAAATTGTTGTCTTTAAAGATGTGAGATTATTGGGGATTGCGTAATGAAAAATGAGAAAGTATTTGGAATGAATTTTGCAAAGGTTTATCAAATCAGATATTTGGACAAGCTGGTGGATGAACTGGCAAAGGGTAAAAAGATGGATGAAATATTGAGAAAATAGTACCTGCAGTGAAAAGGATTGTAATATCAGAACGGTGATAACCGCTGGAGGAGGGTAATGTGGAATTAAAATTTAGCGCAACGATACTTCAAAATGAAAATATGGATGCAGCCTATGTAGAAGTGCCTTATGATATCAAAGAGCTATTTGGTAAAGGACGATTGCTGGTAAACGCCGCTTTTGATGGCATTCCATACTAGGGACAGGTTGTAAAAATGGGCGCCGCCAGCTATATTATCGGCATTACCAGGCAGATACGCAGGCAGATTGGTAAAAGTTTCGGCGATATTGTTGAAGTGGTCATTCAGGAGAGAGAAAGAGGGGAAATATCCATGTGGAAATGTCCCAAATGTGGAAGGGAATTTAAGAAAAAAGGGCAGAGCCATTACTGTGGTGAAAAGCCAAAGACGATCGAGGAATATATTTTGAGTCAGGAAGCGGATAAGCAGAAGGAACTGCAGTATATCCGTCAAATTCTTCGCAGTGCACTGCCAGAAGCGGAGGAACGTATCTCGTGGAGTATGCCGACTTACTGGAAAAAGCATAATATTCTGCACTTTGCTGCTTCAAAGGAGCATATCGGCTTATATCCGGGGCCTGAGGCGGTAATACACTTTGCGGAAGAGCTCCGGGGCTACAAAACCGACAAGGGAACTATCCGTATACCTTATGGCAAGGTTGATGCCGCTTTGATTGAAAAGATTGCAAAGTGGTGCTGGGAAACTGGCAACCATGCATAGCCATGGTTATTGGCGAGAGATGCTTTGGAAATAGTAATTTGTATTTCTGAAAAGAACAGCAGAGTATCTGTTTGACGAAATCAAAGGAGTATATGAGGATGATTATTGAGGGCAATCAAAAAGAATTGGATGCGATGGAGCAATTCCACAAAGGAAACAGGCAGGAGGGATTGCGCCTGCAGGAAGAGTTTGCTTCTGCTTTTAGAGAGGAGTTTAAAGATAAAGACCATTGTCCATGCAAGAAAGCCTGCCGATATCATGGCAACTGCAAAGAATGTGTAGCTATTCACAGGGCTCATCAGGAACATGTTCCGAACTGTATGCGGCCTGTCATCAATGCGAAAATAAAACTACTGTCTGAATTAACAGAACATACGATTGCGAATGAAATTGAGGCTCCGCATGAAATATTGAGGAAAGAGCATTAGTAATGGAAAGCTTTGGAGATAATTATGAAAGAAGAATGTTTAATCTGCAGCGCACCGCTTGAATATCTTGAGAAAGATGAATTTATGGAGTGTGCGGTATGCCATAAGAAAGAACACAGCAAGACCAGATGTATTCATGGTCATTATGTCTGCAATGAATGTCATACTGCGGGCATGGATACAGTGACAGGTTTGTGTCTGGCTGAAACATCGAAAAATCCGGTGGAAATTATCGAAAAAATGATGGCATTGCCTTTTTGTCATATGCATGGGCCGGAGCATCATGTTATGGTCGGAGCGGCGCTTCTTACAGCTTATAAAAACGCCGGCGGAAATATAGATTTGGAAATATCGTTGGCGGAAATGATGAATCGCGGCAAGAGTGTTCCCGGAGGTGCCTGCGGTTTTTGGGGAGCCTGTGGAGCAGGTATCAGCACAGGAATGTTTGTTTCAATCATTTCCGAATCTACGCCCCTGACGGAAGAACCATTCGGTCTTTCACACCGGATGACGGCAAAATCGCTTGACAAAATAGGGCAGATTGGCGGACCGCGGTGCTGTAAAAGGGATTCTTATTTATCAATACTCTCGGCAATCGATTTTACGGCAGAAAATTTTAACGTGAGAATGGAGAAATCAGAAATCATCTGCAAACATTCCGCACAAAATAATCAATGTATTGGGAAGCGTTGTCCCTTTGCAAAAGTAAATCGTTAGATTTTTGTTTATCAGTTAATAACAGTAAACAACACGGTGTCAGAGCGTATAGAAAACAATTATTGGTGCACAGGTATCTTGAGCGAGGCTGAATTCAACTTTATCAGTGGGCATCTTTCGGATGGTTCTGACAAGGTTCTCGATACAGTGAACATGGGCATTGTGCTGCCGGGGATGGTTCAGGTGCAGGGGGATCCTTGACATTTAACCGGCATTTTGATGCGATAACGCCGTATATACGAGGTAGGGGAGGGAAAATAGAAATGTTAAGACCGAAAGAGGTTGTTCAGCTGTGGGTAGACGTGTTCAATAGGCATGATGTGGAGGCATGAAAGAGTTTGTCAGCAAGTACAGACTTAATCTGTACGACTGTCATGAGCACAATACGTTTGACGAGTACAAGACAGGGTTGCGCAGACTGTTTGAGGTAGTGCGTTATGGCAGGGATAAAGAGGAACTGGGAAGAATTTTTCAGGAGAATCGAGAAGCTTACAGCCGGTTAGATGACGATACGCGGGAATTGATCGAGGTCATAGCGAAAGTCCGGGTCGGAGAGGAGTATGAGATCGTGGAAAACGGAGAGAGGAGATACGATATGTGTAAGGCGTTTATGGATATGAAGCTGGAAGGTATAGAGGAAGGAATAGAAAAAGAAAGGGCGTCACATCTGATAGAGACCGTATGTAAGAAACTTCTGAAGAACAAACCTGCGGAGGTCATCGCGGAAGAACTGGAGGAAGAGCTCACAGCAGTAGAAAATGTTATAAAGATCCAGCGTCAGGTAGGGAATTATGATGTGAAACAGATATATGAGGCAATGCAGAGAGAAAGACCGGAAAAAACTGTTTGAGAAATTATAAAAGCGTAGTATAATGAAATTATAAGCATAATGATCGGAAAGGGGGAGTAAAAATGTATAATATTGTGACAATTGAACGAAAATACGCCAGCGGGGGAAACGAGATAGGCAAAAGACTGGCGGAGGCGCTGGGCTATAAACTGTACGACAGAAATATCCTGATGGAAGCCGCCAAAAATTTGCAGATTCCGCATTTCCAGATATCAGGGCTTGACGAGAGGAGCCCGGGCGGCTGGCTGTTTAATCTCTCCAAGACTTCTCTGGGGGGAAATTCCGGCGATAAAAATCTCTCCATGGCGGATAAACTGTTTCTGGAGGAAAAACGCATCATCGAGGAAGCAGCGGAGAAAGGAAATTGTGTGATCGTCGGGCGCGCAGCGGGCTATATTCTCAGAGAAAAAGAAAATCATCTGGGGGTGTTCATCCACTCCGACAACGAGAAAAGATTAAAGAGGGCGATGGAGAAGGAGGGCTTCAACGAGGCGGAGGCGAAAAATGCCCTGAAGAAGAACGATAAGAGAAGAAGCGGCTTCTATCAGTCCGTGACAGACTGGGAGTGGGGAAATCCAAAGTATTATGAGCTCTATATGGACAGCGGGAAGCTGGGGATGGAGCTGTGCATCAGGCTGCTGATGGCGGCGGTGAAGGGCTAAAATACAGAGAGCTACATAAAAAGAGAGGCGAGAAATCGCCTCATTCTTTTTCTATCATATCTTTTATCTCCTGCATCTGCATATCCAGGTGGGCGCTCAGTTGCGCGCAGCTGCTGAGGCGTTCCGCCGTCTTTTCAACGATATCGGAGGAAAGATTTTTCTTATAGCGCAGCTGGTGTTCCAGATTCGCCCAGAATTCCATGGCGATCGTCCGAAACTGCACTTCCACTTTCATAAGCTTTTTCTGATCCTGCAGAAAGATAGGCACTTCCACGATGAGGTGCAGGCTGCGGTAACCGTTTTCTTTCGGATTTTGAATATAGTCTTTTCTTTTGATCAGGATAATGTCGTCCTGCTTCAGCAGACAGTCGGCGAGCATATAAATATCGTCCACAAAGGAGCAGACGATACGCACGCCCGCGACGTCAAAAATATTTTTCTCGATCGATTCGGGAGTGAAGGGCAGATTTTTGCGCAGCAATTTGTCCCGGATGCTCTCCGGAGATTTTAACCTGCTCTGGATATCGTCAATCGGATTGCGGTCGTGGGCGAGGGAAAATCGCTCGTCCAGAACGCGGAACTTCGTCTCGATCTCCATGATGGCACAGCGGTAGCAGGACATCAGATCCTTGGTAGTTGCCATAAACTTCTGAAATGCATCGATGGATTCGTCGTCAAAAATGTCCGTCAGTATATTGCGGAATGACTGCGGATGTTCTGTCTGTATCATGGTATCTGTTTCCTTTCCTGTCGGGCGGTGTGTGCCGTCCTGTCTGATAGTATAACACAGGTCGTCGCCGAATGTCATAGGAATTTTGCCGCTTGCATTTTTGGGGCGTGTGTGCTACGATATTTCACGGACAGTATCTAAACGAACTGTACCACGGCATACATAATAAGTGAAATACTTATACGGGCATGGTTGTTTTCTCCTTGCCTGCGAATAGATCGAATGATCGGGATTCTTACAACAGATGGCTGCACTGTCAAAGGCGGCACGTTTCAGATAAGAATTTTTTTGTTGTGTGTCTGGACAGTAATGTATCCAGGCTTTTTTTGTGCAAAAAAGCCGGAAAGGAAAGAGGAGATTATGAATATAACAGGATCGATCAAAGAAGTCAGAGCACAGGTAAAAGAGTGGAGAAGACAGGGGCTTACGGTGGGACTGGTACCGACCATGGGCTATCTCCATGAGGGACACAAAAGTCTCATCGACAGGGCGGTCATGGAGAACGACAGGGTTGTGGTGAGTGATTTTGTCAATCCCATCCAGTTTGGAGTAAACGAGGATCTGTCTACTTATCCGAGGGATATCGAGGCGGACAAAAGGCTCTGTGAAGCGGCAGGGGCGGACCTTATTTTTCATCCAACGCCGGATGAAATGTATGCAGCGGACTTTTTCACCTTTGTGGAGACACAGAAAGTCAGCGAGGGATTGTGCGGAAAGAGCCGCCCCACGCATTTCAGGGGCGTGTGCACGGTTGTAAGTAAGCTGTTCCATATCGTTATGCCGGATCGGGCGTATTTCGGAGAGAAGGATGCCCAGCAGCTCGCGGTGGTGCGCAGGATGGTGCGGGATCTGAATATGGATATTGAGATCGTCGGCTGTCCGATCATCAGAGAGGCGGATGGGTTGGCGAAGAGTTCAAGAAATACTTATCTGAATAAGGAAGAGCGGAAGGCGGCGCTGGTGCTCTCCAGGGCGATTTTTCACGGCAGAGAGATGGTAGAGAACGGGGAGCAGAACGCGGAGACTGTGCTCTCGGCGATGCGCGATATCATAGAGAGCGAGCCGTTGGCAAGGATCGACTATGTGGAGATGGTGGATGCGGACAGCATCGAGCCTGTGACAAAGGTACATGGAAGAGTGCTTGCGGCGATGGCGGTCTTTATCGGGAAAACCCGTCTGATCGATAATTTTATTGTGGAGAATTGTTAAGTGGAAAGGGTGACGGATATGACGCTTGAAATGTTGAAGAGCAAGATCCACCGGGCGACAGTGACGCAGGCGGAGCTGAACTATGTGGGAAGTATTACGATCGATGAGGAGTTGATGGAGGCGGCCGGGATCCGCGAGTATGAAAAGGTACAGATCGCGGATGTGGATAACGGAGCCCGCTTCGAGACCTATGTGATCGCCGGAGATAGGGGCGGAGGAACGATCTGTTTGAATGGGGCGGCGGCGCGTATGGTCTCTACAGGCGATAAAGTGATCATTATGTGTTATGCGCGGATGACGCCCGAGGAGGCGGGGGAAAATCCGCCGAAGGTGGTGTTTGTAGACGAAAAAAATCGGATCACGTCCGTGTCGCGCTATGAAAGGCACGGGACGCTGGTTGAAATGCAAAATTCGTGAAGCAGGAGGGAATTATATGAATCGGATAAAAAAGTTAAGTGAATTTCTTTCATCGAATATTGCGGTGCTGATCATTTTCTTTTCTGTCGTCGCATTTTTTTGGCCGCAGGGATTTTCCTGGGCAACGAATTATACGTCTCTGTTTTTGGGGACGGCGATGTTTGGGATGGGACTGACGATCCGGGCGGAGGATTTCAGAGTCGTATTTACAAGGCCGAAGGATCTGTGCATCGGCTTTCTTCTGCAGTATACGGTGATGCCCCTGGTGGCGTTTGTTCTGGCGAAGGCGTTCCATCTCTCAGCGGATCTGGCGCTGGGGGTGATTCTTGTGGGATGCTGCCCCGGTGGAACGGCGAGCAATGTGATCACCTATGTGGCGAAGGGGGATGTGCCCCTGTCGGTGGGAATGACAATCGTTTCAACCATTCTGGCCCCATTTTGTACGCCGGTCCTCGTCTATTTTCTGGCAGGTTCCTGGGTGGAGGTATCTCTGGTCACGATGATGATATCGATCGTGAAAGTAGTGTTGATCCCTGTGCTGGCGGGTATTCTGATCTACCGTATTTTTCCCCGGCAGGTGGGGGCGGTCAGAGATCTTTTGCCGCTTATATCCGTCGCGGCGATCGTTATGATTATTTCCGGGATTGTCGGCAGCAATGCGGAGAAGATCATGGCCTGCGGCGCGTTGGTGATGATCGTTGTGGCGATCCACAACACTGTCGGGCTGGCGCTTGGAACTGCGGCGGCGAAGCTTTTAAAGCTGGAGGAGAAGAAAGTGACGGCGATCGGGATCGAGGTGGGGATGCAGAACAGCGGGCTTGCCATCTCCCTCGCAACGGCAAATTTTGCAGCGAATCCGCTTGCCACACTTCCGGGTGCGGTCTTTTCCGTGTGGCATAATATATCGGGGATCGTCTACGCAGGAATCAGGAACCGGAAGAGAACGGGTGCTGCGGAGAGGGGAAAGGTTCGGCCGGCGATGTGAGAAAGGCGTGCGGAGGTGTTTTGGCATCTCCGCTTTTTTAGTGCCGCTTATTGACAAAAAGTCAGTAAGGAATATAATAATATCAGGTGAAAAGCCGCGGAAGGGGAAATTATGTCCAAAAGAATCAATGACACTGAACTGCGGAAACAGCAGATCCTGAGATCTGCCAGAAAAGTTTTTATGGAAAAAGGGTTTGAAGAGGCCACTGTGGATGATATCGCGAAGGAGGAGGGGGTCGTCCGCGGGACGATTCTGTACCACTATAAGAGTAAGGCATGCCTGGTGGAGGCGGTGCTGGAGGAGGATGGCAGGAAGATGGAGCTTTTGTTGGATTCTTTTTTGTCAAGACATGAAATTCCTGTCAGAGAGCGTATCGACAGGATATTTGCTCTGTGTGAAACTTACTTTTCCGGTGACCGCAGGGAGGCGGAAGCGTATGCGAAGGACCGGGAGAGGGTCAGATTTTTGACGGATCAGATGCGGCTTAAAAATTTTTATGTGCAGACGAGGGAGCTCACGGCGCTTTTGGAGGAAGGAGTGAGAAGCGGGGAGCTGTCCCTGCGGGATCCCAAGGCGCAGGCGGCGTCCACAGTGTTTGCAGTGTTCGGAGTTGTGGGGGCGGATATCGGACAGGAGAGTTTCAAGAGAGAACTGAAGTCTATCAAAGAAAAACTGTTAACAGATAAACGATGAAAAAAGAGGAGAAGAGCATGAAAAAGACGATGGCATGGCTGCTGGTGTTTTGCCTGATCGCGGGATGTGTCCTTCCGGTGGGAGCAAAAGAAGCTGAGGGGACGGAGACGCAGAAGACGGCGGAGCAGGATGCGGGAAAGACGCAGAAGACGGCAGAAGAGGATGCGGATGCGGTGTCCGGAAACGATGTGAAGGAGACGATTTCCCCGGTGCAGGAAGACAAGGACTGGAATGATAAAACGCCTGCCGGGGCGAAGGGCGGCGTGAAAGTTTATCTGATGAACGCTCTGCCAGTCTATGAGGATATTGCGCTTAACATTTCACTGGAGGATGCCTCGGGGCAGGTATCGGGGGCGACAAGGGCTGTGGTTTTGCCGAAAAATTCGGATGCGGAACCGGAGAAAAAGGAGGTCTTTTTTGAGGAGTTAGAGCCCGGTACATATCGCCTGCGCGCAGCGGTGAGCGATGACAATTACGGTTTTCTTCCTTTTGAACAGGATATTCTGGTGGGGAGCGATGTGCGGACGCTTGAAGTCTACACGGGAGCGGTGGAGCTGCCCGGCGTGGCATATGAGGCGGGGGCTCCCCATCCCGGAGTGATATTGCTTGGGGACGTCAACAGAGATGGAAAAATAGACGGGGCGGATAAGAACGAGATACTGAAAGCCATCAGCGAAGGAAGCGTAGGTGCTGCGGATCTGGACAAGGATGGGAAGACGGATCTGGTGGATCTGCAGTATTACACAAACAGCAAAAGTCTACTGGATCAGAAGGCGGATGTCAGCGCATCGGTGACGGGTGCGGTTCCCGCCGGCGCGGTACAGGTAAACATCAATGAGGAGAGCACAGCGCTCACCGGGGACGTGGACTTGCTCCTAACAGGAGGCGGTGCGCCGGTTCAGCTGAAAAACAAAAACGGCGGAGATATTTCAGAAGAAAATCCGGTGGAGATCGGTTTTAATCTGGAGGGGGGAAGTGCGTCTGAGCCCGTGCAGATGGAAGAGGTGGAGATATCTGTCGGAGGAAACGGAATCAAACAGGGTGAGATCACCGTGGAGACGGAGACAGAGCCGGTGAAATTTGTGATCGTGGACGGAAAAGTGCAGTCGGCGGTCCGAACGGCGTCCCTGCAGGAAGAGGCGGAAGGAGCTCCTCTGCGGATCGATCTGGGAGGACGGACGGCGGTGAAAAGGATTACGATAAAGATCACCGGCACATTTGGGGGCAATCTGGCGGAGATCACCCGGGTGGAGTTCCTCAACGATACGGAAAACCGTATTCCGGAACCGGATCTGGACAAACCGGAGAACGTCCGGGTGATTTTGGAGAACAAGGGATTTCAGGTGAGCTGGGATCCTGGGCGGAATGTGACAGGTTATGAGGTGGAGATCAGCAGAGACGGCGTATCGGAGAGAAAGCGTGCGGCCTCCAACGGGCTGCAGGTCAAATCCTTTCAGAATGACAAACTGCAAAACGGGGTCGTCTACAAAGTGAAGGTGCGCTCTGTCAACGGCACCTGGACCAGTCCCTGGAGCGATGAGACTGAGGCGGTGCCGGTGGTGACGAAGAAGCCTGACGCGCCGGACAATCTGAAGGCGTCGGTGGGAGCCTCCCGCATCAGCCTGTCCTGGAAGTTGATGGAAGACACAGACAGTTACAATATATATTACAGGGAGACCGGGAAGACCTCCTATGCAAAGATCGCCGGCGTGAAGGAAAACCGGTATGTGATCTACGGGCTGAAGGAACTGACCACATACGAGATTTATGTGACGGGTGTCAACGATATAGGCGAGAGCGCACCCTCCCTCACCTCGGAAGTGAGGACGACAACGATAAAACCGGCGGAGATGCCGAATTATAAACTTCTGAACACTTCCAATGGAAAGGGGAAACTCAGCGCCCATATCGTCAGCGTATCCCATATGAGGGGCACCATGGTGGGAAGCGTTTTGGATCAGGATGATCGGAGCGCGTCCGGCGTTGCGGACAAAGACGCTGCTTCCTACTATCAGGTTTCGGACTGGGATGACGGCGCGGAATATGTATCCGGGAGCAAAGGGCTCTTGTTTACATTGGATGATTATTATAAGATGAACTATATCACTTTCGCGGAACCGGAGGATATTGCATCCTACGGGAAGGTATCCGTGTACTATTATGATAAGGAACATCCGGACGGAACCTACGCGGAAAATGTCTCCGTCATGCAGAGGATGGACAAAAACGGACGGAAATATTATCTGATCAAGTTAAATCAGGCAGTGGAGGCCAACAAAATAAGGCTTGGTTTTGCCAGAGCTTATGCCCTGCGCAATATCACTGTGGCGGAAGTGAATTTTTACCACTACGACAGTATGGAAGACGATATTATGGCGCTTTACGCCGATGATCTGCACACAAAACTGCAGGCGGATGTGACAAAAGAGAAGATAGACGATCTGCAAAAACGTCTTGATACGAAGGATGAGGCCAGCGGAGAATATCACCCCGAGC
The DNA here is from genome assembly GCA_947643595.1 of uncultured bacterium. Lineage (GTDB taxonomy): Bacteria > Bacillota > Clostridia > Lachnospirales > Lachnospiraceae > 1XD8-76. The sequence continues at coordinate 13,124 of CANRWP010000028.1, read as the reverse complement.
GGGAGATGCTTCAGCGGGAGTTGGATAACGCCAGAGGACTTTTGACGGAAGAGTTTGATGATATTGTGATGGTGGATCCAAAGATCAACAGCAAAAAAGACGGACATCTCGGATTCAGCGGACTGAATGGATGGCAGCCTCTGGGTGTCACAGCCTACGAGGGAGAACAGCTTGTGATCTATGTGGGGCATGACGAACTGAAGACGGGAACGGAATCCAGGCTCAATCTGATCGCGACCCAGTATCATGCGGAGGCAGCTTCCTTCGCGTCGAAGGTGGCAACCCTGAGAGTGGGACGAAACGAGATCACCATACCGGAGCTTCAGACTATCGCCGCCGAGGGCGGCGGAGCGCTCTATGTCGAGTACACGGGGGACAGCGATGAGGACAGATATGCGGTGCGGGTGAGCGGCGGCGCAAAGGAACCGGTGCTGGATCTCCACGGTGTGACGGATGAAGAGACGAGAAAGAGACTGATTGGCGCCTATGTCAAAGAGCTGGAGGAGCATGTGGCAAATCTGGAGAACGCCCACAGGGAGATTCACGAGACGGCGCCGGAGGGAAATAAGGTAAACAGGACCTACGATGAGAAGAACTGTGTTCTGGGCGCCACGGATATCGTGCTGGATCAGATGATGCTGTCCGTCTCCGCGAAACAGATTCTGGCGGGGCTGGGAGGGGGCACCACGGAGGAGCGCGCCGAGAAGCTGAACCAGTCATTGCTTGCTATGGACGGGATGATGGAACTGTTCTATCAGCACAAGGGGCTGGGAGCCGGGGAGGGCGTGCCGTCTACGGACAGGCTGCCTGCGCGCCATTTAAACATCCGATATATGAGAATGTTTGCGGGAGCCTTCATGTACGCTTCCGGAAACCATATCGGTATAGAGTGGGGGTCTGTGAGCGGGCTTTCTTCCGGAAAGCCGGTGAAGGCCGATGAAAAGGGCAGATATGTGGACGGCAATTATTTCGGCTGGGGGATCAGCCATGAGATAGGCCACAATATCAACCAGGGCAATTATGCCATAGCCGAAGTGACCAACAACTATTTTGCGCAGCTCACCAGGTCGAAGGACAGCAACGATACGGTGCGTTTTGACTACAATAAAGTATATGAGAAAGTGACCTCCGGAACGGTGGGGCATCCGACGAATGTATTCACGCATCTTGCGATGTACTGGCAGCTCCATCTCGCCTACGACAGAGATTACAATTATAAGACTTATGACAGTTATGAAGAACAGCTGGAGAATCTGTTCTATGCCAGGGTGGATTCCTACAGCAGAAATCCGGCGTCGGCGGAGGGCGGATTAAAGTTGGACGGCGGCAGCGATCAGAATTTTATGCGATTGGCCTGTGCGGCGGCGAAGAAGGATCTGACGGATTTCTTTGTGCGCTGGGGACTTGTGCCGGATGAGGAGACGGTCCGCTACGCGTCGCAGTTTGAGAAGGAGGAACGGGCGCTGTACTATCTGACCGACGATGCCAGAGTGTACGAGATGGAGAAGGGGATTACGGGCTCCGTCAAAGGGGAGAATGTGATAAGCTCTGACAGCAGTGTGAAGACAGGTACCGGTGCGTCGAACGAGGTGAAGGTATCGATCCGGTGCACGGCTGATCCGGCGTCGGTGTTAGGCTACGAGATCACCAGAGTCTACTATGAAAACGGAAGGCAGAACAGGCAGGTGGCAGGCTTTACGACGGATACCACATATGTGGATCATGTGTCCTCCATCAACAACAGAGTGCTGACCTATGAGGCGACGGCGGTGGATCAGTTCGGCTTCCGTTCCAACACGGAAAAGATCGGCGACGTAAAGATATCCCACGACGGCAGCCTGGATAAGTCGATGTGGGAAGTGACGACCAATATGACCTCCGAGGAGGATGCGGCAGGGGAAGGAGTGGAGGAAGATCCCTGCGAGCCGGAACCTGTTTTGACCGTCAGCCGGGTGGCGGATAATGATTATAAAAATACCTATACCGGAAAGACGGCGGAGGGCGATGCGCAGATCGTGATCGGACTCGGACGGGAACGCGCGGTATGTGGACTGAAATATACGCTGGATGCGGGAACCCCGGTGGGGAAATATGAGATTGACGTGAGTGAGGACGGCAGCAACTGGACCAATGTGAAAAAGGGAAGGTTTAAAAATGAGGTCGGAAGTCAGACGGTCTATTTTGAGAATGCGGATAAAGATCCCTGGATCTGTACCTACGATGCGGCGTATGTGCGGCTGCGGGCGGCAGGACAAAGCACAATGGCTGTTTCTGAAATCGATCTGTTAGGGCCTGCGGGAGATAATATCACCTTCGGAGCGAAAGAGAACAGTACGGAGGGAGCAGTCGGCATTCTTCAGGAAGATTATACCTATGCGGAGGGCAAAGTGATTCCTCGGGGATCCCTGATCTTTACCGGAAGTTACAAGGGAAATCCCGCCTACAACATGGTAGTGCTCTACGATGAGGAGGGCAGCATTGTCGGCGGTCTGAATAATGACGGGGAACTGGAAGCAGAGCAGATCATCCTGGCAAAACTTCCCGACAACGATGGCATGATGGGCGAAGTCAGCGATGGGATATGGATCTACTGGATAGAGGAAGGACTGCGGGCGGATCTGGGCGGAAAGAAAGTACGCGCACAGCTCTACCGTGTGGACAATGCTCTGACCAACGAAGGACAGAGAGTGGTGAGCGATACCGCGGCCCTGGTGATACCGGAGGAATTGCCGCGCATTTCACTCAGGAACGATAAGGAAGAGTAGCATATGCTGAACAGTATGTCCTGCAGGGGCAGGAGGCGCAGATCAAAAAAAATAAAATATGGATTACTTTTCGGCACGCTTTTATGTCTGGCGTTTTTCCCGCTGCGGGTTTTGGCGGCGGGGGAGGATGCCGTGACGATCACGCAGTCCGAAGGAGGAGCGGACATATCTCTGACGATGGGCAGAGCGGACCAGGAGAAGATCACGGCGGTCAGTGTATCCCTCACGGTGGAACCGGAGGATGCGGCGACGGTGGAATTTCAGTTTTCTCCCTCTCTTGCCGGCACGGAATGCGGCTATATCTACAATGAGGAGACAAAGTTGCTGGATGTCTATGTCGCTTCGGCAGGGAGTCTGTTTACAGGAGAAAATCTGAATCTGGGGAAGGTGCATATCAGCGCCGGTAAGACAGGGCCCATGGCGGTGGAGATCGGCTACCGCGAGGGATCATTCCACACGGCGAACGCCTCCTACGGGAGCAAAGATCCGCTCGTAGAAAATGTGTCAGCGCCCATCCGGGTGGAAATCGGAAATGCCTCCGGCGGGAGCGGCGAAAACGCCGGGGCGGATAAAGGAAATGGGGGATCCGGCGCAGGCGGCGGAAGCGATAAAAAGGAGAGCGGCAGCTCTGAAAAGAACAACATGAACCAGGGGCTGTATGATGAGACTACCCGGTTTGTGAACGATCCGCTGAATGCCGAGGCTATTCTGGCGGGCGTGATCTCAGGAAAGGGAAAGATAACAGGGACAGCGGCAGGCGCAGCGGGTGGAACTGCAGGAGCTTTGAGACCGGGAGGTAAAAAAACGGACCGGACAGATTTCACGGGGGGCGGCAAGGTGTCGGTGATCGATCCAAAGGACGGTCCTTCTGCCATAGTGATAGGCGGGGAGTCCTCCGGCGGGAGCGGCGAGAGCCTGACCACGGGCGGAGAGAGCGGCGGTTCCGGGGAGATCAGGCTGGATCAGGAGAAGGGCGGCGCAGTGCGCAGTCTGGGAGACCAGATCAAAGAGCACAGGTCCCTTATCATCGTCATCGGCATAGCCGCAGCGATAGTTCTGGGCGTCTGCATCTTCTTTTCCGTCGTAGAGAGAGGACGGTACGATAAATCTTCAGGCAGAAAAAAGAAAAAGAAGAAAAAGAGAAAAAGGCGAAAGAAAAAGAGCGCGAAAAAGAAAGCCTCCGGACAGAGGCGGGAGAGGGAAGTTTCCCGTTAGCGGAGGAGGTAAAGAATGGAGAGCAGTCTGGCAGTGTCAGGCTGCTTTTTGCCGAAAGCCTGTTCTGTAAAGATGTGGGGCGAGAATGTAAGCGTCTGTTGCTTTACTTTTTTGCCTGTATCGGGATAAAATGATGTCAGCAGGGAGAGAGCCGGGCATGCGCGGGTCGATCCAAACGGAGGAAGAAAAGGAGCGTGCAGTATGGAATTGGGAAAAAAGATCTATCAGCTGCGGAAGCTTTCCGGCATGACGCAGGAGCAGTTGGCGGAAAAGCTGAGTATTTCCAGGCAGACACTGTCAAAGTGGGAGAATGGTGCCGGAATGCCGGATGTGGAGAGTGTGGTAAGACTTTCCGTCCTGTTGCAGACTTCTTTGGAAGAATTACTGCTGGAGGAAAGCGATGGAGATGGGAACAAGACTGTGGAAAAGAAAGGTACACAGATCACACTGGAGGATATGGTGCGGATCAACGCCCACAACAGAAGGATGAACCTGTTGTTGTGCAGCGGGTTTTTGTTTCTGGCGATCGGCATTCTTCTGACGGGATTTGAGAGGATGCTGGAGAGCGCTGCGGTAAGCCTGGAGTATATTTTGTACCGGTACATGGTGACCGGAAACTATGAGGCGGCGCCGATGAATTATGGAGGACTGTTGATTCCGGCCATTCTGGCGGGAGCGGTGGGAGTTGTACTGTGCCTGTGTTATATTTGGGGAAGCAGGAAGAGATGACGGGCGGTATGCCGGAAGGAGAAAGAAGGATGAAAAAATATAATTACGGACATCTGTTGCTGATATTGGTGATGGTTATGTTTTTGTTGTCGGGATGCGGAAACAGCGGAGCGGAGAATAATGAAGAAATGTACGGAGATATCATTGCGGGACTCGGGGATGAGGAGCAGTTTTCTCTGCGGGATATCGGTGAAAAAAACGATGTTTTGTTTACTACGGATATGACCTATGACGACGACAACGGACATGACGCGGCGCTATATTGCAGAGTATATTATTGTGTGGACGGGACGATCTATACGCTGGAGCAGATAGAGAGTCTGGGGACGGCCTATCCGGTCAGCTATGGGGATAAATGTATTTATACGGCCGGAGAGCACTGCGTTGCGGTCTATGAGTTTGACCGCAAAAATCTGCGGTGGCGATCCTCGCAGTACGAGGAAACCTTTGACGCGGACGGAAACGCTTCCTATATGCGCACAGGGGAGGACGGCATGAAGGAGAATGTCGCGGAAAAGGATTATCTGGAGGTCTGGGAGGCTTACGGAGAGAGCACGGTCGTCAACTTTGGCTATGGGGCCAGCGACAATCCTTTTTAACGCTGTAAGGAGGACGGTTTTTTCCTGAGTGCAGTTTGACAAGTGACATCTCAGGGCGGCGTGTGTTATAATCATGTCATATAAGGAGTTGAACAGAAGGAGGAATTGTATGAATGAGATCAGGCTCGGAACAATAGGTTCCGGTGTTATTGTGCAGTCTATTTTGGACGGGGTGCAGATTACGGAAGGTATTTCTCTGGAGGCGGTCTATTCCAGAACAGAAGCGAAAGGGCGGGAGCTGGCGGATAAATACGGAGTCCGGAAGGTGTACACCCGGCTGGAGGAAATGCTGTCCGATAAGGAGGTCAATTTTGTCTATGTGGCATCGCCCAACAACCTGCACTATGAGCAGGCGAAGGCAGCGCTTTTGCACGGAAAAAACGTGATCTGTGAGAAACCCATGTGTCCGCAGGAGGAACAGGTGGAGGAACTGATCGCGCTGGCGGAAGAAAAGCAACTGGTGTTGGCGGATGCGACCCCTACGGCATTTTTCCCGAATCTGAGCATTGTCAGAGAAAAACTCCCGGAGGTCGGCAGGATCCGCCTTGTGCTGTCGTCTTACAGCCAGTATTCCAGCCGGTATGATAAGCTCCTTGCGGGGGAAGTCCCCAATGTGTTCAGCCCTGATTTTGCGGGTGGATGTCTGCAGGACATTAATTATTACAATGTGTATCTGAATGTGGCACTGTTTGGAAAGCCGCAGAGAGCCGTCTACTATCCCAATATGTGCCGGACCGGCGTGGACACTTCCGGTATCGCCATTTTGCAGTATCCAGACTTTGTCAGCGAATGTGCGGGGGCAAAGGATACCTGGGGAGAGAACTGCGTCCAGATCCAGGGAGAGAAGGGATATCTCTACATCGAAGGCGGAGCGAACGGGATGACGAATGTCCGACTCTGCACAAGGGAGGGAGAAAGTTCTTTTAATCTGCAGGATCAACCGGACAGATGGCTCTATGAAGTACGGAATATGACAAGTCTGCTGTTGCGGGAGAATTACGGCACGATCCGAAAGGGTCTGGAGGTCACGCGGAACGTGATCGGAGTGATGGAGGAGATGCGGCGTGAGGCCGGGATTATTTTCCCCGATGCCTTGTAGGAGACCGTGTCCTGTGTTAGGATAGACAGAGTAGTCATATAAAAAAGAGAAAAGAGAGGAAATGAGATGGAAAACTTTACTTTTTATAGTCCTACTTATTTTGTGTTTGGAAAAGATGAGGAGAACAATACGGGAAAATATGTGAAGCGCTTTGGCGGCAGCAGAGTGTTGATCCACTACGGCGGCGGCAGCGTGGTGCGCTCCGGGCTTCTCGAACGTGTGAAAAGGTCGCTGGAAGCGGAAGGCATTTCCTATGTGGAACTGGGCGGTGTAAGACCGAATCCGAGGAGCGGGCTGGTATACGAGGGCATTGAGCTGTGCCGAAAAGAAAAGGTAGATTTCGTGCTGGCAGTGGGAGGCGGCAGTACTATTGATTCCTCCAAGGCGATCGCGGCGGGCACGGTGTACGACGGGGATTTCTGGGATTTTTACCAGGGGAAAGATGTGGAGAAAGCGCTTCCGATCGGCACGGTGCTGACCATCGCGGCGGCGGGCAGCGAGGGAAGTCCGGACTCCGTCATTACAAAGGAGGAGGGGATGCTCAAAAGAGGCGGCCACGGGGAGGCGCTTCGCCCGTCCTTTTCGATTCTGAACCCGGCGCTGACGCAGACGCTTCCTGCTTACCAGACAGCCTGCGGTATTACGGACATTATGGCGCACCTGTTCGAGCGCTACTTTACGAACACGACGGATGTGGAAGTGACGGACCGCATGATTGAAGGACTGTTGTCCACTATGATCCACGAGGCGCCGAAGGTGATGGAAAATCCGGACGACTATCAGGCGAGAGCAAATATTATGTGGGCGGGTATGCTGGCACACAATAACTGCTGCGGCGTGGGACGCGGACAGGACTGGGCGAGTCACGACATGGAGCATGAACTCTCCGCCATATACGACTGTGCCCACGGCGCCGGTCTGGCGGTGGTGTTCCCCGCGTGGATGACCTATACGATGCAGCACGATGTGAAGCGCTTCGCGCAGCTGGCAGTCCGGGTCTGGGGATGCTCCATGGATTTTGCGCATCCGGAAGTGACTGCAAAGGCCGGCATAGAGGCTCTGCGCCGGTTCTTAAAATCCATCGGTATGCCGGGGAACTTTGAAGAACTCGGGGCAAAGGAGGAAGATATCGAGAGGATGGCGCACACTGCCTGTTACGGAAACGGCAGAGAGGGGCATATCGGCGGTTTCGTTTCGCTGGACGAGGAGGATCTGAAAGCGATCTATCGCCTTATGCTCTGATGTTCCAGTCGTGGATCCCTCTCTCGATGATCCCGAAGCCAAGCGGATAAGGGCCGGTGTGGACGCCGATCGTGGCGCCGATCTGGTAAACGGGAATCTCATCGATGGAAAATCCTTTTTCTTTTAACGTGAGGAGGGCGTGGTCCCGGAAGGCAGCGCCCTCTTCCAAATCGTAACCGTATCCGACGGCGAGACTGTAACATTCGATGGGGAGGGAACTCTCTCTCAGATATTCCAGCAAAAGTTCCATCACTTTCTGCAGGGTGCGTTTCCGCCCTCTGTCGATACCGGAGGGGAAGATCTCGCCTTCTTTTAAGGTGATGACCGGGCGGATGTCCAGAATACCGCCGGCCAGGGCGGCTACCTTTCCGATCCTGCCGCCGTGTTTTAAATATTCCATATTTCCCACCGTGAAAAAGATCCTGCCGGTGCGTTTGATCTGCTCCAGGCGTGCGACGGTCTCCCGGCAGCCTGCGCCGCTGTCGCGCAGAGCGGCGGCCTCCAGCACATACTGTCCCTGCAGGACGGTGTTGACGGTGGCGTCGATCACTGTGATCTCGGCGTGCGGCAGGCGTTCCAGTATCATGGACCTGGCATTCAGGGCCGACTGCATGGACCCGCTGAATTTTGTGGTGATGCAGATGCAGATCACGGGAATTCCCTCCTTCGCAAAGGGCAGGAAGGCCTCCTCATAATCGCTGACAGAGGGCATGGAGGATTTGGGGTAGACGCCCTTTTTGTCTATCATCTGCTGATAAAAATCCCTGACATCGATCTCCACATTTTCCCGGAGATAGTGTTCCTCGTCGAAAGAGACATAAAATGGCACGATCGTAATATTCTTTTCCCGGGCCAGTGTCGGGGGAAGATCGCAGGAACCGTCGCTGATAATATGGAATGCTTCACTCATGTCAAATTTCTCCTTATGTGTCACATAGAATCAAAAACCAGATAATTTCATTTATTATACCATATAAAATAAAATTATAATACTATTTTTGTTTTTTCCGGTGAGAAGAGTTGAAAAATGTGGTAATTCATTGTAAGATAGAGCAGAAATAAAGTACAGGGAGAAAAACAATGGCATTGAGTAAAAAACCGGTTACCGGCATGAAGGATATTATGCCGGAGGAGATGGAAATTCGGGATTATGTGATAGGTTTGATAAAGGAGACCTACGGGAGCTTCGGGTTTACTTCTATGGAAACCCCTGCCGTGGAGCATCTGGAAAATTTAAACTGCAAGGCGGGCGGTGAGAACGAGAAGCTGATCTTCAAGATCTTAAAGCGCGGTGAGAAGCTGAAACTGGAGGGAGATCTGAGGGAGGAAGATCTCGTGGACGGCGGTCTGCGGTACGATCTGACGGTACCCCTTGTCCGGTATTATGCGGCGCACAGCGGCGATCTGCCCGCACCCTTTAAGGCGCTGCAGATGGGCAATGTATGGCGTGCGGACAGGCCCCAGCGGGGAAGATACCGTCAGTTTATGCAGTGCGATATCGACATTCTGGGGGAGGCTTCGAACCTGGCGGAGATCGAACTGATCCTGGCGACTACGACGACGCTCGGAAAGCTCGGCTTTCGGGATTTTCAGATCCGCATCAACGACAGGCAGATACTGAAGGCGATGGCGGCATACAGCGGTTTTGCCGAGGAGAGCTATGATGAGGTTTTCATTATATTGGATAAGATGGACAAGATCGGCCTGGACGGCGTAAAGTCGGAACTTCTCCGGGCAGGATACGGGGAAGCGGTCGTGGGAAAATACCTGAGCCTGTTTGAAGAAATGGGGAAGGCGGAGGATAAAGCCGCCTGTATAACAGGGAAACTGGATGAATATCTGCCGGAGGAAGTGAGCAGAGGCTTTCAGGAGATCCTGGAGAGTGTGAACGCTTCGAAGGGAGATTTCTTTGAGCTGGTCTTTGATCCCACGCTGGTGAGGGGCATGTCCTACTATACGGGCACGATTTTTGAGATCGCCATGCCTCAGTTCGGCGGAAGCTGCGGGGGCGGAGGGCGCTACGACAAGATGGTAGGAAAGTTTACCGGGAAGGATGTGCCGGCCTGCGGATTTTCCATCGGGTTCGAGCGGATCATCCTGCTGTTGCTGGAGAACGGATTCAAGGTGCCGGGAGCGGCGGAGAAGACAGCCTACCTGATCGAGAAGGGGATCTCCGCGGAGGTGATGACGAAGGTCATGAGACAGGCCCAGGAGGAGCGGGAAGCCGGGAAGAAAGTGCTTGTCGCGCGGATGAACAAGAATAAGAAATTCCAGAAGGAGCAGCTGAAAGAGCAGGGATATACGGAGTTTGAGGAGTTTTACAGGGAGGCGCTGAAGTATTGAGGGAGCGTCTTGTTATAGGAGCGGTATCAATGTCATTAAGTTAACGGTTGCCGGACGCCGTGAAGAACATAAAATGCTCCGTCGCCACGCTTTCGCTCGGTAAAAAACGTAACGGACACTAAACTCGTGAGGGACCTCGTTAAGTGCCGACGTTTTTTAACGGGCTCCTTGAGCATTTTATGTTCCTCACGGCTGAGTTAAGATGCTAACTTAATGACATTGGGAGCGGTATATATTCCAAAGAAAGAAGGGTGAATCATGGCAGAATCAATTCAGGGATTAAAAAGGAGCCATCGCTGTGCGGAACTTACGGCGGCGAACGCGGGGGAGACCGTTACCGTGATGGGCTGGGTGCAGAAACAGAGGAACAAGGGCGGCATTATATTTGTGGATTTGCGGGATCGTTCCGGCATTTTGCAGATCATCTTTGAGGAGGCGGACTGCGGGAGTGAAGCTTTCGCGAAGGCGGAGAAGATGCGCAGCGAGTTTGTGGTCGCGGTGACGGGCGTTGTGGAAAAGCGCGGCGGTGCGGTGAACGAAAACCTTGCCACCGGCGAGATCGAGGTGCGGGCAAAGCAGGTGCGCATACTGGCGGAGGCGGAGACGCCGCCGTTCCCCATCGAGGCGGAGAGCAGGACGAAGGAAGAGATCCGCTTAAAATACAGATACCTCGATTTGAGAAGGCCTGATATTCAGGAGAAACTGATGCTGCGCAGCAAGATGGTGACAGCGATGCGGGAATTTATGGCAAAGGAAGGTTTTCTGGAGATCGAGACGCCGATCCTGTGCCGTTCTACGCCGGAGGGGGCGAGGGACTATCTGGTGCCCAGCAGAGTGCATCCGGGGAATTTCTATGCCCTGCCCCAGTCGCCTCAGCTCTACAAGCAGCTCCTGATGTGTTCCGGTTACGACCGGTATTTCCAGATCGCAAGGTGCTTCCGGGATGAGGACCTGCGGGCGGACAGGCAGCCGGAGTTTACCCAGGCGGATATGGAGCTTTCCTTCGTGGATGTGGAAGATGTGCTGGATGTGAACGAACGGCTGATCCAGTATGTGTGCAGAGAGAGTATCGGGCTGGAGGTACAGCTCCCTCTGCCCAGGATCAAATGGCAGGAGGCGATGGATCGGTATGGTTCCGACAAGCCGGATACCCGTTTCGGCATGGAACTGACAGATGTGTCAGAAGTGGTGAGGGACTGTGGATTCGGTGTCTTCACTTCCGCTCTGGAAAACGGCGGTTCCGTGCGGGGCATCAATGTCAAGGGACAGGGGGCGATGCCCAGAAAGAAGATCGACGCGCTGGTGGATATGGCGAAGGGCAGCGGCGCGAAGGGATTGGCTTACCTCTGTATCGGGGAGGACGGCGCGGTGAAGTCTTCTTTCACAAAATTCCTGACGGAGGAACAGACTGCGGCGTTGATTCAGGCGATGGGCGGAGAGAACGGAGACCTTCTGCTCTTCGCGGCGGATAAAAATACGATCGTCTGGGGCGTCCTCGGACAGCTTCGTCTGGAACTCGGAAAGCAGCTTAACCTGTACGATCCGAACCAGTTCAAATTCCTCTGGGTGACGGAGTTCCCGCTCCTTGAGTGGTCCGACGAGGAGAACCGGTTTATGGCGATGCACCATCCCTTTACCATGCCGATGGAGGAGGACTGGCAGTATATCGACTCCGATCCGGGCAGAGTGCGGGCGAAGGCCTACGATATCGTCTTAAACGGTGTGGAGCTGGGCGGCGGTTCCGTCAGGATCCACCAGAACGATATCCAGGAGAAGATGTTCGAGGTACTCGGCATCGGGCAGGAGAAGGCGTGGGAGAAGTTCGGCTATCTGCTCTCCGCTTTCCAGTACGGTGTGCCGCCTCACGCAGGGCTTGCCTACGGCGTGGACCGGTTCGTGATGCTTCTGGCGCGCGCGGACAGCATCCGGGAGGTGATTGCCTTCCCGAAGGTGAAGGATGCCTCGGATCTGATGTGCGAGACGCCCAACGTGGTGGACGAGGCGCAGCTGGAGGAGCTGGGGATCTCCATCCGGGAGGCAGAATAAAAAGGATATATAATATATAATGCCCTGTGAGGTTTTCAGGGAACAGCTGCGCAAAAAATCTTCTGCCTGTTCAAATTTGATTTTCAGATCCGCCGCGGATACAGAACAGATGAAAAGAGGAGAAACTTTGTATGAAAATAAAGCTTCTTGCCGGGAGCGTTGCCGAGGAGGCGCTCAGAGAAGAGTTTCGGAGGGGGAAAAAGGCGGCGGAGGTCCGCCTGGGGGAAAATTTCCTGTTTTACCGCTATTTTATCCGGATAAAAGCCATCGCCTATGAGGAGATCAGAAAGGCGTACCTGCGGATCGAGAGCGGTGAGTCGGGAGACCTTCCCGTGACCGAACACTATCTGATGCTGATCGATCAGCGGGAGAGGGAGCACAAACTGCGCATGGAACATGCGGAGGATGTGCAGGAGGTACTGGCATATCTGAAAGAACATTTCCCGGAGACAGAGATCGGGCATTACAAAAGGAGACGGTGACAGCGGTTGGATGTCATCTCCCCGACACCTGATATCTCTGATAAACTCTCCTGCCGGCAGCGGCGAGCAGGGCGGAGGAGAGAAGATAAAGCACCGGCACGATCTGCCAGGAGAGCAGGCAGTGGCCGAAAACAGGCAGCGTCCTCAGATCAAAGACATTCCGGATATTCAGAAAGGAAAAGGGCAGCCAGCAAAAAAGCTGAGAGAGAACCCGGTGCTGTGCGGGCACTTTGCCTATCAGGGCGATGAGGATGAGCGCCACTGTGGCCGACATGGCGGCAATGCCGCTGTGGAGGCATTCCGACAGAACCATGACGAAAATGCCGATAAAAATCGAGAGGATCAGCGAGATGCCGCACATGATAAGGCAGGCGGCGCCTATCGTCAGCGGATGGGAGAACGGGTAGGGAGTGACCTGAAGCTGCATGTGAAAGCCGTCGGTACCGTAGATTCCGAGAGTAAGTATGGCGGAGGCGAGCACCATAAGAGCGCCGGAGGCGAGGGAGACCGTAACGCCGGCTGATATCTTGGCAAGATATACGGTAGTTTTTCCCTTTGCGCCGGAGAGGATGAGCTGGTCCGTCCTGCGCGTATGTTCCTCCGC
>CANRWP010000027.1 GCA_947643595.1 uncultured bacterium | reverse complement strand
TTGTAAAATAAGGAAATTTTTTATTTAGTTTTATTTAGCAAGTGGCAAACTCGGGTGATTATCACCTCTGTTATCAGTATACTACACATCACTAAACATTACTAGATAATAAAACAAAAAAGTTGACAAAAAAATAAGCCTATTACAAGGCTTAGAGATACGTTTTTGATTACTGATGTGTCAAACACCCGTATATACATATTACATCAGGAACCGGGTGAGAGCAATCAAATTTTCCGGGGAAACAGAGGGCGGACATCTTTTTAGTTGAATACACGAAGGTTTTCTGCTATAATATTTTAATTGAGGTTTTAGACGGAGGCAAATCATGAATGTGATCAATAAAGTCTTTGGCACCCACAGCCAGAGAGAGCTGAAACGGATTATGCCCATCGTGGATAAGATCGAATCTATGCGCAACGACATGATGGACATGGAGGATGAACAGCTAAAGGAGAAGACAAAAGAGTTTAAGAGGAGATTGGGCGAGGGTGAAACGCTGGATGATATTCTGCCGGAGGCTTTTGCGGTGGTGAGAGAGGCGGCGAGGCGGGTTCTGAATATGGAGCCCTACCGCGTACAGCTGATCGGCGGAATTATCCTGCACCAGGGACGTATCGCGGAGATGCGCACCGGTGAGGGAAAGACCCTTGTCTCCACGTTGCCTGCCTATCTGAACGCGCTGGAGGGAAAGGGCGTGCACATTGTTACGGTCAACGATTATCTGGCAAACCGTGACCGGGAATGGATGGGACAGGTCCACGAATTTCTGGGACTGACGGTGGGCGTTGTACTGAACCAGATGAAAAACGAGGAGAGACGGGAAGCCTATAACTGCGATATCACCTATGTGACAAACAACGAGCTCGGCTTTGACTATCTGCGCGACAATATGGTGATCTACAAGGAACAGCTTGTACAGAGAAGCCTCCACTACGCGATCATCGACGAGGTGGACTCCGTGCTGGTGGATGAGGCGAGAACTCCTCTGATCATTTCAGGTCAGAGCGGAAAGTCCACGAAACTCTATGAGGCCTGCGATATTCTGGCGCGCCAGATGCAGCGGGGAGCCGATATGGAGGAGATGTCCAAGATGGATTTCATCATGGGCATCCAGCGGGAGGAGAGCGGCGACTTTATCGTCAATGAGAAGGATAAGGTGGTAGTGCTGACGGAAGCCGGCGTGAAAAGGGTGGAGCAGTTCTTCAACCTGGAGAACCTGGCGGATCCGGAGAATCTGGAGATCCAGCACAACATGGATCTGGCGCTGCGCGCCAACAATCTGATGTTCCGGGATAAGGACTACGTGGTGAAAGACGACCAGGTGTTGATCGTGGACGAGTTTACCGGGCGTATCATGCCGGGCAGACGGTACTCGGACGGCCTGCATCAGGCGATCGAGGCGAAGGAGCATGTGAAGGTAAAGAGGGAGAGCAAGACCCTCGCCACGATCACATTCCAGAACTTTTTCAATAAATTTGAGAAAAAATCCGGTATGACCGGTACGGCACTGACCGAGGAGAAGGAATTCCGGGATATCTACGGCATGGACGTTATCGAGATTCCGACCAATAAGCCGGTGATCCGAAAAGATTATCAGGACAGTGTCTATAAGACGAGAAAAGAAAAGCTGAGGGCGATCTGTGACGGGGTGGCGGAGTGCTATGAGAGACAGCAGCCTGTGCTTGTGGGCACGATCACGATCGAGGCGTCGGAGGAGCTCAGCGGCATGCTGCGCAGGCGCGGTATCCCCCACAATGTGCTGAACGCGAAGTTCCATGAGCAGGAGGCGGAGATCGTGGCGGATGCCGGTATTCACGGTGCTGTGACCATCGCTACCAACATGGCGGGACGTGGTACGGATATCAAGCTGGACGAGGAGGCGCGGGCGGCAGGCGGTCTGATGATCATCGGCACGGAGAGGCATGAATCAAGGCGTATCGACAATCAGCTCCGCGGACGAAGCGGCCGTCAGGGCGATCCGGGCGCGTCCAGATTTTATATCTCTCTGGAGGATGACCTGATGCGTCTGTTCGGTTCCGAGAGAATGATATCCATGTTCAACGCGCTGGGAATTCCGGAAGGTCAGGAGATCGAGCACAGCTCCCTGACGAAAGCCATCGAATCGGCCCAGAAGAAGATCGAGGGAAACAACTTCGGGATCCGGAAAAACCTGCTGGAGTACGATCAGGTGATGAACGAGCAGCGCGAGATCATCTACGAGGAGAGGCTGCGCGTCCTGAACGGTGAGAGTATGCGGGATGTGATCTACAAGATGATCACCGATATTGCGGAAAACTGTGTGGATATGGCGATCGGTGATGACAACAATGTGGACAACTGGAACTTTAACGAACTTAATTCCCTGCTGCTCCCGATCATCCCTCTGGAGCCGGTGACGGTGGACCGCCTGAATGGAAGCGGCAGGGACAGCCTGAAACAGCAGCTGAAGGGCGAGGCGGTGAAGCTCTACGAGGCCAAGGAGGCGGAGTTCCCGAATCCGGAACAGATCAGAGAGCTGGAGCGTGTGATTCTTCTGAAGGTCATCGACAGAAAGTGGATGGGGCATATCGACGATATGGATCAGCTTCGACAGGGCGCAGGCCTGCAGGCTTACGCGCAGAGAGATCCGCTGGTGGAATACAAGATGGCGGGCTACTCCATGTTCGATGAGATGACCCAGAATATCAGGGAGGATACGGTGCGCCTTCTGATGCATGTGAAAGTGGAAGAGAAGGTGGAGCGCGAGCAGGTGGCGAAGGTGACCGGAACGAACAAGGACGATACGATGGCAAAAACTCCGGTGAAGCGGGCGGCCGCGAAGATCTATCCGAACGATCCGTGCCCCTGCGGATCAGGGAAGAAGTACAAAAATTGTTGTGGAAGAAGATAGAAGTGAAATAAAAATAAATATAAGGTGGTGATTCTGATAATGGTAGAACTGGACAATATGAAGCAGGAACTCCTTGCTTATGAGACACCCTTAGCGGAAGTGAGGGATTCACTTTAACCTCGCTGACAGGGAGAAGAGAATCGAAGAACTGGAGATGGAAATGCAGGCGCCCGGATTTTGGGATGATCCTGAGGTCTCCAATAAAAAAGTGATCGAATCCAGGCGGTTGAAGGACATCGTGGATACGATGAACGGATTGTCGGGACAGTATGAGGATATTCTGACTCTGATCGAGATGGGATACGAGGAAGAGGACGCAGAACTGGTGCCGGAGATCAAACAGGAGCTGGAAGATTTTGTGCGCACTTTTGAGAGCGTGCGGATCGGTACGCTGTTGGACGGCGAGTACGATAAAAACAATGCGATACTGAAGTTAAATGCGGGAGCGGGCGGCACGGAGAGCTGTGACTGGTGCAGTATGCTCTACCGCATGTACACGAGATGGGCGGAGAAAAAGGGCTATCAGATCGATACGTTGGATATGCTGGACGGCGATGAGGCGGGAATCAAATCCGTGACGTTCCAGATCAACGGCGAGAATGCCTACGGGTATTTGAAATCTGAAAAAGGCGTGCACCGCCTGGTGCGGATATCGCCCTTTAATGCCCAGGGCAAGAGGCAGACCTCTTTTGTCTCTCTGGATGTGATGCCGGATATCGAGGAGGATCTGGATATCGAGGTGAAGGACGAGGATATCCGGATCGATACCTACCGCAGCAGCGGCGCAGGCGGACAGCACATCAACAAGACGTCCTCGGCGATCCGTATCACGCATTTTCCCACCGGCATTGTTGTGACCTGCCAGAACGAACGAAGCCAGTTCCAGAATAAGGATAAGGCGATGCAGATGCTGAAAGCGAAGCTCTATATGCTGAAGCAGGAGGAGAATGCGGATAAGCTCTCGGATATCCGAGGTGATGTCAAGGAGATCGGCTGGGGCAATCAGATCCGCTCCTACGTGATGCAGCCCTATAAGCTGGTCAAGGACCTGCGGACGGAGGAGGAGACGGGCAATGTGGACGCCGTGATGGACGGGGCATTGGATCCCTTTATCAACGCGTACCTGAAATGGATCCACAGGCCGCCGCAGGAGACATAGACAACTTGCTGCAGAGGGAGTATCTGTCCGTATGGAGGAGAATTTTCGTGCGCTTTGAGAGGAATGGTAGATCTGCCGGAAGGTGGTGGATCTTATGTACAATATGCGCCCTTTTTCTGGGAATCTGCTTTGAGAATGTGCAGGCAGATTCCTCCTTTGCGTACCTGAATTTATCGGATAAAACCTGTGAGAGCGGAGGGGAAACGGGCGCCTCTGCTCTCCATGCGGCGAAGAAGGGTATGCCTGCGCAGCAGGCCTATGTGCCCGAGAACACTGTCCAGAACAGCCATGCTCTGGCACCCCGAAGAACGGCTCGGCGCACCGGCGTGCGCGGGAACTTTGCCGCTGTTTCCTGTATTCTGTCGGCAGGAATTTTTCTGCCGCTTTTCTTTTTCAGACAGGTGGTTTTTTTCTTTGACGGATTGTGCGAAGTGGTCAGCAATACCGTTATCTTACGCTACATACATGTTCAGGATGGAGAGAAAGCGTAACTTCTTTATATTCCAGTATATAATAACTGAATAGTTGAATATAAAGGAGAATCGTATTATGAGTATAGGATATATACTTATTTTCATTTTGGACGTGGTATCGGGAGCGTTGTCTACCCTGTACCTCTTTGTTTCGCTGTTTGTCGTTTTGGGACAGAAAATATACGGGAAAGTGAAGTATGGCAAGTCGCTCTACGATTAAAGCCATTGTTATTTAAATTTTCATCGGGTATAATGAGTGGAAAGATGCGGGGAAGTGGATGCAGGAAAGGATATACCCATGAAAAATTATATCAGAACAGCTTTTACGGCTGCGGGCATTGCATTGATGGTGCTTTTCAGCTTTTACGGCTGGTATTACTATGAGACGGAGTGGAAGGACGGCGGTACCGGAACGGTGGAATTTTCGGATGAGCCGGAAGTGTTTAAAGGCTACAGTGAGGAGGAGATCGTTTCGGAGATTACCGCCCGGTATGACGATATATCTTATCTGAGGAAAGAGGGCGGCAGGTATTATTTTCAGGCGGACGGTTTTGAGTTTTTTGTGAACAATGACCCTGAGATGACGGACAATTACGAGGAATCGTATTTCGATTACCTGGCTCAGCAGTTTTCCTTCGCCCACAACAGGTTCCTGGAAATGGAAAAGGAGCCGGGAGGGAGTTATATCCCTGTCCTGGATTTTTATGGCAGGCAGACGTGGGAGTCGGAATTTTTCAGCGAAGCCTGCTGTGACCTGGTGGAGGATCTGCAGAAGATCGTGGGTTTTGATAAGATCGGATATTTTGGACCGGAGGACAGATGCTACTTTGACCTGACCCCCTATCTGGAAAATTATGACAGAACGGAACTGTATAATGCGATGTATCAGGCCATAGAGCGGGATTCGTTGGAACTGTGGGAGAAACAGGCACACAGCGCGAACGGGGATAGCCTGGAAGGCGAAACCGGAGATATTGCGAAGGCGCAGCAGGAAGAGCTGCTTTCCATATGGGCTGATTACGAGGCGGACTGTGTTTACAGGAAAAAAGACGGTACGGAACTGCGCATGGTGGGAGTTGACCGGGCGGCGGGAAGCTGCTATTATGCTCTGCTGCAGGCGGAAAATGGTAAAAATACTGCGATCGTGAATGGGGATCCCTATATGGGGGCCGGGGGCGGCGCGAAGTGGCTCGACTTTCTGGAGGATGAGAAGACCGGTTTCTCCTGCCTCGCCTACAGCGGCGGAAGCAAGGGGTGTTTGTACCGGACGGAGGACGGCGGAGTGAGTTTTGAGGAGGTCACATGGCCCTCGGGAAAGAAAGAACTGCCGGACGGCACTCTGTACAATCCGTTTATTATGCCGGAGGAAGTTTGGGAGGAGAATGGAAAACTGTATATGCTGGTGAGCCAGGGGCCGGAAGGAGATTATTACGAGGATGGCGTCTGGGTGTACGGACTCTACGAGTCGGAAGATATGGGGAAGAACTGGGCCTATACAGGGACACAGGAGGGGGAGGATATACGGCCTCTTTGGTGAAGATTTAATACAGGCGTCTGCCCACAACGAGCAGACGCTGATCTTTTCCGCTGTAAGAACAGGTGCACAATGTGACCAGTTCCTCTCCGTACTCGGCGGTCAGACCCGTATCATAGAGAGAATAGTTTTTGATGCCCTGACAGTATTCATCGAACATTTCCTTGTCTGAAATGTGTTCGTAATCGTAATACTGGAAGGGCTCTTTTCATCGCCCGGCAGCAGGGGGAAGGAGAGTGCGGTGCCAACAGGCTGCTGTGCCGCTATCGTCAGAGTCTTTGAAAAATGGCTCGTCGCAGCTGTGACGACGACAGCTGAAAAGCCCGCAAGGCACGATAGTACTTCCCCCCTGTATGGTGGCTGCTTTATCTCACAGTACACAGGAAATGCGGCGGAATCACATGCTTCGTTTTGTCACGAGATCAAGATAAAATTCCGTCTCTACCGCATAGAGAAAGGGTGTGATCCAGAGCAGGCCGATCCCGCAGGTAAGAAGCCCTCCGATCAGGAAGACGGGCAGGATGCATACATGGATATAAAAGAAACGACCTTTGTGACCGCGCATCAAAAGACGGCTGCTCCGAAACAGCTTCTTTATGCTGAAGGACGGGAAGTCCAGCATCAGGTAATAGATCTGGGAATAGACCAGATGGAGCATGGTGACCAGAACCAGGGCGGGCGTATAGCAAAACAACGCGATGGACATCAGATCCATGAGTTCCGGGGGAAGGGAGGCGGCGGGGGCATTGAAATCGGAAGACAAAGCAATACTTTCCATGGCAAGTTCCACCCGTTTAAAGAGAACATGGGAGGGTATCAGGGGCAGTGTAGACAGGAGGGACATGACAGTGGAGAGCCCCAACGCCGTTTTGATCTGAGCGGTGAAAGCGTAGAGCAGGTCGCCGGTGGAAACCGGGCGTCCGCAGTAAAGTTTTAACATCAGACAGCGAAAACCGATCTCCAGCAAGGAAGAAATAATACCGGCGAGAATCATAAAAATAGAGGACAGGGTCACCTGCAGGGCAAAGGAATCCGTTAAAAGGCCAAAGACGGAAGAGAACCGTCCGGCTACGAACCTGAGGGCATAGAAAATGACTGTCACGCCGACCAGTTTTCCCATGATGGGCTCAAGCCGGAATCTGGCGGAATCTTTCAATTGGGAGTATGTCATATAAGGCATATCGATATGCTCCTTTGCTCTTTTCTTTTGTTTTCTACTCTATCACTTTTGCAGAGATAATGCTATAACTATTTTCAGGAAGGTATGGCACTTTTTGCGTGCCATTTGCGTGTTATAAGTGAAAAGGAAAAGAGGTGAGGACAAGTGACGGTGGAGGAAGCTGTTATAAAATATGGAGATATGCTGTTCAGGATCTGCCTTGTCATGCTGTGCAGCGAGCAGGATGCTCAGGACGCGGTGCAGGACACTTTCTGCAGGTATATGGAACATACCGCGGGATTTCGGGATCGGGAACACGAGAAGGCGTGGCTGATCAAAGTGGCGGCGAACCGATGCAGGGACATGCACAGAAACAGGAGCAGGCACCCGGAAGTACAGCTTACGGATGTGGAGGAATACTGTGAATTCCGGGAACAGAGCGAAGTGCTGACGGAATTGATGAATCTGCCTGAGAAGTTGAAGGAAGTCGTGTATCTGCATTATATCGAGGGGTATAAAACGACGGAGATTTCGCGGATGTTGGGGATTACGCCGAATGCGGTCAGGAAAAGGATGCAGAGGGGAAGGGAAAGCCTGAGGTATTCTCTGTATGGCGGCAGAGAGACGGAGAACTTTGAGGATAGGAGTAGATTGTCGGAGAAAGGAGCGGAATAGTATGGGAACAGAACTGAGAGACTGTGTGAGCGGAATTCATATGAAGGAAGAGATGAGAAAAGTGGTTATAGAGAATGTGAAAGAAAGGACAAAGGGGCGGCGTATCGCGGGCACGGGCTGGAGGAGAAACGTGGCGGCGGTATTTATTGCGGTGTTAGCGGGGACGGCTGTGATTCCGGTGAGTGCGCTTGTCCACTCCATAGTGCGGGAACGGATGGAGGAGATGCCGCAGGAGGAGAAGGATGCCTATGTGGATATGCTGACACAACAGAGGGCGGCGGTGAGCGGATTTTCCAGAGCCTACACGCCGGAGGAGGAAAAACGCTACAGGGAAATGGGAGAAAAATATCGGGCGGGGATTTTCCCTGAGCGGGAAGTGATGAAGGCAGATACGGAGGAGGCGGCGGAAGCCTATGAATTCTGTTATCTGACATCCACCGACACATTCTGTCTGCCGGAGAGGGAGCTCACGGACGAGGAGCTTCTCCAGATCATTGACTTTATGGTAAAGCGGGAGTACGCCTATACCGAGAGTTACGAGAGGGAACATGCCGCTGAGATCGCTGAGAAAAAAGCGCAGGAGCAGGAAAAAATCGTGGTGAACACAGCGGGCGGCGGTATCACAAGGGGGAAGGCTGAGGAGATCGCAGCGCAGAAACTGTCCGCCATTTACGGGGTGGACGGAGAAGGATTTGAGAAAAATTCTTACTACAGTGAAGATATTTATGACAGGGGGGCGTCGTACTGTGTCAACTGGTCCGATATCATCACACACCAGTACTACTATTTCTATATCGATGCGAAAGACGGGCATATGTCGTGGGCGTCATACTCCGGCGTAGAGTTGTCCGATGCACCTCTTGCGGAACCTGGGAGGGTTGAGGAACAGATTCCCGTGCTGTCGGAGAGGGCGGAGAAGTTTATGAGAGAGGAGATGCGGGAAACGTGTGATGAGATGTATGTCAGCTATCTGCTCTGCCAGGACGGGAAGGCGGAGAGACAGGTGAGCTTTTACCTGACTGAGGAGGATGGGAGCGCCTGGGAGGTTACTTATCTCTGGGACGGAACACTGACAGAGATCGATGAGAAAAAGAATTTCCCGGGGAAGGAAGACGGAAAGACAGTGGAATTGTGGAATGGAGAGGAGTATACGGAGGTAAGGGAAGTGTTCCGGAAAATCAGGTGACGGTATCTTGCAGGCGGGTAACAATGCAGAAAGAAAGCACTTTTTGATATGGAAATACCGTCGATTTCATGATATGATATCCGATAGGCAGCAGACAGGCCCATGTAGTATCGACAGCATAAGAAAATTTACAGAGTTGGAAAAGGATATGGTTGTATATGGATATTAATGTAAAAATCGCAAAAGAGCTGCAGGTTCAGAAATGGCAGGTGGAAGCGGCGGTAAATCTGATCGACGAGGGCAATACGATCCCGTTTATTTCCCGTTACAGAAAGGAAGTCACGGGTTCCCTGAACGACGAAGTGCTGCGAAACCTGTATGAACGTTTAAACTATCTGCGGGCGTTGGAGGAGAAGAAGCAGCAGGTGCTGGGCAGCATTGAGGAACAGGGTATGCTGACGGATGAGCTGCGGGAAAAGATTTTGGCGGCGGAAACCCAGGTGGCGGTGGACGATCTGTATCGCCCGTACCGTCCTAAGCGGAAAACCAGGGCCAGCGTGGCGAAGGAAAAGGGGCTGGAACCTCTGGCTCTGTTTATAAAACTGCAAAATACAAAGAAGCCGGTGGAGCAGGAAGCGGAGAAGTATATCGACGAAGAAAAGGGAGTGGGGACAGCGGAGGAAGCCCTGCAGGGCGCGAAGGATATTCTGGCGGAGGCCATTTCCGATGAGGCGGACTATCGGACTTTTATCCGGGATCTGACGATGAGGGAAGGCAGTCTTGCCAGCGAGGCGAAGGACGAAAAGGCGGAGAGCGTGTATGAGATGTACTACGCCTATGAGGAGTCTCTGAAGAAAGTGGCGGGCCACAGGATACTGGCGCTGAACAGAGGGGAGAAGGAAAAGATACTGACCGTGAAAGTGAAGGCGCCGGAGGAGGAGATCATCCGCTATCTGGAGAAAATGACTATATTGGTCAATAATGAGTATACCACACCGATCCTGAAGGAGGCTGCCGAGGACAGCTATCGCCGTCTGATCGGGCCGGCTATCGAGCGCGAGATCAGGAATGAGCTGACGGAGAGGGCGGAGAACGGCGCGATCAGCGTGTTCGGCAAAAATCTGGAACAGCTTTTGATGCAGCCTCCGATCGCGGGCAAGGTGGTTCTCGGCTGGGATCCGGCTTTCCGAACCGGTTGCAAACTGGCGGTAGTAGATGGGACCGGAAAAGTGCTGGACACGAAAGTGATCTATCCCACCGCGCCGCAGAATAAAGTGGAGCAGTCCAAAATAGAATTAAAGAAACTGATCAAAAAATATCATATCGATCTGATCTCCGTGGGAAACGGCACAGCCTCCAGGGAGTCAGAGCAGATCATCGTGGAACTGTTAAAAGAACTGGATGTGCCGTTACAGTATGTGATCGTCAACGAGGCCGGAGCTTCCGTCTACTCGGCGAGCAAACTTGCCACCGAGGAATTTCCGGAGTTTGATGTGGGACAGAGAAGCGCGGCGTCCATCGCCAGGCGTCTGCAGGATCCGCTGGCGGAACTTGTAAAAATTGAGCCGAGGGCTATCGGTGTGGGGCAGTACCAGCATGATATGAATCAGAAAAAGCTGGGGGAGGCTCTCACCGGAGTGGTGGAATCCACGGTAAATAAAGTAGGTGTTGACCTGAATACGGCGTCCGCGCCGTTGCTCGAGTATATTTCCGGTATCTCGAAGACACTGGCGAAGAATATTGTGGCGTATCGGGAGGAAAACGGCAGATTCCTCTCCAGAAAGCAGCTGCTCAAAGTGACGAAACTGGGACCGAAAGCTTTTGAACAGTGCGCCGGATTTATGCGGATCACAGATGGGGAGAATCCTCTGGATGCCACCAGCGTGCACCCGGAATCCTATGAGGCCGCTCAGAAACTGATGGAAAAGCTGGGGCTTTCCATGGAGGATGTGCGCAGGCTTCAGGGGGAGGCAAAGACAGGCGGAAAGAAAGCCGGAAGCCTTTCTTCCAGGATCAAAGATAAAAAGAAACTGGCGGAGGAGCTCGGCATAGGGGAACTGACGCTGGAGGATATTGTGAAGGAGCTGGAGAAGCCTGCGAGGGATCCCAGAGAGGATATGCCGACTCCGATCCTGAGAAGCGATGTGATGGATATGGAGGATTTGAAGCCGGGCATGATCTTAAAGGGGACCGTCCGCAATATTGTGGATTTCGGAGCCTTTGTGGATATCGGCGTGCACCAGGACGGACTGGTGCATGTCTCCCAGATGACGGAGCGCTATATCAAACATCCGTTAGAGGCGGTCAGCGTGGGGGACATTGTGGATGTGCAGGTCATTTCGGTGGATGTGCCGAAAAAGAGAATTGCACTGACGATGAAAATAAAATGATTTGCGTGATCAGATGCAGAAAGAGAGGGAGAATATGAGAAAAAGTATAAAAACTACATTGATGATAATTCTTTCTACTGTTTTTGTATATTCTTGCAGCCAGCTTCTGATTTTTTACATAGAGTACCGAAAGCAGGAGAAGATCAATAAGGATGCGGTGGCATTTTATGTGCAGGAGCCGGTGGAGGAACCGGAGGAAATACCGGAAGAGATCGTGGAGGAGGAAGTGCCGGAGGAAGAAAAGATCAGTTGTCCCATCGAGGTGAATTTTGATAAATTGCTTGCGGAAAACAGTGAGGTTGTGGGCTGGATCTACTGTGAGGACAGCAATATCAACTATCCCGTGGTGCAGGGGAAGGACAACGATTATTATCTGAACCATTCCTACACCGGAGAGGAGAGCAAAGCGGGAGCCATTTTTGTGGATGCGGAGAACAGCCCGGGATTTGCGGACTGCAACACGATTATCTATGGGCATCACATGAAAAACGGCGGTATGTTCGCAAAGTTAAAAAAGTGGGGGGATCAGGAATTTTATGAGGCCCATCCGGTGATGTGGCTTTTGACGCCGGAGCAGAATTACAGAGTGGATCTGTTTGCAGGCTATCTCACTCCGGCGACATCCGATACCTACCTTATTTTTAGGGATCCCGGAAAATATTTTGACGTTTATCTGTCGCAGGTTGTCGCGGTTTCCGATATTCAGTCGGATGTGGAGCTGCCCGGGGATGGGCACTATGTTATCCTCTCCACCTGCGAATACGACTACCAGGATGCCCGCTATGTGCTGTACGGACTTCTGACGCCGGCGGACGGGACGGAGTGAAAAGACAAAACCGGGTTGAGGTGCTTCAGGTGAATAGCTGGGGCATCTTTTGTCGTTGTATTGCACAAAACACCAACATTTGATTCAAAAGTGAAAAATATTATTTGTGGAGGTATAAAGTGGAGATTATATATAAAGATACAAAGATTTTCAGTGAAGAAGAATTACAACAGCTATTCCTGTCTGTAAAATGGGAATCAGGTAAATCACAAAAAACTTGTTAATGCCATGAGAAATTCAACTCATGTTATTTCCGCGTGGGATAATGAATGTTTGGTTGGGCTGGTTCGAGAATTAGATGATGGGGAAACAGTTGCATTTATTCATTACCTTTTGGTAGACCCCAAATATCAAGGATTGCATATTGGAGATATGCTGATGAAGCGTTTAATGGGATATTTAGACAAGGGACTTTATGTAAAGATTATGCCTTCTGACCCAAAGACAATCCCATTTTATGAGCGTTATGGATTTAAACAGTACGAAAACTATTCGGTAATGGTAATAAAAAACCGATATTGATATTTTTGTGGATAAACTGCGGAAACTCAAGAAATTTTTGATTGACGCCGCTTATCATTACCTGTTACAATAGTAACACATATCTGGGGAACATCTGATAGAACATCTGAACCATTTCGGTTGACGATCCCTGTTTATGAAAATGGAAGGTAAATCTTCCATGGAAGCAGAAACTTCCGATTTAATATGGCGGATCGCGGAGAATGGTGAATAGAGTGCAGGCTCTTCTTTCCGCCCCATACGAAAGGAGAACTGTATGAAAGAAAAAGAGACAGAAGAAAAGAGGAAAGCAGTCAGGAAGCGGCTGGCTGAGATGAACCTGCTCGATGATTTTCTGTTTGGCACGATGGTGAGTTACCCGGAGGTTGGAGAGCAGTTTGTGAAGGAACTGCTGCGGATCATATTTGGCAGGGAGTTTAAGCATCTTTCCATCACTGCTCAGAAAGTGATCTACGGAGCGGACACGGATCAGCACGGAGCCAGACTGGATGTATGTCTGGAACCGGAGGTGGAGGAAGGCGACGGGGAGGATGTCACGGTCTACGACATCGAACCGGACCAGACGGAGGACGATGCGGACAGAAAAGCGCTGCCCCGCAGGATGCGCTTTTACCACGGGAAGCTCACCGCCAGAAGTCTGGAATCAGGTCTGGACTATGACAGACTGAAAAATGTGGTGATCATTATGATCGTACCCTATGATCCCTTTGGCCTGGACCGCATGGTATATACGATAAAGAATCACTGTGTGGAAGAGCCGGATATGCCCTATGAAGATGGGGCGGGGACACTGTTTTTGTACACGAAGGGGACAAAGGGAGTAGAGGACGAGGCACTTGGGCAGCTATTGCGCTACATGGAAGAGACGACTTATAAGAATGCAGTAAATGAGGATCTGCGGAAGCTGCATAAGATGGTGGTGAAGGTAAAAAAAGATCCGGAGGTGACGGTAAGGTATATGATCGCATATTTGAGGGAGATGGAGAGACTGAATAAGGCCACTGCGAAGGCGATGGAGGACGGAATGAAAGCCGGAATGGAGACCGGAATGAAAACCGGAATGGAAGCTGGTATGAAAGCCGGAATGGAAGCCGGAATGGAAGCCGGAATGAAGGCCGGACGCACCGCCGGAGAACTGTACCGGTTAGTCGCTCTCGTCTGCAAGAAAAGAAAAAAGCAGAAATCTGTGGAGGAGATCGCAGAGGATCTGGAGGAAGATATCTCTGTTATTGAACCGATCTATCAGGCGGCGGAAGAGTTTGCGCCGGAGTATGATCCGGATCCGGTCTTTGAGCGGGTAAATGCAGATAATAAAACAGAGAGTGAATAGGAAATATTATAAAAGTTCCCGGTACAGGCAGCGATGCATTTACCGGGATTTTTGCGGTCATTAAACGCGCGATAAACACTGCGAAAAAACACTGGTATTTTGGAAAAAACTATGCTATAATTGCAAAATGACTGTGAGCATGGGATAAAACGCCATGAAGGAGGATAATAGAGGATGAGTTTACAGGTAGAGAAGCTGGAAAAAAGTATGGCAAAGCTGACGATCGAAGTGTCGGCGGAAGAGTTTGAAAAGGCTGTGGAGTCAGTCTATCGGAAACAGAGAAGCAGAATTCAGATCCCGGGATTCCGAAAGGGAAAAGCGCCCCGGAAGATGATTGAAAATATGTACGGACAGGGAATTTTTTACGAAGATGCGGCGAATGAGATCATTCCCGACGCCTATGAGAAAGCTTACGAGGAGTGTGAGGAGGAGATCACCTCCAGTCCGGAGATCGATGTGGTACAGGTGGAGAGCGGAAAGCCGTTTATTTTTACGGCGGTCGTAGCTTTGAAGCCGGAAGTAAACCTCGGTGAGTACAAAGGTGTTGCCATCGAGGAGTTTTCTGCGGAAGTGACGGAGGAGGAAGTGAACGCGGAAATCGACAGGGAGAGAGACAACAGCGCGAGAATGGTATCTGTGGAAGACAGAGCCGTGCAGGACGGCGATATGACGGAGCTGGACTTTGAAGGTTTTGTGGACGGAGAGGCCTTTGAGGGCGGCAAGGGTGAAAATTACCCGCTGACCATCGGTTCCGGCGCCTTCATTCCGGGTTTTGAGGAGCAGCTGATCGGTGCGGAATTAAATAAGGAAGTGGAAGTGAAAGTTACGTTCCCGGAGGACTATAATGCGGAACACCTGGCGGGCAAGGATGCGGTATTTAAATGTACGGTGAAGGAGATCAAGGTAAAGGAACTTCCGGAGCTGGATGACGAGTTTGCATCCGAGGTTTCCGAGTATGATACGCTGGAAGAATATAAGGCGAATGTCAGAAAGGGACTGGAGGAGAAGAAGGCGAAGCAGGCGAAAGACGAGAAGGAAGACGCGGCGATAGCGGCGGTTGTGGAGAAGGCCGAGATGGAAATTCCCGAGCCGATGCTTGCCACGGAACAGCGCCAGATGCTCGATCAGTTTGCGCAGCGCATTTCCATGCAGGGACTCCAGATGGAGCAGTATATGCAGATGACCGGCGCGAACCGAGAGACCATGCTGGAACAGCTAAAGCCTCAGGCGGAGAGAAAGATCAAATCCAGACTCTGTATGGAAGCCGTTGCGAAGGCGGAAAACATAACCGCTACGGAAGAGGAATACGAGGAAGAGATGAAGGTTATGGCCGATGCTTACCAGATCGAGGTGGACAAGGTCAAAGAGATGATGGGTGAGAAAGAAAAGAAATCCATCATGGCGGATATCGCGGTGAGAAAAGCCGTTGAGTTTGTAGCACAGAATGCTGTCGTAAAGGAAAAAGAAGAGAAAACGGAAGAGTAAATAGAATAAATGATAACACAATGCTATAAAATTTGATTGACCGGATTTTATAGCATTGGTTTTTGAAAACTCTATAAAAATAAAAAGAAAGGAAAAGATAATGATAAAAAATTATTTGACACCATACGTTATCGAGCAGACAAATCAGGGAGAGCGTTCCTATGACATTTATTCCCGCCTTCTGGCAGAAAGGATTATCTTTCTGGTAGGTGAAGTGGATGACTCTATGGCCGCTTCCATTACGGCGCAGCTTTTATATCTGGAAGCGATGGATACGGAGAAGGATATTCAGATCTACATTAACAGCCCGGGCGGCTCCGTGTCTGCAGGTCTCGCGATCTATGACACGATGCAGTATATCAAGTGCGATGTGTCCACGAACTGTATCGGCCTTGCGGCGAGCATGGGTTCCTTTCTTCTGGCAGGCGGTACGAAAGGGAAACGATTTGCACTGCCGAACGCGGAAGTTATGATCCATCAGGTGTTAGGCGGAGCGCAGGGGCAGGCGACAGATGTGGAGATCACCACAAAGCATCTGCTTCGGACGAAAGAGAAATTAAACAGAATGCTGGCGGAAAACACCGGCAGGGATTACGAAGTGATCTGTGCGGCGACAGAGCGTGACAACTGGATGAGCGCACAGGAGGCATTGGAATTTGGTATCATTGATAAAGTAATGACAGACCGCGAGAAGGATTCCGATAAAGATTGATCGGAGGAGCCGGAAAAGCGGGAAAGGGACTGGAAGTAAATGGCAGGAAAGATGAATGAGAATAAAGTGAGATGTTCCTTCTGTGGCAAGACGCAGGACCAGGTGAGAAAACTCATCGCCGGTCCTGGCGGTATATATATCTGCGATGAATGCGTGGATATCTGTGCGGACATTATTGAGGAAGAATATGAGGAGGAACCGGCGCAGGAGGAGATGGAGATCAATCTCTTAAAGCCGGTGGAGATCAAGGAGTTTCTGGACGACTATGTGATCGGACAGGAGGAGGCGAAAAAGGTTCTGGCCGTCTCCGTGTATAATCACTACAAGCGTGTGCTGGCGGAGCAGGGGCCGGATGATGTGGAACTGCAGAAGAGCAATATCATCATCGTGGGACCCACCGGTTCCGGTAAGACCTATCTGGCGCAGACGCTGGCAAAGATCATCAACGTGCCTTTTGCGATCGCGGACGCGACGACTCTGACGGAGGCCGGGTATGTGGGCGAGGATGTGGAGAATATCCTTTTGAAGCTGATCCAGGCGGCGGACTACGATGTGGAGCGGGCACAGTACGGCATCATTTATATCGACGAGATTGACAAGATCACGAAGAAGGGTGAGAATGTCTCTATCACAAGGGATGTGTCCGGCGAGGGCGTGCAGCAGGCGCTCTTAAAGATTATCGAGGGAACGGAGGCCAGCGTACCGCCCCAGGGCGGCAGAAAGCATCCCCATCAGGAACTGATACAGATCGACACCACAAATATTTTATTTATCTGCGGCGGCGCTTTCGACGGACTGGAGAAGATCATCGAGACGAGACTGGACAGGAAGTCCATCGGTTTCGGGGCGGAGGTATCCGGCAAGAAAAATATATACGGGAAGGATTCTCTGCTGAAAGAGGCATCCCCCCAGGATCTGGTGAAATTCGGACTGATTCCGGAGTTTATCGGGCGTATGCCGATCAATGTGGCATTGGAAGGCCTGGATGAGGAAGCGCTCGTGCGAATCCTCAAAGAGCCGAAGAACGCGCTGATCAAGCAGTATCAGAGACTGTTCGATCTGGACAATGTGGAGTTGAGCTTTGAGGAGGAAGCGGTGGAGACCATCGCGAAGATGGCGATGGAGAGGAAGACCGGCGCGAGAGGGCTGCGCTCCATTATGGAGAAAGCAATGATGGATGTGATGTATCGGATCCCGTCGGACGAGACCATCGAAAAGTGCATTATCACAAAGAGCGCCGTGGAGGGGAAGAGCGGGCCTTTGGTGATCCACAGAGGAGAAAGGTTAAGAGAGGCAAAATAGAAGAGAAAAACAGGGGGCGGTCAGGAGTTGGTACGCCCTCTTTTTGATGGATTCGGAATTAAGAGGAGAGTTATGGTTATTAAAAAGGTGGAGCTGGAGACCGTTTGCGGTATCACCAGTACATTTCCGAAAAATAACAGGATGGAAGTGGCTTTTGCAGGCAAAAGCAATGTGGGAAAATCTTCTTTGATCAACGCGATCATGAACCGGAAGTCGCTTGCGCGCACAAGTTCCCAGCCGGGAAAGACTCAGACCATCAACTATTACAATATAAATGACGAGTTTTACCTGGTGGACCTGCCGGGGTATGGTTACGCCAATGCCAGTGTTTCAGTGAAGGAAAAATGGGGTAAAATGATAGAGAGATATCTTCATATGTCAGAGATGTTGTACGCGGTATTTCTGTTGATCGACATCCGGCATGAGCCGGGGAAGAACGACAGACAGATGTATGAGTGGATGACGTCACAGGGATATTTCCCGATCATCATCGCGACAAAGATGGATAAGATCAATAGGAGTCAGCTGCAGAAGCACATAAAAATGATCAGAGAGGGGCTGAATGCTCCCGGGGAGACGATAGTGATCCCCTTCTCCTCCGTGACGAAACAGGGGAGGGATGAAATATATGCGCTGTTGGACGATATGCTGGCGTCATTTGAAGATTGAGCAGGAGAAAGTAAGATGAAACAGGAGACCAGAGCTTATTGTAAGGCGCTCACAAATATTTTGCTGGCGCTGATAGGATTGATTTTGCTTGTGACGGTAGTGCCGAAACTATTGTCATTCTTTATGCCGTTCGTGGTGGCGTGGATCATTGCGCTGTTGGCGAGCCCCATGGTGAAATTTCTGGAGGAAAAATTAAAGATAAGGAGAAAGGCGGGAACAGCCTGTGTGATCATAGCGGTTATCGCTCTGATCGTTCTGATCGGGTACGGTGTTGCGGCGTTTCTGATCGATCAGATCCAGGGGCTTATGCATGATCTGCCGGGTATATGGGAGAATCTGCAGGTTCAGATCGATGAGGCCAGCCGCAGTCTGTCCAGGCTTTTTGTGTCCCTGCCGAAGGATGTGCAGGAGAGCTGGGCGTACTTTTTTGCGAATGTGGAGGCCTTTCTGGGAGAATGGGTGGCAGGTCTCGGGAGCCCGTCCATGTCCTGGCTGGGCAATGTGGCGAGGCAGCTTCCGAATCTGTTCGTGGCGATCATCATGTGTCTTGTGGCGGCCTTTGCCTTTACGGCGGAGCGCGCCAATATGCGAAATTTTATGCAGGATTACATGCCGGAGACGATAAAAAAGTATTGGGATATGATCCAGGTGAGCCTGTCCAGCGCGGTGGGCGGTTACCTGAAAGCGCAGTTAAAAATAGAATTTTGGGTATATCTGATCCTGACGGCGGGACTGTTTATCCTGAAGATCGATTATGCTCCGGTGCTGGCAATCTTTATCGCCATACTGGATTTTCTGCCTGTTTTCGGGACAGGGACGATTCTCTGGCCCTGGATCGTGTTCGAAATATTCAGCAGAAATTACAAGCTGGCAGTGGGATTAGCGGTTATCTGGGGCGTATCCCAGATCGTGCGGCAGATGATTCAGCCGAAGATCATGGGGGATTCCATGGGGATGCATACGCTGCCCACCGTATTTTTGCTCTATATAGGCTATAAGGTATCGGGAATTTTCGGAATGATCGTGGCGGTGCCGATCGGTATTATCTTTATCAATATGTACCAGGCGGGAGTCTTTGACACGGTCGTGAACAGCGTGCGGATCCTGGGCGCTGGACTGAAGAGGTTCCGACATCTGACAAGGGAGGATATACGGCTGGCTTACCATGAAAATGATGATCAAAAATAAGAATATCTGCAACAATTTGTTAAAAAAATGACACAACTTTGATGCAAGTGCGATGTAAAATAGCGGGAAGATTAGAATGTCGTATTTTTGGGCCGTGGGACGGGCCGGAGTATGGCATCGGGACGGCAGGGATAAAAGTTTGAATAAGATACTGATTGTGGAAGATGAGGAAGCGATTGCAAATTTGATCCGGATCAACCTGCAGCACGCGGGTTACAGTTGTGAGGTTGCAAACGACGGGACAACGGGGGCGGATATGCTGGAAAAGAACAGTTATGATCTGTGTCTGTTTGATATTATGCTGCCCGGCATTAACGGCTACGAACTGCTGGAGTATGCGAAGAGCCTGAATATGCCGGTGATTTTTCTGTCGGCGAAGGGCGAGACCCTGGACAAGGTAAAGGGACTCAAAATGGGAGCCGACGATTACATCACAAAGCCCTTTGAGATCATCGAGCTGCTTGCGCGGGTGGAGAATGTGCTCAGACGGTTTCACAAAATGGAGCAGGATATAAACATCGGAGATCTGGAGATCAACGTGACGGCGAGAACCGTGAAAAAAGACGGCAGGGATATCAACCTGACGATCAAGGAGTTTGATCTTCTGCTTCTGTTTATGAGAAACCCGGACAGAGCGCTGTACCGGGAGATGATCTATGAGCAGGTCTGGGACAGCCCCTACATGGGAGATTCCAGAACGGTGGATCTGCATGTGCAGCGGCTGCGCAGAAAGGCCGGGTTAGAGCAGCGGATCGAATCGGTGTACAAGGTGGGCTATCGGTTCAGGAGCAGTGTGTCATGAAATTATTCTGGAAACAGTTTACTGCGATCGTATGTCTGCTTGTCATACTGTTTGCGGTATTCGGCTGTGTCTTTTTACAGACGTCTTTCCAGATCATGCTGGAGAGAGAGAAAGAGCGGGGACTGGAAGAGTGGAAGATGTTTCAGTTCGCGCTTTTGGCGTCTATGGAGGGCCTGCCGGAGGGATATCCTATCGAGAATGATGTTATGACAGAGATGTCAGAAACGATCGAGGACAGTATAGGGAATCCGGAGAACGGCATTGCTCTCTACAATGAGGAGAGACAGCTGATCTACAAGAACGGCATGTATTACGGCGCGCTGATGGCGGAGAATATCGGGACGGAAAAGGCGATGTGGCGGCTGACCGATACCGAGGAGGGACATTACCTGGAGGCGCTCTCGAGAATCACGAGCAGCAGCGGGACATACTATCTCGCTTTCGGCAGGAATATTCAATATGTGTATGACGCGAGGGACAGACTTTACGAGCAGTACCGCAATACGGTGCTGCTTGTGATCGTGCTGTCCGTTCCTGTCTCCTGGTTTATGGCCTATCATTTCACAAAGCCGATCAGACAGCTGGTGAAGGCGACGAGAGACCTCGCCCGGGGAAATTACCAGAGCCGGGTGGAGGTGAAGGGGGAGGATGAACTGGCGGGGCTGATGCTGGAATTCAACAGGATGGCGAGGCGGCTCGAGCGGAGTATCTGGCAGCTGGAGGACGCGGCGAGAAGACAGGAGGAGTTCACGGGATCCTTTGCCCACGAACTGAAAACACCGCTCACTTCCATCATCGGTTACGGCGATATGCTGCGCAGCATGGATCTGACGGAGGATGAGAAGCGCAGTTCCTCCGACTATATCTATCAGCAGGGAAAGCGCCTGGAGAGGCTTTCCTTAAAGATGATGGAACTGGTGCGGGTGGATAAGCAGGGGATCACGCTGAAAGCTTTGAAGACGAGGGAACTCGCCTATGAGATCGAGCGTTTTACCAAAAGGCTTCTGTGGGAGAAGAATGTGGCGTGGGAGAAAAATATTGCGCCGGGTATTGTGTTTGGAGATCTGGATCTGCTCTGCTCACTGTTCGGGAATCTGATCGACAACGGGGCGAAGGCCTGTGGGAGAAAGAACTACGGGGAGACGGGGGGGCAGGGAAAGATCCTGCTTACCGGCAGGCAGGAGAAGAACGGTTACAGTTTCAGCGTGGAGGATAACGGGTGCGGCATTCCGGCGGACGAGGTGGGAAAGATCACGGAGGCCTTCTATATGGTGGATAAGTCCAGGGCGAGAAAGGAAGGCGGCGCCGGCATCGGGATGACGCTGTGCAACAGAATCATCAAGCTGCACTGCGCGCGGTGGAAGATAGACAGCGCCGAAGGAGAGGGGACAAAAGTGTATATTTTCTTCCCGGAAGAGGAGGAAGAGGATGACTGACAGAAAGAAGAGAAGCAGAAAAGAAAAAAAGTGGATATCTCTGGATAATATGATGGGCAAAGCTCTCTGTATTCTGCTGGTCGTGATCCTGACAGTGGGAGCTTTTCTTGCGCCGAAAATGATCAACAATCTGTACGACGCGGGGACACTGATGCAGATCACCTACATGGACCTGGATCTGAGCACCTATGCGGTGGCGTACACAAGTTTCCCGGAGAAGATCGAGGCGATAGCGAGGGCGAAGGCGGCGGGAGAAAGGCTCTCGGTTCTCTCCGCCGAAGAGACGGACGAAAAGTTGAGCGATGAGGAGCTGGCGGAGATCACAAACGGGGAGATGGAGGAATTGAAAAACAGTGTTGTGATGCTGTTCTGGGAGGAATGGTGGAGCGGGCTGTCGGAGGAGAATCTTGTCTCGAGGGAAAAGAATACGCTGTATGCGCAGCCGGGCGGAACGCAGGACAGCGCATCGGGGTCGGAGATGGCGCCGGTGCAGTTCTGGACGCTCACTTTTGAGCTGACCGAGGATCAGAAGGCGATACAGACGGAGGAGTACCGGACAAAGCTGGAGGAGTCGGATGTCTCCATGGCGACCTGGCCGCCCTTTGCGTTTGCGTCCGAGAAGCTGATCGTATGCCTGGATGCGGATTTTTATAAGATATACGCGATAGGGATCGAGGGAGCGGTGGAGAAGATCTGGATGCAGTACGAGATGTACGGCTGGGAATTTCCGAATATATTCGGTATGACTTTTTTCTCAAAGGGGAAAGAGAGATACGTGGAGGAGATACCGGACCGCATCACGGAGTTACAGATGAATCTTACCGACATGTTTCTGGTGGACTGGTCCGCATACTGGGGAGTGCACCAGAAGGATGATGTCGTCTACGGCGCGGAAACGCGGGGGGAGATCATAGGCTATATGATTCTGCCGAATGAGGAGGGAGAGGCAGATGATGCGAATACCTCCTATGGGGGCGACGGGGAGAATAAATATGCGGACACGAGCAGCGTGATCGAATATGCGGACTGGAGCGGAGGAGACGGGATGCTTCTGGCGGTGGGATGTGCCGGACAGTGGAATGACGAGGACAATGAGTTGTGGGTACAGAGAGCGGGGTGCAGGGAATTTTTTGAAATGATGCAGTTTTGATGCAGGTTTGCGGAAAATCGGATACATGGGGTGTGTATTCTTGTCCTATAAAATGTGTGGGAACGGGATTTTACGGAAGAGGAGGACAAGGATATGGGAAGCGCACTCAGGATGTACGAAGGCAATTTGGCCAGACAGATGAAGCAAGACGGAAATCAACCTGTCTGGAAGCAGCCGATGTATGACAGCAGAGCAGGGAGAAGCGCGGGAAGCAGCAGGAGAACGCAGGCGTCGGTGCACAGGCAGGCGGCAAATACCGCAAGGCGGAAAAAGAAAAGAATGCGGTGCAGGGTCGTCAGATGGCTGGCGCTTTATTTCTGCCTCGCAGGGATCGTCGCGACTGCCTGGGTGATCGTCAGCTTCCTCTTCGACGGCGGGGAAAAGGCGGATGCCGGGGATATACAGGGACAGATACAGGGGATAGATGGGGCGGTTTCGACGGAGGCCTCAACAGCGGAGGGGAAGGAGGCGGGGACGGACGATCCTTTGGAGATCACACCGGAAATGCGACAGGAGTGTCAGAATTTGTACGCCGGGAACGAAGAGCTCCTCACTCTGGTAAATAAGGAGCATGAGCTTTCCGCCTCCCATCAGCCGATACTGCGCAGTATCTGTAAGGGAAGGCTGCAGGCGGCGGATGTGCTCTACGAGGATCTCTGCGCGATGTTAAAGGCGGGCGGCGATGCGGGGTATGATTATTGGATCGCCTCGGCCCACCGCGACAGATCCTATCAGCAGGGGCTGGTGGATGAGGACGTGGAGAAGTATATGTCGAAGGGATATTCCTATGAGACGGCGCTCCGA
Organism: uncultured bacterium; assembly: GCA_947643595.1. Taxonomy (GTDB): domain Bacteria; phylum Bacillota; class Clostridia; order Lachnospirales; family Lachnospiraceae; genus 1XD8-76. The sequence goes on along the minus strand of CANRWP010000027.1, from coordinate 19,577 downwards.
AAGACTCTTGAGTATACGATGCCGGCCGGACAGTCCGAGCATGAGACGGGGCTGGCGCTGGACATCCTCTGCTCCACCAACACGATCATGGACGAGAGCCAGAAGGGAGAGCCGGGCAACAGATGGCTTGCGGAGCACTGTCACGAGTACGGCTTTATCCTGCGCTACCCGGAGAATAAGGAAGAGGTTACAGGCATTCGGTACGAACCCTGGCACTTCCGGTATGTGGGCAGGGAAGCGGCGGCGTACCTGACGGAAAAGGGGTGGACGCTGGAGGAGTTTTATGAGGCGATTACCTGACAACATTCGACGTTTTCAACCGCCAGACGAAAGCGGAGATGTTCGACGGTAATAACCAGATCAACCGCTACGATCCGGAAGGGTTACGGTATGAGATGGAGAAGAACGGGAGATTGATGCAGTTTATCTTCCGGGATAAGGAAGCCGTAGCGGAGGAGAGTGAGGCGGGGACGGTGCGTTATATCCGTACCCATGAGCTTCTCGCTTCGGATGCGCAGTTTTTGCTGGCATAAGGGAGTCCCATCTTTGTCGATTGTGATGGAATCAGGAATGGTTTTGGGCGGCCACATTTGTCATTGAGGTCAATGAAGGCTCTTTGGAGATATTCTGTTTACGTTTCTCTGCGTGTCGATCTGGAAGTTAGACCTTCGGGCGGTCTGGTACTGCATGATCGCGGATAATGTCTGTAAGGCGATGCTGTTTACGATCCCGGCGAGGAAGTATGTGTTCGGGGCGGAAAATAACGGGGGAGCTGCAATGACTCCGAAGAGTAAATAAATTACAAAAACATCCCCATATACAGCGGAAGATGCCAGATGTCATCCTTCTTCATAACATCCTTGGGGTAGAGGATATACGGCGTCCCGATTTTGGAGGAAAATTTTTTCCTGAACTTATCGAGGGAGGTGTGGGAGCGGTAATTGGAAGATTTCACTTCTATGGGCGAGATTTTCTTTTTTTCTGTGATCAGGAAATCTATTTCCATATGATTTTTGCGATTTATGCTGTCGCTGCGGGAATAAAAGTAGAGTTTGTGCCCGTTGCGGCGCAGCATCTGTGCCACAATATTTTCCATGATCATACCTTCATTGATATCAAGCCTGTCAAAGAGAACCGCCTTGTACAGTTCATTGTCGGTGAAAGCAGTGTCCATAAAAGTATGCGTGACAAGCAGGCCGGTATCTGCCATGTAACATTTGGGTGTGAAGTGGTCCGCACTGAGAGCCAGTCCGACGCCCGGATCGGTCGCGTTGTAACAGGTGTTGACGATCATCGCTTCGCTTAACCAGATGAAGGAATCTTCATAGGTGCGAAAACGAGCGTTTTTATGGATGGATGCCAGGGCATATTTTTTTTCTTTCTTTGAGAGCTGTCCGGGTATGCCGTCGAATACGGCGTAAACTTTCTCCTCATAACCTGCGGCAAATTTGGAGATATCATCGCGGTAAAGACAGAGGATGCGGCGTTTTGCCTCATGGGATGCCCCGAAGTCTTTTCCGTTCTGATAGGCGAGAACGGACTGCGGCATTCCTCCCACGAGGACATACTGTCTGAAATCGTTCATGATCTTGCGGTGGAGCGCCTGTCCAAGCGGTGTTTTGGATTCAAAACATTTACGCAACAGGGGCACAGTCGCCTCATCCCCCATCGCCCAGAGAAATTCCTCGAAATCCATCGGAAACAGTTCGATATGTTCCTCCTCGGATGGAAAAATGATATTCTCGATATTTTTTTTCAGGCGAATGAGTGATCCCGTTTCGAGAAAATAGTAGCGGCCGTCTGCGACGAGGTATTTGATAAGCTGTCGTGCCCTTGGGAATTGCTGAACTTCGTCAAAAACGATCAGAGATTCCCGCTCGTACAGTACGGTAGAATAAAAAGCGGAAAGCTTGGCGAAAAACAGATCGAGATCGGAGCTCTCATAGGAAAACAGATCCAGAATATCCTGCGGCGCATTACCGAAATCAATGATAATGTGGCTTTTATATTCCTGTCTTGCAAAAAGCCCGGCTATATAACTTTTACCGACACGGTGTGCCCCGTCGATCAGAAGCGCAGTCTGACCATTGCTCTTATATTTCCATTCAAGCAGTTTATCATAAATTTTCCTTTTCAGCATATGTGCGGGAACCTCCTCACAGACATATTCTGCCCTGAACATACATCTATTATACAGAAGAAATCACGAAAAAGCAAGTTTAGAAAACGCAATTTGGCACGAAAAAGCAAATTCAAAAATCATAATTTGACACGAAAAAGCAAGTTCAAGATCAATAACACAGACTGTCCCACTGGCAGTCCCCGCAGATTTCGCGCCGCTTTCCCGGCGCGAGGATATGGGTCTGTACAGCGCTTACAAAATCGTTCCATCGGATCTTCGTGCCTTCCGCGAGGCCGCAGAGTGCGAGCACCTGCCGATCATAAGTCTCTGCCTTGCCGGTGTCTGTCTCAGGCGAACTGTTTTCGCCGTCTGGCCGGGAGGTGTTCGGTACGCATTTCCCGGAGTGGTTGCCCGGACAGTGGGAGCATACGTCGTCGGTCTCACAGAGCAGGATCACTTCGGGATTCCTGCCCAGTTTTTCTTTCATTGCCCACATGTTTTCGGTAAATTCACCGCTGTAGCCCTTTCCCTGAAAATAGGAAAAGCACATGCCGTGATGTGCTCTGATCCTGTATGTCATATTGTGATGTTCCTTTCCTATACCTGCGGTTCGTCTATTATCTTTGAGAGCGGTCCGCGCAGTGTCTTGCTGAGCGTGAGCGCCAGCGCGATCTTGATGATGTCGGGAATGATAAAAGGGACGACGCACCAGCCGAGTACGGTTGCGAGTCCGATGGGGCCGGTGGACCTCATATACACCGACATAAACCATACCGTGCCTGTCGCATAACAGGCGAGGAGCCCCAGCACCATCGACAATGCCTGGATCGCCAGTTTTTTGCCGAACATACTCTCCATCAGCCACATAATAAGGGCGGACAGTATGAAGCCGATGATGTAGCCGCCGGTGGTGTTCATAATGATGCCGATGCCGCCGGTAAAACCGGAAAATACCGGAAGGCCGACCGCTCCGAGCAGGACGTACAGCAGGACGGCCATGGTGCCGCGTTTTCCGCCCAGCACCGAGACCGACAAAAATACCGCAAAGGTCTGAAGGGTGAAGGGGATCGCCGTGGGGATGGAGATCCAGGAGCAGATAGCTATCAACACCGTGAAGACGGCGATATATGCCATGTCATAGGTTCTTATTTTTGCTTTCATGGAGATGATCCTTTCTTTTTACATTATTTTCCGGAATGAGGTAATATTAGCACAGAGAAAAATGTTTGTCAACTAAAAATAAAAAATGGTTAACAATTGGAGTTTTACAAAAAAACGTTGTGAAAAGTGTAAAAAATAGATATCATAATAAATAACAGGAAAGGATCATATACTAGACAGGAGGGCGGATTATGAGTATGGAGATGAAAAGAAAGCTGAGAAAAACACTTCTTCTGGCATTTAAGATCGCGGTCGGAAGCGGAGCCGCCATCTATATTGCGGAGGCATTGCATCTGGAATATGCGGTCTCGGCCGGCACAGTCACGCTTTTGGCCCTTCTCGCCACAAAGTGGGAGACGATAAGGTTTTCCTTTATCCGTCTAGGCACATTTTTTGTCACGGTGCTGATGGCGTTTATACTGTTGCCCCGCATGCACAGCGAGTGGGTTGCCTACGGGGTGATCGTCTTTGCGCTTGTCTTTCTGTCGGATCTGCTGGGCTGGAGATCGACCTTGTCGGTCAATGCTGTCATCACCGCCCACTATATGACAAGGCAGGATTTCAGTGCGGCATTTTTTTGGAATGAATTTATGCTGGTGTTTATCGGTGTTGCGATCGCGTTTATACTGAACCTTTTCCATCTGAACAAAAGCCAGAAAAAGCATCTGATGGAAGGGATCCGCTATGTGGAGGAGATGATGCAGGGCGACCTGCGGGAACTTTCGGATTATCTTCTGAAAGCGCAGATGAGCCGAAATGTCTGGGAGGATATCCGTACGCTGGAGAAAAAACTGAGGGAGCTCATGGTGGAAGCAAGAGAATATCATAGCAATACCTTTGGGGCCCACCATGACTACTATCTGGACTACTTTGAGATGCGTTTTGACCAGTGTCAGATGCTGGACAGCCTGCATTCCGAGATGAGGAGAATAAGATCCATGCCGAAGCAGGCGGAGGTGGTGGCGGATTACATCCGCTATATGGCGGACTATGTTCTGGAGAAGAACGTGCCGGAGAAACAGATGAAAAAGTTGGAGGAGCTTTTTGCGGAGATGAGAAAGGAAGAGCTGCCCGAAACCCAGGAGGAATTTGAGAGTCGGGCGCTTTTGTACCATGTCCTGATGGATCTGGAGGAGTTTCTGAAATACAAACAGGCCTTTGCGGAAAATCTGAGCGAACGCCAGCGGGCGGACTACTGGTGAGGATGTAGCTCACCGGGTGCTCAGGTCATCCGTCTCCCGGTAGCGGAAATAGTCAAAGTCCGCCGGGATCCTCGTTCCCTGCCCGTCGACGTTGAACATACCGACGAAAGCTCCCGTGAAAGCCACGCCCCGGGCAGCCGCGATATATTCGTCCGACAGCCTGGCGGAATCGAATATTCGGGGTACCGCGGTCCATTCTGTGCCGTCGAACGAGTAGAAGTACCGGTAGCGGATGCCGTCTGCGCTCACTTTAAAATAGACATACTCCGCATGGTCCGGCACCGGCGCGGGATGCTCCTCGTACACGCTCTCCGAGCGGCCGAGATCCGTGTTCACCACATCGATGACGCGCCCGTATGTCTCATGCCATGTCATTTCGATACAGGTCCAGTTCCCGGTGTCGTAATAGCAGCATAAGCCCGCGAACTGCTGAAACGATCTCGGTTCGTAAGCCATTTTTACTTCCGCCTCAAAATGAAAACTCTGCCATCTGCGGGCGATGTGGGCCTGTGTGAAGGCGGATGCCAGAGAAAAATGTCCGTACAGCCTCAGATGTCCGGGGCGATCCCTGAGAGAGCAGATACTCTCGTCGAGAGGAGTTCTCAGGCTCTGAAAATGAGGGTTCAGTTTTTCACCGTCGAAATCATCCTTCTCGGGATAATCCGGTTCCCACTTGTGTTCCGCTGCGTCCGCGGGTGCATCCACTTCCACCGCTCCGTTGTGGCCGCCCACGATCTGAGGCCAGCCCTCCGCATCCCAGACCAGTTTCTGGATCGCGGTCTCCCTTCCCAGAGGACACCAGCCTCTCGGGTCGATCGAGGATTCCGTGTCGCGGTGCAGAGGCCTCGCCATCAGATGCGCGAAGTACCACTCCCCCGCCGGAGTCTGCACAAGGGAACCGTGTCCCGCTTTCTGGAACGGATGGCAGGGCGCGTCCAGTGTCGTGAGAAGGGGAGTCCCGGGCTGCGTCTCAAAGGTATCGCGCAGGGATCTTGCCCTTGCCACTCTGGACTGGTGGGCGTACCCGGTTCCGCCCTGCGCCACAAACAGATAGTAGAAGCCATTCACCTTGTAGAGGTGGGGTCCTTCCGCAAGCCGGTCCGCCGTCCCCTTATAGATCACCCGGGGCTCCCCGATGAGACATCCTTTTTCCTCTGAAAACTCCGTGCACATAATGCCGTAAAAGGGATGGCGGTAGGGGCGCGGATCCCAGTACTGGTTCACCAGATACTTTCTGCCGTCGTCGTCGTGGAACAGCGACGCGTCAAACCCCGCGGTATTCAGGAAGATCGGATCGGACCAGGGACCGCGGATATCCTTCGCGGTGGTCAGGTAGTTGGCGCAGTCCTTGAAAGCGCCGTTTGTCACTTTCGCGTCGGTGTAGACCAGATAAAAAGTCCCGTTGTCGTAGGACAGATCGGGCGCCCAGACGCCGCCGGAGTCCGGATCCCCAGTCATATCCAACAGCCGTTTCTCCGACAGGGGATAAGTCAGAAGATGCCAGTTTACCAAGTCTTTCGATTCATGAATGCGGACGCCGGGCCACCACTCAAAGGTGGAGGAGGCGATATAGTAAGTATCTCCCACCCGGATCATGCAGGGATCGGGATGGAATCCTTTCAGGACCGGATTTTTAATTTTCATCATTTCAGTTTCATCTCCTTATTTGCATAAATGTGGACCGGAGTAAAGTTCCGGTGAGGTTCTGCGTTTCAGTAATTCATCATAATTCAGATGATGTCACATTGCAATCCCCCAATCCATTTATTGGCAATATTATACAAAACAGACGCAACATATTTGTCACTATTTACAAAAATACTTGGTAAGTATTGTCAAAAGAAAAATAATATGCTACATTGATTCAAGAGAATTGGAAACGTTACCGGAAACGTTACTGGGAGCGATACCGGAATCGTTATCGAGTGGAGCAGGAACAGAATGGGGGATTCTATGAGAAAACAAGTGGTCATGGAAAAACAGGAATACATACCGATACCGGCGAGAAAGGAGCCTTTGTATCAACTGGAGAGCGTGAGCGATCTGGGGATCTCTCCCCTGTATAAAGTCCGCGTCGACGGAGAGGATATCGATGTGTACGGCAACGAATTCTTTCATTTTGCGACGGTGGTATACAGGGAGAGAGGGTGGATGCAGGAGGTGGAAGTGACGATTCCCGATGACGCGGAGAGTGTGAGGCTTCGCCCCTCATCGGCCGGCCTTTCCTTTGAGAGAGACGGATCGGTTTTGAGGTTCCGGATCGCGGCGGGGCAGCGAGTGATCGTGGAGCTGGACGACGACCCTCTGTGCCCGCTGTATCTTCTGCAGTCCGAAAAGATAGAAAAGCCGGAACATACGTCCTATGAGTTCCGGAAGGGGAGAGCGTATAACATCGATACACTACGGCTGAAGACAGGCGATGTGCTCTACATAGAAGAGGGAGCTGTTGTCAGCGGAAAGATCTGGTCCCGTATGGCGGACCATATCCGAATCGTCGGAAACGGGATACTCTACGGAGGCAACTGGCATGAGTGGAATAAAAACGGAGCGGAACAGCTGATCGTCACGATACTTGGAAAGGACATTGAGATCCGCGGCATCACTCTGTTGGATGCGGGAGGATGGCACCTTGTGCCGGTGGCCTGTGAGGACGTGCGGATCGAGGATGTCAATGTGATGGGTAAGGTCATCACGGGGGACGGCATCGACATCGTCGGCTCCCGGAATGTGACTGTGAGAGATAGCTTTGTCAGGGCAAACGACGACTGCATCTCCATCAAGGCGGAGGAATTTCAGGATCCCTCCGGCTGTGCGGATGTGAAGCACGTTCTGGTGGAGAATTGCCTGTTCTGGAATGCGGAGTTCGGCAACGCGCTGGAGATCGGATATGAGACCAGATGCGATGAGATATCCGACGTTGTGTTTAAAGACTGCGATATCGTCCACTGTGAGTATGAGGGAAACCAGTCCGGCGGCGTACTGACGATCCACAATGCGGACCGCGCTTTTGTACATGACATCCACTATGAGAATATTCGCATTGAGGATGCTCAGGAGAAGTTTATCGACATCAAGACGCTGGACTCCAAGTATTCAAGGGACAGAATCAGAGGGATGATCAGTGATATCTATTTCAGGAATATAGAGATCACGGAAGGCGTCTTCCCGGTTTCCATCGTCAGAGGATTTGAGATGAAAAATGAGGTGTGCAGACCTCACGACATTTACTTTGAGAACATCGTCGTTCACGGAAAAAAGATCGGAAGTATCAATGAATTGCGCATGGTGAAGGAACTGAGTGACGGATTCCATTTCTGCGGATAGCGGTATTATTCGGAGACGAAGGCCCGGAGGGTTTTGGCAAAACGGATCTCTGTCTCTGATGAAATACATAGATAAGAAAAAAATAAAAGGAGGCAAAAACATGAAGAAAGTGAAAAAGTGGGCGGCTCTCGGGCTGGCAGCAGTGATGGTTCTGTCGATGACAGCGTGCGGCGGCTCAGGCGGTGACAGTGCTGACGGGGGGGCAGATTCCTCCGGGGAAAGCAGCAGCGCGGATGGCAAGACGAAGGTCACCATGGCAGTGTGGAACGGAAGCTGGGGTGAGGACCTGCAGGTGATCCAGGAAGATTTTAATGCAAACAACCCGGATATCGATCTGGATATCCAGATGCAGACAGGTGACTACTCCGATTTCCTCGGCGCGAAAGTGGCGTCGAATGATCTGCCGGATATCTATCTTCTGACACCTTACCAGCAGGTAGTGGCATTTGCGGATGCGGGCAGACTGATGGACCTCTCCGAGGAGCCTTTTGTGGATGTGGTATATCCCACGGCACTTGACGCGGTGAAGGGGAGTGACGGTAAAATTTACGCTTTCCCTCATGCCAATGAGTATCTGGGCGTTTTCTACAACAAGGAGATCTTTGCGAATGCGGGGATCGACACTCTTCCCACAACAAGGGATGAATTTGCGGAAGTCTGCGCGAAGCTGGAAGCGGCGGGCGTTCAGCCGATCGGCGCTACCTACAAGGAGTCCTGGACATTAAAGCATCTGTTCAGTATGCTGCTCACACCTTTTGTACAGGATGATATCCCGGGATTCCTCGCATCCTTAAATTCCGGTGAGGGAACTTTCGCGGTGGACGGTATCGATGAAGTTTTCGCGTTCTTAGATATTATGAAACAGTATTCCGGCAGCAATATGATGGACCAGGATTCCACTTCCGGTTTCAACGCGCTGGCGAACGGCCAGGCGGCGATGCTGTTATCCGGTGAGTTCAGCCTTTCAACGGTTGCACACGCAGATCCGGTTCAGGATATCGGATGTTTTGCAGTTCCGGTTTCCAACGACGCATCCAAGAACAAACTCGGCGCGGACGTAGCTACCTGCTATGTGATCAACGCAAACACAGAACATCCTGATCTGTGTAAGAGAGTACTGGCTTATATGAGCGATCCGGAGCAGAAATGGATCACACAGCTTACCATGGATCTGGGCGATGCGCCTCCGGCAATGCCTTACACGGGCGGAGAACCGAGTTCCGCGATGGACGATTACACGAGATACTGCGACGAAGGAAACACAGTTCCCTGGGTATACCAGCAGTATGCGAACGGCTTTGACGTTACGTCGGGCGACATCTTACAGGGGTATATGGCAGGAGCAAAGGATCAGGCGACTGCGATCAAGGAATTAGATGAGAGTTATCTGAACTTTATTCAGTAGGCTGCCAATAAACGGGCAGAGCGGCTGCCGCTACGGCCGCTCTGTCGATTTGGAGGGGTATGTAGATATGTCGATTTTATTTCAAAAAAGAAGAAAATTTTATTATGCGCTGATCGTACCGGCACTGATCCTGTATGCCTGCGCATTGTTGATCCCTCTGTTCGGGGGGACGATTCCCTACTCTTTCATGAACTGGAATCTGATGAGCGGGAAAAAGAGTATGGCAGGGTTTGAGAACTATGTGAAGCTGTTCTCGGACGAGGGTTTCCGCATATCGTTTCTCTTTAACTTGAAACTGGGCGTGTTCACGATCATCGGGAGCAACCTGGTGAGTTTTGTGCTGGCGTACTTTTTAAACAAAAATATCAGGGCGAAAGGGCTCTCCCGCGCGCTGTTCTTTATTCCGAATATTATTTCCGCAGTACTGGTGGCGTTTATCTGGACATTTATCTTTTCCCAGATCCTGCCGAACCTGGCGGAAATGATGCACTGGGACTGGTTAGGGTCGATCAGCTGGTTCGGTTCGCCCGGCACGGCGACATTTACGATCATCCTTGTATCGGTGTGGCAGCAGATCGGGTTTTTGATGATGATCTATACTGCGGGGCTGCAGACCATTCCGGTGGATCTGATCGAAGCGGGAAAGATCGATGGCTGTACGGGCTTCCGTCTGATCAAAGACATCCAGCTTCCGCTGTTGATGCCGACCATCACAATCAACCTGTTTGTGTCTATCTCCGGCGCTTTCAAGGCATTCGATGTACCGAACGCGATGACTGCTGGAGGCCCTTACGGCACGACAACGCCTGTGGCAATGGATATCTATAAAGAAGCGTTCGTCAAATACAACATGGGCTACGGTGCTGCCAAGTCTGTCATCTTATTCTTGGTAGTGGCGGCTGTGACCCTGATTCAGCTTAATTTCACAAGAAAGAGGGAGGTGTCGTACTGATGGGAGAGACAAAGGAAAAAGGCAATATTGCGGCAACACTGGTTATGCTGGTACTCGGTTTCATCTTTGTACTGCCGATCCTGCTTTTAGTGATGAACAGCTTTAAACCCTACAGCGATATGATCTCTAACTTTCTGGCGTTCCCGAAACACTTTACGTTCGACAACTACAAAGAAGCGGTAGCGAGGATGGACTTTGTGAAAGTGTTCTTAAACTCCGCGTATGTGACGGGCGGAACCGTGATAGTAGGACTGATCGTGAGCTTTTTTGCGGCGTACGGGATTGCGCACATCGAATCGAAGGACGGACCGCTCTGGTATATGCTATTTACGTTGGGACAGATCGTTCCGTTCCATACGATCATGATCGCGCTGCAGGTTATGACGACAAAATTTCATATGAACAATAAACTGACGGTGCTGATCGGGCTGTACGCCGGGTTCCACTGCGCGTTTGGTATCTTTACCTATGTGGGATTCTTAAAATCGGTGCCGAGGGATCTGGAGGAGGCGGCGTGTATCGACGGCTGCGGCGCGTTCCGCACGATGATGCAGATCATCTTCCCGTTGGTGAAGCCGACGAGTATCACCATCGGCGTTCTGTTCTTTCTCTGGACATGGAACGACTTCCTGATGCCGAGCCTGATGATCGGTGAGACGAGCAAGAGGACATTGACGGTCATGATCTATATGTTCCGAAGCAACGCAAGTTCCGACTGGAATCTTCTGATCGCGGCGCTGACGCTCTCCATCATACCGATCGTTATTCTGTACATTCTGGCGCAGAAATATATTACCAGCGGTATCACGGCGGGCGCAGTAAAGATGTAAGCATGGAATAACACATGTGATTCAATAGTAAGAAATCGGGGCGCCATAAAGTTTTCCTTTATGGCGTTCCTTGTAAAAAAGGTAATACGGGAGGGCGGCGATGGATAATCTGAACATCAGAAAAATAAACGGTTATACGGTACAGCTAGTTGCGGACCGTATCTATGCGCTGGATGAGTTCGGCACGGACATCATTTACCTGGTGGAGGGCGAGAAGCGGGCGATGCTCGTGGACACGGGCGCCGGGCTCGGACGGCTGAAGGATACGGCGAAGGAGCTGACGGATAAACCGATTTTTGTGGTCAACACCCACGGGCATGTGGACCATGCGCTGGGCAATCATGAGTTTGACGAAGTGTATATGAGCGAGAAGGACGAGTGGATGATAGAGCCGTCCTATATGACAAAGGAGAGTTTTGAGGCTTTTTGTGTGCGGCAGATGGCGGAGCCGGCATACACGGGGCCGGATTTGGGCGGAAAGGAACTGCGGCTTGCAAAACCAGCAGGATATATCGAGGAAGGAATGCGGTTTGATCTGGGGGACCGGGAATTTGAGGCGATCGGTATCTCCGGCCATACAAAGGGCAGCATGGTCTTTCTGGACAGTAAAAACCGCGTTCTGATATCGGGGGATTCGGTGGTCAGCACGCCGATCCTGATCTTTGATACCTATTCGACAAGTGTGGAAGCGTATCTGGAGGATCTGAAAAAACTTGCCGCGAGGGAGGGGGAATTTGACCTGATCTTTCCGGGACATTTCCTGAGGCCGATCGGAAAGAGGTATCTGTTTGATCTGATGGAGTGCGCGCGGGAGATCCTCTCGGGGAGAGCAGAGCCGGAGCCCGGCGATTTCGGACATATGAGCAGCGAACCGGCGCTTGTCCACAGATACGGGCTTGCGTCCATCGTCTATAATGAGAAGCATATACGGAAGTAAAATAGGCGTTCGCCGGGATTGATTATGGAAACATTATGTGGTATTCTAAATGATGGCATAATGGCCGCTGGCGGTAAGCCGGCATGTGTGTTCTTCGAGGAGGAAGGAAGTATGAGAAGATGCGGCGTATTGATGCCGGTATCCAGTCTCTGGTCACCTTACGGGATCGGTGCCTTTTCAAAAGAAGCTTATGAATTTGTGGATTTCCTGGAGCAGGCGGGGCAGAGTCTGTGGCAGATTTTACCGCTCGGGCCCACCGGTTACGGGGATTCCCCCTATCAGTCTTTTTCCACCTTCGCGGGCAATCCTTATTATATTGATCTGAAGGCGCTTGCGGACAGGGGATGGCTCACCGAGAAGGAGTGTGGCGACTGTGATTTCGGAGATTGCCCGGATTTCATAGAGTACGATAAAATATATAAACAGCGCTTTAGACTTTTGAGAAAGGCCTATGAGAACAGTGATATTTCCCGGGATGGAGACTTTATCCGGTTTTGCGATAAGAATGCGGACTGGCTGGAGGACTACGCTCTGTACATGGCGATCAAGAAGTCTTTCGGCGGTGTGGGCTGGCTTACCTGGGAGGAAGATATCAGGCTGAGAAAGCGGGAGGCGCTTCAATACTACAGAGAAAAATACAGCGATGAGATCGGTTTTTACCGGTTTGAACAGTATCTGTTTCAGAGCCAGTGGTTTGCGCTGAAGGAGTATGCCAACAAGAAGGGCATCCGCATCATCGGGGATATACCGATCTATGTGGCGTTCGACAGCGCGGATGTATGGGCGGGAAGAAAGCTCTTTCAGCTGAAGGAGGACGGTACGCCGAAGGCGGTGGCAGGATGCCCGCCGGACTTTTTTTCGGCGACGGGGCAGCTGTGGGGAAATCCGCTCTATGACTGGGATTACCACAGGGAGACGGACTATGACTGGTGGATGAAGCGCATCGGGTACTGTTATGAACTCTACGACATTGTGCGGATCGATCATTTCAGAGGGTTTGACGAATATTATTCGATCCCCTACGGCGATTCCACGGCGGAGTTCGGGCACTGGGAAAAGGGTCCCGGCATCTCGGTCTTCGAGACGATGAGAAGGAAGCTTGGAGAGAGGGAAGTCATAGCGGAGGATCTGGGTTTCGTCACGGATACGGTCAGGGAGCTGGTGGAGAAATCGGGATTCCCCGGCATGAAGATCCTGCAGTTTGCCTTTGATTCGAGGGAGGAGGGGGACTATATGCCCTACCACTACCCGGTCAACTGTGTGGTATATACCGGCACTCATGACAACGATACGATCATGGGGTGGTATGACACGCTGGAGCGAAAGGACAAAGCGACGGCAAAGAAGTATCTGGATATCCGTTCCGGGAAGAATGTGCATCTTGTGTTCATCCGCGAGGCGTTAAAGAGTGTGGCGGACACGGTGGTCATTCCGATACAGGATTATCTTGCGCTGGGGAGTGAGGCGAGGATCAACACTCCGTCCACTCTGGGGAAAAACTGGAGGTGGAGAGCGAGGAGAGAGATGCTGACGGAAGATCTGGCGAAGCAGATGCGTGATCTGGGAGTGTTGTATGGAAGAATTGACGATTAAAGATGTAGCGAGAATATGCGGCGTGGGGGTCAGCACTGTCTCCCGCGCTATCAATAATCACCCGGATATCAACCCCGAGACCAAGCAGAAGGTGATGGAGATCATCAGAGAGCAGGGGTATATCCCGAACAACAGCGCCCGCAACTTGAAGAGGACGGAGTCGAGAAGTATTGCCGTGCTCGTGAAGGGCATGACGAACCCTGTTTTCAGCAGTATGATCAAGGTCATCGAGGCGAAGATCAAACGGGAAAGGTACGCGATGGTGCTGAACCACGTCAACCAGAACGAGGACGAGGTGGATGTAGCGTTGGAGCTGGTGAAGGAGAAGAGGGTGCGGGGCATTATCTTTCTCGGCGGTTATTTTTATCATTCGGAGGAGAAGCTGGAGAAGCTGCAGGTGCCGTTTATCCTGAGCACGGCGGGCTGCGCGCCGGAGAATGTGGATCCGAATAATGACCGTTATTCTTATTTGTCGGTGGACGATGAGAAGGAGAGTTTCAGGATGGTCGAGCATCTGGTGGAGAGAGGGCACAGAAAGATCGCCATCCTCTGCGCCGATTCTGAGGATGAGAGTATCGGGCATCTGAGGCTTCTGGGTTATTCGAGGGCGCTGCGCGAGCACGGGATACCGGTGGACGAGGGGCTGATCTGCAGGATGAAGCAGGAGTTTGAGACCTATTCCTATGAAAACGGCTACGCGATGATGCGGGAGCTGATGGAAAAAAGGCCGGATTGTACGGCGGTGTACGCGATCTCGGATGTGATGGCAATGGGCGCCTGCCGCGCCGTGGCGGATGCCGGGAAGCGGGTGCCGGAGGATATAGCGGTAGGAGGATTTGACGGCATCGCGGCGGGGGATTATTTTATTCCGAGGATCACGACGATCCGCCAGCCGGTGGAGGAGATCGCGGATGCCACGATAAAACTGCTGTTTGAGATTCTGGCGGGAAATGAGAAGCATCAGCACCGGGTGTTCAAGGGGGAGCTGCTGGTGAGGGAGTCTACGTAATAAGGCCGTGTTTACAGTGTGACGGAGAAGGTGCTTCCGCCGCCGGGCGTATCCATGACAAGGATCTGGCCGTGGTGGGCGCGGACGATCTCGGCGGCGATGCAGAGGCCGAGACCGAAGTGGCCCTTTTTGCTGCGGGATTTGTCGCTGCGGTAGAAGCGCTCAAAGATATGAACTTTTTCGGCGTCGGGGATACCCGGGCCGGTATCTTCCACAGAAAAACAGGTGTTTTTTCCGTGGCGGGAGAGGAGCAGGCGCACGGCTCCGCCGGAGGGCGTATAGCTGAGGGCGTTGTGCAGCAGAATAGAGAGAACTTGTGTGATGCGTTCTTTATCACCGGAGATGGCGGGGGTGGTTTCCTCCGGCAGGGTGATGGAGAGCGCAATATTTTTTTCCGCGGCAACCGGCTGAAAGGCTTCGTAGAGGTTGAGAAGCAGCGTGTCGGGTTCCACGGGCTCCATTTTGATGCTCCACCCTCCGTTGTCGGCGGTGGTCAGAAGGAGCATATCGTCGATCAGTTTGGACATACGCATTCCCTCCGACTGGATGGAGTTCAGAAAGCGCGCTCTGTTTTCCCCCTCGGCTTTCCCGGAGGCGGAGGCGCAGGAGAGGATCACCGCCAGCGGCGTGCGCAGTTCGTGGGAGGCGGAGGCGATGAAGCGTGTCTGCCTCTGCTGGTTTTCCTCTAATGGTTTCAGGATCCGCCTGGTAAAGTGCCAGGAGAAGAACGACAGTGCCGCTACGGCAAGCAGATCCAGTGCGAAGAACAGAAAGCGTTGTCTTGTGATCTGTGCTTTCAGGGAGTCGAGAGGCGCCAGTATCATGACCTGAAGGGAGCCGTTGCTTCTCTCGGAGACGGCGGCGCAGGCGTAGTAGTCGCTGTTTCTGTTTCCCGCCTCTTTCGGAGAAAAGAGAAATTCCGTGTGATAGATATCGGAGAAGGCGCCGGAATAGGCGGTTGCCACATCGCTCTCCCAGAACGCCCAGGCTTCTTTGAAGAGCTGTTTTTCTTCTTCCGTCTCCCGTTCGTTGAACAGAAAGGGAACGCCGTTGTCCGTGATATGGATGCGGTATTTTCCGTCTCCCTCCATCTTGGTGAGCCATTCGTGGGTAATCACGTTCTGGTGCTCGAGGTTGGTGATCAGTGTGTTCATATCGTTCCGGAAAGAGGAAAAATTGCTCGTCTTTAAGCCCTGTTCCGAGATGTAGAGATACCCCAGGGACATGGCGAGCAGAATGAAAGCGGTGATGGAGCCGCAGAGGACGGCGAGACGAAGGTGTACTTTTTGAAACATGATTTTATTCCTGTCTTAGTGTTCTTCGATCTGGTAGCCGACGCCTCTGATCGTGCGGATAGAGACGCGGCTGCCGACTGCTTTTAAGCGCCTTCTGAGAAAATGGATGTAATTGTCCAGATTGCCGTCTTCCACATCGCTGTCCGGCCCCCATACTTTTGTGAGCAGCAGGATCCGGGGCAGGGGCTGTTCAGGATTTCGCAGAAAGACTTCCAGAAGATTCCCCTCCCGCCTGGACATGCTGCAGGCGCCGGATACGCCTGTCAGCATGTTTTCCTCCGGGCAGTAGACGATGTCGCCGAAGGAGAGCTGCCCTGTCAGTTCCATTTTGCGGGGACGGCGGGTGATACAGCGGATTCTTGCCATCAATTCCTCGAAGGCAAAGGGTTTTACCAGATAATCGTCTGCACCCAGATCGAGCCCGGTGACTTTATCGTCCAGAGTGCCGAGGGCGGTGATTAAAATAACGGGTGTTTGATTATTGTCCCCGCGCATTTTCAGAAGAACTTCCGTGCCGCTTAAGTAGGGCAGCATTCGATCGAGCAGGATCAGATCGTGGATATTTTGCTCGATATAGTAGAGAGCCTCCTCCCCGTCACAGCAGGTATCGACGATAAAGCCTTCCTGTTCTAACTGGAAAGCAAGGGAAGTTCTCAGTTTTTCGTCGTCTTCTACCAGAAGGATTCTCATATGGCGCCTCTTTCTCTGTTCTGTGTTTGTTATCGATTATGAAGATAGTATATCAGAAAAATCTTTAAAAAACCTCTAAAAAAATTTTTTGATTTAGAGAAAACTTAGAGGATAGTCTGTTATGATGCTGATTGTAGAGTCCGGAGAGGGCTCTGCGTTACAGAAAAGTCAAACAACGGGCCCTGACTTTTGAAAAAACAGGAGGACAAAAGAGAATGCGAAATATAAGAAAAGGATTATTCATAACAGGTGCTATTGTGACGATGGGGCTGGGGCTTACCGGATGTGCAAAAATCGGTGAGAGTACAGATGAGGTTTCGGATTCCGCGGTGGAGGCGGAGGATCTGCCGGAGGCGGAAGCACCGGATGGCAATGGTGCGGATGTAGAGACACCGGAAGGAGAAGGGACGGATAACGAAGGAGGACAACATGCGGATTCATCTGATAACGGTCAAAAGGATGCAGAATTCTCTTCTCTGCGCTATATTCCGGACGAGGAGGGAGACCTTCTCGGTGATATTTGTGAGATCGGAGACGGACAGTTTACGGTGACGGAGATCCATACGGAGTCAAATGACGACGGAAGCGGGACGATGGTCAGTGTGGCGGAGGGATCGGAAGGGGCATCACCGAAGATCACGGTTTCCTATGATGAAAATACCGTATTTGAAAAACAGAAGATCTGGGACGGCGGCGCGGGCCATGAAGAGAGGGAGGGCTCGGCGTCAGATCTGCAAAAAGGCTTTACGGCGGAGATGTGGGGAAGCTATGAGGGAGATGTATTCCATGCGACAGCGATTAAAGTGGTGGAAGTGATACTGGAATAGCGCATGTTATTATATAAACTATGCGGAAAATATATTAAATAAAGATTTAATATTAAAATAACGCAGAAATGGAGAGCGAATATGAATAAATTCTGGAAATGGGCAGCATTATCCTGTGCGGGCATGATGAGTATTTTCATGCTTGTGGGCTGCGGCGAAGGCGGCGGAGCAAATCAGGCGCTGCCGGATGCGAAAACGGAAAATTCTGCGGTGGATACGGAAAACGCGGAGAAGAGGATGGGACGGTATCTGGAAAACGAGATCACGGTTCCGGAGGACATAAAGACCACGGTAAGTTATCCGGCTCCCTATCTGCAAAAGTCTGAGAGAGATGAACTTGTCCTCGCGGAGCCGATGGCGGGCAGGTATTTCTCGGCGGATATGGGCGGGAACTGGGAGCAGATGGACTGTCCCTGGCAGGAAGTGGTCTCAAGCGGCTATATATCGGACGTTTCGCTCTCACCGGAAGGGGCAGTAGCGATGGTCTACAGTCCTTATAACGAGGAAGAGGATTCGGATTCGTCTGAGATGGTATGGAAGGCGGTGTACTTCGATGCGGACGGAAACGAGACGGAACTTGATTTCCCGGAGACGGGCGATGCGAGAGCCTGGAAGCTTGCGTTTGACAGACAGGGCGGGCTCTATGCGTTCGACTTTGAGGGCAGAGTGTACCGGCTCGATCCGGCGGCAGGGATAAAAAAGGAACTGTTTGACACGGAAGGGCTTATGGATTTCGTCTGTTTTACGGACCGGTATATGGTCGGATTTACCACCAGAGGAGAAGTCGTCATCTATGATATGGAAGAGGAAGAGCTGGCGCCGGAGGACAGGATATTGCAGGATTTTGTCAGTGAGAATCTCGGAGATTCCCTGGGCGGTATGGAGCGAGGGCATGAACTGGTGGCGGCAGCTGGAGAACAGGAGGATATCATCTATTTTGCCTTTCACGGCGGCGTCTACCGGCATGTGATCGGCGGGACGGCGATCGAGCAGATCATAGACGGGGCGACATCTTCCTTCGGAGATCCCAGCATGACGCTGATGGATATGGTGATGATGCCGGACAATGAGTTTGTGGTACTCTACAATGATGTGCGGCTGTACCGGTATACTTACGATCCGAACGTGCCGTCAGTGCCGGAAAGGCAGTTAAAGGTGTACAGTCTTGTGGAGAATTATTCAATGCGTCAGGCGGTGAGCCTGTTCCAGAAAACGCATCAGGATGTGTACGTGCGCTATGAGATAGGCATGTCCGGGGCGGACGGCGTGACGAGGGAGGATGCGATTCGGAACCTGAATACGAAGATCATGTCGGGCGAGGGACCGGATATTCTGGTGCTGGACGGCCTGCCTCAGGAATCCTATGAGGAAAAGGGGATTCTGGCGGATATGAGCGGCGTGGTGGATGGCTTTGGCGGGGAGGAAGAGTTGTTTCCGAACGTGGTGGAAGCCTGCCGGAAAGACGGAAAAATATATGAACTGCCCATCAGGATACAGATACCGATGGTGGCGGGGCGTGAGAAGTATGTGGAAAAGATCAGGGATATCGAGACCCTTGCGGACGCGGTGGAGGAGATGCGGGCGGAAAACCCGGAGGGAGTGATCCTGGGACTTAAGTCGGAGGAGCAGCTTTTGTATACGCTGGGACTGACATCCTCCGCGGCGTGGACGGATAAGGAGGGAAAGATAGACGAGAAGGCGTTGGAAGAGTTTCTCGCGGCGGCAGGCAGGATCTGGCAGGCGGAGTTGTCCGGGGTGGACGCCGGCTGGCTGAAGGACAGAACGAATTTCAGCTCCGGGTTTATGGGGGAGGATCGGTACTACGCTACTCTCTCCACCAACGCGGTCAGCGTCGCCACAGGGGCGCAGGAGTTTGCGGTAGGCAAGGTGTACCGCGTGGATTTTGACTATGCTATGCTGACCAGTATCGCGGAAGTTTCGGAGGATGATTTTGGTTTCGGATTCTGGGATGGGCAGGTGAGCGGCGGTTTTATTCCCAACGGGATGGCGGGCGTTGCAGCATCTTCGTCGGACAGTGAGCTGGCGCTGGAGTTTTACAGGTTCCTGTTTGGCAGGGAATTGCAGGATATGGACCTTTCCGGCGGACTGCCGGTGAATATGGCTTCCTTTGACACGTTTGCAAAAAATCCCAGGGTAGGAGCCATCGGAGGAGATGAAGATCTGGCGGGCGGGTTTGCCATGAGCAACGATGACGGGAGTTATTTTGAGC
>CANRWP010000026.1 GCA_947643595.1 uncultured bacterium | reverse complement strand
TACTGGCATTCGTCCCGCTGACGGAGTAGGAATAGTGTTCCACATCCTCGTCCGTTGACACGATCTGCACCCACTCCTGCATCTGTTCGTCGATGCTTTCAAGCCTCGTTCCGGATCGAAAGTTTACGGATATTCCCACCGTGCCCTCATCTGCCGAGGGCATCATCTCCATGTTGAGCTGTGTGCCCATGGCGATGGACAAAACCACCATCAGTACCGTTGCAATGATCACAAGAAAACGCTTGTTCAGCAGTTTTCTCAGAACCTTTTTATAGCCTCTGACCACGAAACGCAGAAACTTATTCATCGGAATATCTTTCTTCTCCACCGGGCGGAACCTGGAATAGCACAGAGGCACCAGTGTCAGCGCCACGATCAGAGATGCCAGCATCGCAAAGACGATGGTAAAACCGAGCTGTACGAACAGCTGCCCGGAGAGCCCCTTGCTGACCGCCAGCGGCACATACACCACGATCGTCGTAATGGTCGAAGCGATAATGGATGATGTCACCACTTTGGTTCCCGCCAGCGCCGCCTCCTTGAAGTCAGGCTTTTTCTCCTGCATACGGAAACAGCTCTCGATCACGACGATGGAAGAGTCCACCATCATACCGATGGCGATGACAAGGGAACCCATTGTCACGATATTCAGCGAATACCCCATGGCGTTCATCAGAATCAATGTCACAAAAAGCGACACCGGCATGGACGCCCCTACGATCAACGACGCCTTAATATCCCCGAAGAACAGGAACAGAACGACCATCGACAGCACGATACCCAGAATCAGTGTCTGTCCCACCGACCAGATGGAATCCACAATGGTCTCGCTGGCATCGTAGGTGATCTCGAACGCAATCGCCGGATTCTCCGCCTTGATCTCCTCCAGCGCCTCCTTGACATCGCTGCAGACATTCACCGTGCCGTAGCTGCTCTTTGTCTGAATGCTGATGCTGATATCCTCTTTTCCGTCGTATTGACTGATATAGTCAGACGCCTTGCTGGACATCGTCACATTCGCCACATCCTGCAGAGTGATCACGCTTCCCTTTCCTGTCGTGAGCGGCGCCTTGCGCAACTGCTGTACAGTGTTGTAATCTTTCCCGGTGGTGACTGTCATATCCTGTTTTCCCTGGGTGACTGTCCCCGCGGGATAGCTGAAGTCTATCGTAGCCAGCATCTGAGCGATGCTGTCCATCGTGAGACCGTACTGGTTCAGCAGCGTCTCGTTCAGCTCCACTTTGATGTAGTCCTCGCTGCCGCCGCTGACCTCCACCTGCGCCACGCCGGATATCTTTTCCAGCTCCGGCACAACGGATTCGTTGATGACCTTCAGCATGTCGATATCGCCGACCTCCGTTGCCGATATATACATGTTCGGCACACTGTTCATATTCATCTCAATGACGGTGGGCGTATCTACGTCCTCCGGCAGACTCAAAGAAGCCGTGTCCAGCGCCGAACGCAGATCCGAATAGCACTCATCGATATCCACGCCGTACTCATACTGGAACAGCACCTGACACATGTTCTCCATCGATACCGCAGTCACATCCTCCACACCGCTCAGGGAGGAGCCGGCATCCTCTATGACTTTCGATACCAGTTCATCCACAGTCTCCGGATCCGCCCCCGGATACATGGCGAACGCGATCAGCATCGGCATCTCCATGCTGGGCGTCAGTTCCAGCTTGAAACCGAGCAGGGAGGAAATACTGAATACCACCAGCGCCAGAATGATCAGCACACAGGAGACCGGGCGCTTTAAAGCTGTTTTTGTCAAATTCATATGCGCGCCCCCTATTCTGTCTTCGTGTCTTCGGTATCCGTGGGTGCCTCCGTATCCGCAGATACATCCGCATCTTCCGCCTCACCCGCCGCATGCAGCAGCACACCGCCGGTGAGCTGCGGAGACCAGCTTGTGACAACGATATCGCCCAGGTTCAGGCCGCCCGTCACCACGATATTATCCTCGTCAAAGATCCCCGTTGTGATCGGAGTCTTCACCGCCCTGTTGTCCACGCTGGTGTACACATAGGCGCCGTCGTTGTCATAGTAGACCGCCTCATAGGGAATGATCATCGTATTTTCTGCGCGGTAGGTGTCCGCGCTCACCTTTACGGACACACCGCTGGGAAGTTCAGCGCCGTCCGCCTCCACACATGCCTTGATCTGGAACAGGCCGCTCTGGGGATTGACCGATGTGCCGACCTCTGTGATGGAAGCCTTATATGTATCATTGTTTCTCTCCAGCATCACTTCCTGACCAATGAAGAGCGTATTTTTCACATCCTCGCTGACCTGGAACGTCACGGTCATCGTGTTGTTATTGACAATAGTATATGCCGGATTTCCCTGGGCCGCCATCCCGTTGACGTCCACATTCTTGCTCTCGATCACGCCGGACACCGGAGCCGTCACCGTATAGTAATCAAGCGCCATCTGCGCCTGTTCCACACCGAGAGCCGCCAGGGAAAGACCGGTCGCCAGAGATTCCTCCGTGTTGGCTATGGTCTGATCGAGCTGCTCCTTCGTCATCTCCGCCGTCTCGTCCGTCAGATCCTGCCCCTCCTGTGCCGCATGGTAACCGCTTCTCGCGGTGAGGTATGCCTGATATGCCTGGTCGCGGGCCGCCTCGGCCTTGGCGAGATTTGCTGACGCCTCCGCAAGTCCCGGATTATTCCCGGATACATCTGTTCCCGCTTTCTTTGCGCTCTCATAAGCCGCCCTGGCGCTGTCGCAGGCGTCATCCGCCGCCTCATAGGCATCCTTCGCCATCACATAGCCGATCTGCGCCTGCTCAAAACTGCTCTTGGACTGCAGTTTGCTGCTCTCGAGCTGCAGATCCGTGCTGTCCTGCTGATTGATCAGCGTATCGATCTGGGAATCCGCTGTCTGCTGAGTGGACTTCACATTCAGCTGTGCCTGTTCCAGCGCCAGCCTTGCCGCCTCGTCGTCTATCTTGAAAAGGACATCCCCCGCCTGTACGGTATCGCCCACCTCGAAGAAGGTCTCCGTCACGGTCCCCGCTGTAAGAGGGATGACCATCACCGTCTCCTCCGGGGAGATCGTACCCACGAAAGAGTTGGTCAAGGTGATCGTACCCGTCCCGACATTCTGAACGCTGACTGTCACGGCAGTCTCCTCCTCTGTGACTGCCTCCGTGTCTCCGGCTCCCGCACCGCAGCCGCCAAGCGCCATCGCCAGGATGAGCATTGCTGCGATCCCTGCTGCTGTCTGTTTTCTGAATTTTTCCATGCTGCTCCTCATTTCCGCGCAGACACCATTGGCCGCGCTCCTTTTTTGTTTTGAGATATGTAAAGACTGCTCACATTTCCAAAACCGACCGACCGGTCGGTTGTCATGTTTGATTATACGCTTTTTCGTTTAAAATACAATAAATTAAATCTTAAAAAAGCTTAAATTATCCAAACAAGCGGTAAATCGCCGTTTCCTCCGGCTATTTACCGCTTCTCACCTTTCTTATTTTCGCCTTGATCCTCTGCAGGGCGTTGTCTGTCGCCTTGACCGTCTTTCCGAGGACTCTTGCAATCTCCGTATAGCTCATGCCGGTCAGACAAAGCTCCAGCACCTGCTTCTCGAAACCGCTCAGTTCCTGCTCTATCGCCAGCTCAAGGCTCTCCAGATTTTCCCGGTCGATCACCAGCTCCTCCGGATTTCTGCTGCCCTCCGCCACCAGCTCCTGGATCAGCTCCGGATACCCTTCCTCCTCCGGGCCGGACTGACTGCCATAGAGGGAGATATAGGAATTGAGAAAAGAATGTTTCTTTCTTCCCGCCGCCTGCACCGCCGTGTAGATCTGT
Organism: uncultured bacterium; assembly: GCA_947643595.1. Taxonomy (GTDB): domain Bacteria; phylum Bacillota; class Clostridia; order Lachnospirales; family Lachnospiraceae; genus 1XD8-76. Next base: position 40,767 of record CANRWP010000026.1, on the reverse strand, counting down.
CTTGTCACGCACAGCTCCGCGAAGGTGTAAAAGCTGGCGTCCCGTCCCGCGTCATAATCTCTGATCGCCTTGAATAAGCCGATCATGCCCTCCTGCAGAAGGTCCTCATGATCGGCGCCCAGAATGTACATGGATCTGCACTTTTTTCGCACAAGATCCTTGTATTTCTCGATGATATATTCCGTTACTCTGTTGTCCCCGTCGTGAAGCCGCAGGATCAGCTCCTCGTCGGAGAGAGATTCATAGTCGTTATACATGGCTAAATCTGCCTCTGTCTCACCACCTCGTAGGCCAGCACTCCCGCCGCCACGGAGGCATTCAGGGAATCGATGTCCCCCCTCATCGGAATCGCCGCGGTCATGTCACAGTTCTCCTTCACCAGACGCCCGACGCCCTCCCCCTCGCTGCCGATCACCAGCCCGATGGGGCCTTTCAGGTTCAGGTCATACATCTTTGTTCCGCCCATATCCGCGCAGACCATCCAGAGGCCTCTCCTTTTCAGTTCGTCCATCGTCCTCACCAGATTGGTCACCCTCGCCACCGGCGTATAGTTCACCGCTCCCGCCGAAGTGCGCGCCACCGCCGCCGTCAGTCCCACAGCGCGGTTTTTCGGAATGATCACGCCGTGAGCTCCCGCCAGATTCGCCGTCCGGATGATGGCGCCCAGATTGTGGGGATCCTCAATATTGTCCAGCAGAATAAAGAACGGATCCTCGCCCTTCTCCTGCGCCATCCTGAACAGATCCTCCAGCTCCGCGTACTCATAGGCAGCCGCCACGGCGATCACGCCCTGATGATGTCCGGTCTCCGAGAGCTGATCAAGCCGCTCTTTCGCCACAAACTTCATAAAACAGCCCTGCTTTTTCGCTTCCCGCTTGATCGTCATCACGGGGCCGTCCTGACAGCCATCCAATACGTAGAGCTTGTCGATCGGTTTCCCGCTTTTCAGCGCCTCCGCCACCGCGTTTCTTCCTTCTATTGTGTATTCATGATATGCCATAATTTTCCCCATTCTTTTGTAGACAGACAATACTTCCTGACCGACAGTCTACAGATCCATCCCGCATTTGCAAATCCCGATCTTCAGCAGTTCCAGCACCCGTTCCATCCGCCCCGTCAGATACAGATACCCGATCAACGCCTCCAGCGCCGTCGCCTTCCGGTACTCACCGGGCGTAGCGTTTCTGGCCTTGGTGTGGAAATGCGCGTTTTTACCCCGCCTCAGTATATCCGCTTCCTCCTCCGTCACCTCGAAGAGCAGCGCTTCATAGATCCTGCACTGGGTACCCGCCCTGGAAAATCCGGCGGACTCCTTTTGAAGTTTCTGCGGCTGCCTGTTGCCCCGCTCCACCACCACGGTGCGGACGATGAGCTCATACACACAGTCCCCGATATAGGCCAATGTCAGCGGAGAAAAGCTTCGGATATCCTGTTCTTTACAGCCAAAACTTTCCCGGATACCTTCCGGCAGCATCACGCCCTTTTCCATTTTACTCCCTCTCTCGTGTCTTCCAGCACGATTCCCTTTTCCAGAAGCTCCTTCCTGATCTCGTCGGCACGGGCAAAATTCTTCGCCTTTCTGGCATCCTGCCGCTCCCTGATCAGCGCCTCGATATCCTCCGGCAGAAGTTCCCTGCTCTTCTCCACGATCAGTCCGCAGATGTCGGCCAGCACCGCGATCTCTTTCTTTAACGCCGCCAGATATGCCTTCGTGTGCTCCCCATCCGTGTTGGTATTGACAAATTTTACCAGTTCAAAGATCGCGGCCAGGGCGTCAGCCGTGTTGAAGTCGTCCTCCATGGCTTCCTCAAATTTCGCCGCAAACGCCCCCGCCTGCTCTTCCAGTTCCTTCTCTGCCGCGCTCTCTTCTCCCTCCGCCGCACTCTGCATCAGGAAATTCAGATTCTCCACCGCCGTGACGATCCTGTCATAGCCGTTTTGCGCCGCCTGCATCAGCTCCGCGCTGAAATTTAAGGGGCTTCTGTAGTGCGCCGAGAGCATAAAGAACCGCAGTACCTGCAGGTCATACTTTTCGGAGATATCCCGCACCGTAAAGAAATTTCCGGCGGACTTGGACATCTTGTGATTATCGATATTCAAAAAAGCGTTGTGCATCCAATAATGGGCAAAGGGCATCCCATTCGCCGCCTCCGACTGCGCGATCTCATTCTCATGGTGAGGAAACACCAGATCCTCACCGCCCGCATGGATATCGATCTCCTCGCCCAGATATTTTCTGCTCATCACCGAGCACTCAATGTGCCAGCCCGGCCTGCCGTCGCACCAGGGAGACTCCCAGTAGGGTTCCCCTTCCTTCTTCGGCTTCCAAAGCACGAAATCGAGCGCGTCTTCCTTCTGGTCTTCCCCCGAGACGAGGAGAGATCTGTTTCCGCCCCGAAGATCGTCCAGGTTTTTGTGGGACAGCTTCCCGTACTCCTTAAAACTTCTCGTCCGGAAATACACCGTGCCGTCCGCCGCCGCATAGGCATGTCCTTTTTCGATCAGCGTTTCGATCATCTCCAGCATACCGTCTATCTCCTGCGTCGCCAACGGATGGGTGGTGGCCGGTTTTACATTCATGCCTTCCATATCTTTTTTACACTCTGCAATATATCTCTCCGAGATCACGGAGGCATCCACGCCCTCCTCTATCGCCTTCCTGATGATCTTGTCGTCCACGTCCGTAAAGTTGGACACGAAGTTCACATCGTAGCCCTTGTACTCCATATACCGACGCACCGTATCAAAGACGAGCATGGGGCGGGCATTGCCGATATGGATCAGGTTGTACACGGTGGGTCCGCAAACGTACATGCTCACCTTTCCTTCCTCGATCGGAACAAATTCTTCTTTTCTTCCGGATAATGTATTATAGATCTTCATGTTTTTTCTTTTCCTCCTCAAAGTTTACGCCGCAGCTCACGCATTTCTTCCTCCAGCTTCAGCAGATGGTTCGTCAGCTCCGCGTTCGCCTTCTTCAGCCCTGCGATATCCTCCTGCACCGGATCGGGCAGATCCACCTGATTCAGCTCCTCCTGCGGGAAATTCTGTTTCTTCCGCTTCACCACATGTCCGGGCACGCCCACCACCGTGGAACCGGGCGGCACCTCCTCCAGCACCACGCTCCCGGCGCCGATCTTGGAGTTATCTCCGATCGTAAAGGACCCCAACACTTTGGCTCCCGCGCTGATCATCACGTTATTGCCCACAGTGGGATGCCGCTTTCCCTGCTCCTTGCCGGTACCGCCCAATGTCACTCCCTGATAGAGCGTCACGTTGTCCCCCAGTATGGCCGTCTCCCCGATGATCACACCGTTTCCGTGGTCGATGAACAGCCCTCTCCCGATCTGCGCACCGGGGTGGATCTCTATCCCTGTCTTGCGCACACCCCGCTGGGATACCCACCTGGCGAGAAAATAATGTCTCTTTATGTACAGCTTATGCGCCAGACGGTAGTGCAGCATCACCTTGAAGCTGGGGTACAGAAATACTTCCCAGCTGCTGTGGATCGCCGGATCTCTCTCCCGTATGATCCTGATCTCATCCTGAATGTTTTTGACAAAGCCCATGTTGTGATATCCTTCTTCTCATTGCACTGCCCATCATACTTAGTATATGTCAAAACGCTCGATTGCGCACCTGCAAATTCTCACTCACCGCGTTTCGGGCATCCCGTGCACTCTCCGCACCCGGAGACGTTCTCCGCGTGCAGCTCCATCGGCGTCGTCAGAAGGCAGACCGCCTGGGCGGAGATTCCCTCCCCGCTTCCGGTAAAACCCAGCCCCTCTTCCGTCGTCGCCTTCACGCTGACCTGCGCAGGCTCCAGTCCCAGCGCCCGCGCGATGTTCTCCCGCATTTTGTCAATATGAGGGCGCATTTTGGGCGCCTGCGCGATAATCGTGGCATCGATATTCTCGATCAGAAATGTGTGCTCCTCCAGCAGGTCTCCCACCTTTTTCAACAACTCCAGTGAGGAGATCCCGCGGTAAGTCTCCTCCGTATCCGGAAAATGTTTTCCGATATCCCCCAGAGCCGCTGCCCCGAGCAGGGCATCCATAACCGCATGCAGCAGCACATCCGCATCGGAATGTCCTGAAAGCCCCTTTTCATGGGGAATCTCCACGCCCCCGATAATACATTTTCTGTCCTCCACAAGCCTGTGGACATCATAGCCCGTCCCGATCCTCATACGCCCTCCCCGGTCTTCCCTCTGCCTCAGCTTTCCTTCTTATTCTCCGCGGCCGTAACGCCCGCCTGCCTCGGCCTTCTGCGCCTTCTCCTGCGGCCAGCGCCGCTTTTCTTCCCTTCTTTCTCCGACGGCTCCGCTTTCCTGTGCCGCTCCTGCTCCCTGCCGCCTTCACCGCTGTAGCCCTTTTTCCTGCCCATCAGCGAAAACTTTTTACCGCTCCTGTGACAGTCGTCGCAGACCGTGAAATTGCAGCCGAAAGGCAACGGCTTTCCGCAGTATTTACACTTTTGAATATAATCCTTTTTATTTTTCAAAAGATACCGCATAATCGTATCTTCCGTCTTCTCCCGCTCCTTCACAAGCCTGTCCGCATCCATCTCCTTCCCCAGTCTGGTGGAAAACTGATGGTAGAGATCCAACATCTTGTAGAAGGTCTCATACTTCATAATCCCCCTGTCGGTGCACATGGACAGCGCCGGAAAATGGAGCGATACATCAGCCGTGTACGTCTCACAGTAGTAGAGCCACAGATCCACGATATCTCTGTTTTTAATGTCGATGGAACAGGTCAGCATCCGGTACAGCGTCCTCTTGTCGTCAAAGCCGTCGATGTCCTTCCGCTCCCTGTACGCCCGCTCGTAGAGGAACAGCATCTCGTCAATACTGACCTTCTCGAACGGCGGCGAAGGCTCCACCGACTTCCAGACCTTCAGGATCGTATCCAGCGGGTCCTCCATATCCAGCAACACATGGGGAAAGCCCAGACTCACCCTGCCGATAGGTTCCTCCTCTTTGGCGTAGCGCTCCCTGACATACTCAAGCTCCTCGTCCCCCGCCGCGCTCACATAACCGGTCTCATAGATGCCGTAGCGCCCGGCGCGCCCGGCGATCTGCTTGATCTCCGGCACCACTAGCCTGCGCTTCTGGTGCCCGTCATACTTTTCGATCTGTATAAAGACAATACGCCGCACGGGGAGATTGAGCCCCATGCCGATGGCGTCCGTGGAAACCACCACCTTGCTCTCCTTCTCCGTGAACAGCCTGATCTGCCGTCTGCGGATCTCCGGGGGGAGCGAACCGTAGATTACGCTCGTGCGGATGCCCTCCCGCTCCAGGCGCCCCGCGATATCCAACACCGCCCGCTTGGTAAACAGGATCAGAGCATCTCCCTCCTGCACATCCTCGGGGAAACGAAACGCCTCCTTCTCACAGACCAGACTGGTCATCCTCCTGTAGTGATTGACCTCACTGCTGTCGCCGCACAGGGAAATCAGATGCGTCACCACATCCTGCGCCGCCGGGCTCATGCAGACATGGATCTCCTTCGCCTTCACCCCCAGGATCGCCCTGGTCCAGGAATGCCCCCTGTCCTCGTCCGCTATCATCTGCGCCTCGTCAATGACAACAATGTCATATTCTTTTTCGATATCCAGCATCTCGATCGTGGAGGAGATCACGCGGCTGTTCTCCTCGAAGATATACTCCTCCCCGGTCAGCATACTGCAGGGCACCCCCGCCTCCATCATCCGCTCGTACACTTCCAGCGCGAGAAGCCTTAATGGTCCGAGATAGGTGCCGTTCCGGGACGTTTTCAGGCGCTCCAGCGCCTGGTAGGTCTTGCCGCAGTTTGTGGGCCCCACATGCAGGATAAAATGCCGTTTCATGGCGAGGGCCTCCTGAAACTCCGTCTCCGGGTTCATCGGCACCATGTCGATGATCTCCCCCCGGATGCCCACGTCCGCATAGCTTTTGCTCAGCTCCTTTATCGTCCGGCGGCAGATCTCGAAAGGCAGTTCCGTCCGCAGATACTCCAGAAACTTTCCCGTGATGATCTCCGCTTCGCTCTCCGACAGCTCCGCCATATCCAGACGCACAAGCTCCGGCAGGAGCATATCCCGGATCTCCATGATCGCGATCTGGTTTTTCTCACGGAAGGCATAATAGCTGACATTTCTGACCTGCCTGTGATAATCCTCCAGCTTTGCTTTCTTTATTTTTGCCGATCCGGTCTTTTTTAATTCCTGAAAGAGGGATTTCACCCTCTTCTCGTAGGAACTCTTCCCGTCATTCTTTTTCTTCTTCAGTTTTAGTGCACTGTCTCTGTACTGGTTGAAATAAAATTGTACCAGCTTGTCCTGTTGTACCATATGATCCCGCTTTCTACTTTTTGTCATCCTCAAGATACATGAAAACCGATTGCTGCGCCTGACAGGGTTTTCATCGTAAAAAAGCCTTGAAATAACTTCAAGGCTTTGCAGTAGCGAGAGAGAGACTTGAACTCTCAACCTCCCGGGTATGAACCGGACGCTCTAGCCAGTTGAGCCATCTCGCCATATATCATACAAATCTTCTGTTATAAATGGGACCTATAGGGCTCGAACCTATGACCCTCTGCTTGTAAGGCAGATGCTCTCCCAGCTGAGCTAAGATCCCACTTTATCAGATTTTGCAGTAAAATAATTCCAAAATCACCTGACTGCCTTGCTAGTATACAATTAAATGCACCTGCTTGTCAACAACTTTTTTTCAGAAATTTAAAATAAGGCGATTTTATCCCTGAACTGCCCCGCACAACATTACCATCTTTTACATCCTCTCCGGCGCCGAAAATCCGAGCACCGAGATGCACTCCTCCATCACCCGGAGCGTCAGCGCAATCAGCGCGATATAAGCGGATTTTGCCGTCTCATCCTCCTGCGTCAGGATCTTTGTCTCGTGGTAAAAATGATTGAATGCGTTCGCCAGATCGTACATATAGGCACATACCTTGTGGGGCGCAGTCTCCAGATAGGCGGTCTCCATCATCGCGCCGAAACCTGCCAGCGCTTTCATCAGATCCTTTGCGGATTCATTGCCCGTCACGGCAATCTGCGCTTTCTCCTCATCGCCGCCCTGCTCCCGGTATTTATTTAAAATGGATTTGATACGCACCATCGTGTAGAGCAGATACACGCCGGTATTGCCCTCCGATGAAGTAAATCTCTGAATATCAAAAACATAGTCTTTGGACGCCTGATTGGAGAGATCACCGTACTTCACGGCGCTGAGCGCCACGATCTCCGCTATCCGCTCCGCCTCTTCCCTTGACATCTCCCTGTTCTCAGAAATCTTCTTATACATCTCCGCATAAACTTCCTCGAGCAGATACTCAAGGCGCATCACGCCGCCGTCTCTCGTCTTAAAAGGCTTGCCGTCCTTGCCATTCATCGTTCCGAAGCCCAGAAACCTGAGCTCTGTCTCCGGCTTTACCAGCTTCGTCTTTCTCGCGCAGCGGAATACCTGTTCAAAATGGAGCTCCTGCCGCTTGTCCACCACATAGATGATCTCGTCCGGCGCGATCTCTTCCATCCGCTCTTCGATCGTCGCCAGATCCGTCGTATCATAGAGTGCCGCCCCGTCGGATTTCAGGATCATACAGGGCGGAATCTCCCTCGTATCATCCTCCTTCGCCACATCCACCACAAGCGCGCCCTCGCTCTCATGGGCATAGCCCTCTCTCCTCATATAGTCCGCCATGCCGGGAATCCGATCCTGCACATCGGACTCCCCCTTCCAGAGCTCAAACTGCACATGCAGGCGGTCATAATTTTTTTTCAGATCCGCCACCGAAACCTGCATAATATGATTCCACAGCGCGCGGTATCCCCTCTCGCCGTTTTGCAGCTTAAAGGTCGCCTCCATCGCCTGCTCTTTGTACGCCTCATCCGCCTTGGATTTCCCGCTTGCCGTGGGATAGATCTCCTCCAGTTCCGCGATCGTAAAAGGGGCCTCCTTCGGATATTCCCCCGTAAAATTCTCATCAAAATAGGGAAGCTCCGGCTGCCTCAGCGACAATTCATAGATGATCAGCCCCATCTGCAGTCCCCAGTCCCCCAGATGGATATCGCCCACCACCTCCGCTCCCGCGTAGCGGCAGATCCTCTTGACGCTCTCCCCTATGATCCCGGAGCGCAGATGCCCCACATGGAGCGGTTTCGCAACATTCGGCCCGCCGTAGTCTACGACGATCTTTCTCCCGCGCCCCGGCTCGCCTGCTCCGAATTTCTCCGTCGTCCCCATCTCCTTGACATAGGACACCAGAAAATCTTCCTTCACCTTTAAGTTCAAAAAGCCCGGCGCCGCGGCCTCCGCCTCAGAGAAGACGGCACTTCCCTGCAGTTTTTCCGCCACATCCTTCGCGATCATGATCGGTGCTTTGTGATACTTCTTAGCCCCGGCCATCGCGCCGTTGCACTGGTATTCACAGAGGTCAGGCCTGTTGGAAACCGTAACTCTGCCCAGCTCCTCCCCGTACCCAGCCTCCGCAAAGGCTTTTTTTACCTCTTCCGATATCAGCTCCAGTAATTTTTTCATCTCTTCTCCTCGTCCTTTTGTCCTGTTTGTCCAGAAAATGTTCATGGTCCTTCTCTCTACACATTCTACCACTAATACCTGTACTTTGAAACGGGAAATTTTATCTTTTTCCAAACAACAGCCGCGCCTCTCCAAATCAGCCTGATGTGAACCGACAACTCTGCCGCCGAAATCACTCCTTCATGGCCGCCCGCTTCGAAAATACGCACCCGCAATAGTTCTGCCTGTACAGATCGTACTCCTTCGACAGCTCTATGGACCTCTGATAACCGCCCCTCTTTTTAAAATCGGAGGGCAGCCACCTGACGCCGTATTCCACGGCCAGTTTCTCCCCGATCTCATTGAGCTTCGCCGCATTTTTCAACGGACTGATGGTCAGCGTCGTGACAAAATAGTCAAACCCCAGTTTTTTCGCCGTCTCCGCCGATTCTCTGAGCCGCAGTCCATAACATTGAAAGCATCTTGCACCGCCTTCCCTGCAATCCTCCAGCCCTTTCGCCATATCCAGAAAACGCGAAGGTTCATAATCCCCTTCCAGGATCTCTATCTTTGCAGGTCCTCCCGGCTCCCCTTTTTCCGCCTGACGGTTGTACGCTTCGATCAGCCGTATCTCCTCCTGCACCCGCTTCCTGTACTCTTCCTGCTCCGTGATATTGGGATTATAATAAAATACCGTGATCCGGAAATATTTCCGCAGATACTCCATACAGTAACTGCTGCAGGGCGCACAACAACTGTGTAAAAGAAGCCTCGGCATACTATCGTGCGCCTCCTCAAGCGCACCCAAAATCTTTTCCAGTTCTTTTTGATAGTTCCTGTGTGCCTGCATTTCATTCCTTCTCCCCGAAACAAAAATAATCATACAAAAAAAACTTCCCGCCCCGCCTGCTAAACCCGGGAACCTATCCTACCAATTTAAAGACAACTGCGTAACTTTTGACCGAAAGGCCTGACGTAAAGATTTTAAAAAGAAAATACAGGGGCAGTAGGAATCGAACCCACATCGATGGTTTTGGAGACCACTGTTCTACCTTTGAACTATGCCCCTATCTCTGTGCCAGGGTATCTTTCCTCTGACACGCAGATTATTATAGCACACACTGATACCATTTCGCAAGTGGAAATTTTCCTGAATTTATCAAAAACTGCAAAAATCACCTGAATTGTAGCAATTTTCCCACATCTGTGATATGATTATCGACAGACAACAATCATAATATAAAATGGAGAAATTATCATGAGAGACTATCTTATCACAACCGATTCCAATTCAGACCTGCCTCAGGAATACATCGACAGGCTGCACACCACCATCATCCCCCAGTACTACTCCTTCGGGGAGACCGTCTACGGCGATGAGCTCCATATGCCGCCCGCCGAGTTCTATGAGCGCATGAAAAAGGGAGAACTGCCCGGCTCCCAGGCGAACAATCCCGCCGTGATCGAAGAAAAGTTCCGCGCCCTTCTGGAGAAAGACTGTGATATCATTCACATCGCCTTCTCCTCTGCCCTGAGCGGAAGCTACAACAATGTCTGCATGGTCGCGAAAGAACTTTCGGAGGAATATACCGACGCAAAGATCACGGTGATCGATTCCCTGAACGTCTCCCTGGGCGAATCCATCATGGTACTGCAGGCTAACTCCCTGAAAAAGAAGGGCGCTTCCTACGAGGAAGTCGTGGAGGCCATCGAAGCGTTCAAACACCACATCAACGTACAGTTTACCGTGGACGATCTGTTTCACCTGCAGAGAGGCGGCAGGGTGAGCAAGGCCACCGCTCTGGTGGGCAGCGCTTTAAATCTGAAACCCTTCCTCTATGTCAGCGATACCGGCACTCTGGTCTCAGCCGGAACTGTGCGCGGCAGAAAAAAATCCATCCACACTCTCATCGAGAGGATGAAAGAAACGCTGGAGGAGGACACCGATTATTCCCTGCCGGTCGGCATCGTGCACGGAAACTGTCCTGAGGACGCACAAATGGCGGCAGGACTGGTAAAAGAACAGACCGGATTTACCGATATCATCATCAACGATATCAGCCCCAGCATCGGCACTCACGCCGGACCGGGCGCCCTCGGCATCCTCTACTACGGAAAGCCCCGGAAACCTTAAAAGGTGAAACCCCCCTTTTGCATCGTATCCTCGATCTCTTCCACTGTTCTCGGAGCGGCGGCTGATAAGTTCTCACACCCGCCCTCCGTCACCAGGCAGCCTCTATTCATTCCTGATCGCCGCAAGCGGACTCAGCTTCATCGCCCTTCTCGCGGGGAAAAATCCCGCCACCATGCCTACTAACACCGCGAAGGCCATGGAAAGCAGTACCAGCCAGAACGGAATATACGAAATATTCTCCATCCCCATATTCTCCGATTTGCTCACCAGATAATTGATGGTTCCCGACAGGGTAAAACTTAAGATCAGTCCGACGATACCCCCCAGAAAACCGATGAAGCCCGCCTCCATCAAAAACAGCGTGCCGATATTTCTCATATCACAGCCAAGCACTTTCATCACGCCGATCTCTTTCGTCCGCTCGTAGATGGACATCATCATCGTATTGGTGATACCGATCGCCGCCACAAACAGAGATACCGCGCCGATCCCCCCCAGCACCGCCTGGATCATGCCGAGCTGCTGCTGCTGGGATTCAATCCACTCCGCGTCGTTGTTGGCATTATATCCCATATCCGCAATCAGCTGCGTCACCTCGGCCACATTCGACATATCGTCCACATTGACGTTCAGCTGGGAATAAAATATTTCTTTGTAAGGCTTTCCCTTGGATGTGGTGGGCTGGCCCGGGATGGTCCTCCCCTTAAATTCTTTCTTCAGCACCGGAAGAAGCTCGTTGATATTGCAGTAAGTATTCCAGCTGTAATTGCGGTACACCTCCGTGCCGCCGGCTGCGATTCCGGCCGTCGGAATCAAATGTTTTTTCGGCTTTTTATAGGGCTTTCCGTTTTCGTCCGTGCCGCCGCCCTGCGAATTATAGTAAGCGTCTCTGTCCAGAATATAGAAGACCGAATCGTTCATCAGATCGATATCCGGCAGTTCGTTCGACTCCCAATAGCCGCCTCCTCCGCCTGTCGTGCTGTAAAAGTTCGCCAGGACCATATTGCCGAAAAACAGTTTCAACTCTCCGTCGTCCTCTTTCGGAAGCGAACCCTCCCCCACGTCGATATTCATATCTTCCAGTGCGGACAGAGTGGTCGCCTGCAGCATGACATAGCCCTCATAATTCCCGTACCTCGCCAGGATATCTATGTTCAGATAGGGATCCACACCCACCACATGGGGAAGCTGTTTCAGCTCCTCCACCAGATTGTCATCCAGATGTTTTTTGTCCTTCTCACTGACACCCTCCGAATCCCAGGGCTCACTCACCATGACAGCCGTCAGGCTGGCATAATCCGCTATCTGCTCCATGGTCGCCTTATTGAGTCCGAGCCCCAGCGATACCATAACCACAATGGAAGCCACGCCGATCACCACCCCAAGCACCGTCAGAATGGTCCGCACTTTTCTCTTGAACAGGTTTGACATACTCATTCGAAGCAAGTCAATAAATCGCATATTGATACCTATTCCCTCTCTCTATACTTTCTCTCTTTCCGTCACTTATCCGTCTCATCCAGCGCTTCCAGATCCGCTGCCAGTTCCGCTTTCTCTTTTTTCTTTTTTCTGATCCGCACTATGATAATGATCACTGCGGTCAAAACGACAACACTGGCCAGAACGATCGGCAGAATAAACTGTTTGATACCGCCGCTTCCCTCCAGTTCCTCCATGCCCATCTCGCCTTCCATGCCCACAGACATATCGGAGAAATCTCCCATAACTTCTTCCGACACGAACAGTTCCAGCTCTTTTTCTACCGTTGATATGGCGCCGGATTCATTTTCATAGGATATCACCGCCCTGATCCTGCCGTCGTCCATCGTCGCCGCAGCGCCGGTCACCATGGCGTCCACGCTGCCCGTAGCCCCCGATGAGATCGTGCCGAGGAAACTGTCTCCGCCGCTGATGCTGTCCCCCTCAAATTTTACCCAGACATTGTAGAGGGTCGTCTTTCCCGTATTGTATACGTCAAACATAATATTGCTCTGACCGCCCACCGTGATATCCGTGGGCGTCACCTCCGCGTCGCCGGTCTCGCAGCGCTGCTCCTGATAGATCGGAATGGACACGCTGGCCGTATCGGTCAGATCCACCGCCTCTTTCGCGTCATACTTCATATTCACATCCAGCACATAGGGCTTCTGGGACAGGTCGGACTTCGCCGACATCTCGATCACCAGATCCTTCGACGCCCCCGGCGCTATGGAATCCACATAGACGGAACTGGAGCCGGAAGTGGGCAGAAAAGCCGCAAACTTGCTGTCCTCATCCTTCCCCTCCTCCTTCGCCTGCATATCAAACAGTACATTCGTCACGCTGGCGGATTTGGAAGTGTTCTGTACATGGATCGTCACGGTGAACGTCTCCCCCGCATAAACCTGTGCCGGGACGGTCTCAAATCCCGTCACAATGATACGCGGCTTGGAGGATTCCGCTTTATCGTCCTCCTTATCGCCGTCCAAAGTTCCGCTCTCCGGTTTGCCCGTCGTCTTTACATAGGTAGTGATCTCCGCTTTCTCCACATTCCCGTTTCTCGTGTAAGTCACCTCGAACACAAGAGGGTAATAGCCGGTCTTCACGTCGGAGCGCACCACGAAGTTGAAAGACACATCCTGCCGCACGGTTTCCATGCTCTTCGTATTGTCGTAGGGGGGAAAGCTGAGGATCGATCTGGTCATCCCCGCCGACGTGGGCTCAAAAGGCCACTCGGACACCAGATTGGAGACTTTCGCCCTCACCATCACATCGCTGAGCTCCGTCGGGCTGTAATTGATCACCGGCAGCACGATCGTCACCGCCTGCCCGTATTTCACGGACGGGGTCAGATAGGTGTCGGCCAGCGTCAGAAAATCGCTGGTACTGGACGGGATCGCCGCCACCACCGCATCCATCATGCTCCGCACATTGGCCACATAACTCTGCATCTCCGCATAGCCGTTCGCGTGATTGTAATCGTGCCCGATCTTATACCGCGCCTCATCCAGCATATCCAGAATCTTCTGCTTGTCTTTCCCCGTCAGATTCCGGGAGACGATCAGATTGTTGGCATAGGTCGCAATATCTGATTTTGCCGTATCCATCTGGCTGTCGGTGGGCGCCGGTCCTTCCACGTCATTGCCGCTGACCGCCTGCGCCTGCATAACCCACACCCCGGCTCCGGACATGGCGATCATCCCCGCGAGCACAAAAGCCATGCTTCTCTTGATCCATTTGCTCATTTTCCTCTTCATCCTTTCTGCTCCCCTTTCACTTCTCTCTTCTTCTCCGTAATCTCTATGACTTTTCCGTCCCTTATCCGGATAATTCTGTCCGCGTAGCTGGCCAGATGATCGTCGTGGGTAACCATGACCAGGGTCTGATTCCTCTCATACACCACCCTGCGCATCAGTTCCATCATCTCCTCCGAGGTGACGGAATCCAGATTTCCGGTGGGCTCATCCGCGAAAATGATCTCCGGCTGCACCACCAGTGCTCTCGCCATGCCGACCCTCTGCTGCTGCCCGCCTGACATCTGTGTCGGTTTATGTTTTTTGTGGGTGGAGAGCCCCACCATATCCAACAGCTCCGACGCCCGCTTTGTCCGCGCCTTTTTGTTCATGCCCTGAAAAGTCAGCGGAAGCGCCACATTTTCAATCGCGTTCAACGTCGGAAGCAGATTGTAGGACTGAAAAATAAAGCCGATATGTTCCCTCCGAAACTTCACGAGCTGATTTTCCTTCTTGGTCTCCATATGTTCGCCGGCGATCACGATCTCGCCTTTGGTCGGTTTTTCTAACCCTGCCAGCATATTGAGCAACGTCGATTTCCCGGAGCCGGAAGTTCCCACGATGGAACAGAACTCTCCCCGGTTGATCACAAAGTCCACTCCGTTCAGGGCTCGCACCTTCTCCTGCCCCAGCCGGTATATTTTATATAATCCTTTTACCTGTATCACAGGTTCTCTATTTCCCATTTTTATTTCGATCAACCCCCTGTATCTTCTCTCACAAACTCCGGCACTTCATTCTTTCTCATGACAAACGAATCATTCCAGTTATAGTACCATGCCTCTCTGTTGTCAGCCTCCTGTATATGCACGCTTATGCTCTCCTCCAAAATATCCGGAACATACAGCCAGCCAGACAGATAGGACGGATAAATACAGCCGAGCAGTTCCTCGATCTTTCCTCTGTCCGTATATTCTTTTTCCATCATCGCTGCCGTCGAAGCTGTCGTCACGGCGGTTCCGAAAAAGGAATCCATCGTCGTGACCTCCATATCTTCCTCCCTCTCACCGTAATATACCACCTTTATACTCTCCACAGACTCCGGAATAATATTCAGATACAATTCCAGATTCTTGCCGCGCAGGTATTCCACCGTTCCCGTAAAACTTGGAAATACCGGATATTCCAGTGTGTTTTCTCCCATCGTGTCCGTCCGGTAATTCAGTTTCAAAAATCCGCAGGGCATCGCACCCTTCACATCCGAAAAGGACATCTCCCGGACATCCGCCTGATAGGCCCTCATCAGCTGCAGCGCATTTTTATCGACGATCTCTCTGTCCTGCAGACCGTTGCTGTAGTATGCCCGGCTCCGCTCAAAAATCCGGTCCATCTCATCGGAGAGTACCTGATTCGCCCCCTCCTTATACTCTTTGTTGGCAAACAAAATATCCAGCACGGTCTTTTCCTGTTCATAATCGATCGTAAAATTTCGATACCTCACTTTTCCGTTTTTCAGTATATATTTTACGTCGCAGCGCAGACGAGTATCCGCATCCTGCTTTGGCGCGTCTTTCCCCATCCCGTCCCTCGCCAGGGACAGCACGCCTGACACATCTGTCATTTTCATCTCCTCCAGAATATAATCGTCCCCCCATACCGGGTTTCCGTTCTCGTCCACACGGTCAAACCGATAATGATTTCCGAAATAAATATCGATCGCCGCGCTCTCCACCTGTCTCTGATCCGGCACCCAGTTGTCGTAGCCGCTTACATCCAGCGCAAAAAACAGATAGACGCAGACCGTCAACGAAGCAGCGACTCCAAAGGACTTTTTATGGCGGGCAAAAGCTTTCAGATCACCCTCATACACGATCTCCATCAGCGCCTGGCAGAACAGAATGCCAAACAAAAGCCCTGAAAAAGCCACAAGAAAACCGTTGTTGTCCGCGATATCGCAAAAACCGAGGCAGGAGATAAGCCCTGTCAGCAAAATAAGCAGCACTTTCACCGGTCCCTTCAGAACCGGAAACGCCAGCACCCGCGAGACTGCTTCCATCGGTCTTCTCTTATAACAGGCGTACGCTGTCACGCCAAACACGACCGCTTCCAGAAACAAAACCGCCATGCCGGGCAGCATCGGCAGCACCAGTTCCCTCACCACCTCCCCGGATGTCACGATCCCCTCCTCCCACGAAAACCTGTTTTCGTTCAACATGACAAAGATGCGGCAAACCGGGGAAATATACTGCCGCGATGGGATCCTGCCCGCAAATGTGGAAAAATAACTGCCGCAAAAGCTTTCCAGCGTGGCGCGAAGAAGCAGGTCGTACAGAAAGCCCATCAGCACCAGAAAGCCTGCCATGCCCTTTTTGCCGCTGATCATCATTGCAGTCAGTGTCAGATTATACACTGCCAGAAAATAGATCAGCGCCGCGGGCAGGGTGAAAAGAACATCTACAAAAAGCGCTCCGGACGCCGCTCCCATCCCCGACAGGAGCAGCAGTGCCAGCAGCAGCGATATTATATAAGGTATAAAGTAGATCAGAATACCGTTTATGTAAGTCATCAGGAATCTGCGTCCTCTTGTGATCGGCTGAGCCAGATACATATCGATCTTCCGCCGGGAGTAGATCCACGAAAAACCTTCCACCGCGCATAAAACGCCGCCTGCGGTCAGCAGAAAAACGGTAATGCCGCCGGTCAGGCTCAGTATATCATGTCCCACGCTCTGCCGCAGTGCCGCAGAGAGGGCGCTGCCGTCCGCATATCTGTTCAGGGTGAGCGTCATCACCACCGGATAGCACAGCAGCAGTACAAAGCAGAGCAGCACAAAAAGCCACATCCGCCTTTTTCCATTCTCCTTCATCTGTATTATCAGATCCGTGGCGGAATGCTTTTTTTGTCTGTGTTCAGTCTTCCATGAGGAATTTTTTGACATCATATCCTGCCACCTCCGTTTCACTGATAAAAATCTCTTCCAGCGACAGCGGCAGCATCTCAAAAAACACCGTCTCGATCCTGCCGAATTTCGCCTCCACCATCTCCCGGCTGCCCCGTACCGTAAAGGTATGCAGGGTTCCTCTCGCCTCCTCCTGCAAAATCTCCACATCCTGCAGCGCCATCTGCCATTCCTGCGGGTTTTTCAGGACGCATTGCACTTTCTGGATATTACATTTCATCTCCTCCAGCTCTCTGGACAACAGCACGCCGCCCTTGTGC
Source organism: uncultured bacterium (assembly GCA_947643595.1). GTDB lineage: Bacteria > Bacillota > Clostridia > Lachnospirales > Lachnospiraceae > 1XD8-76. Next base: position 23,681 of record CANRWP010000026.1, on the reverse strand, counting down.
AAAAGTCCCACATGATCACAGATATCTTCCAGTTCCCGCAGATTGTGGGAGGCGATAACCGGCGTAAAATTCCGTTCCTCCATCGTCTTCGCCAGAAGTCCTTTGATTCCCTGCCGCATCACCGGGTCGAGCCCATCGAAAGTCTCGTCACAGAACAGATACTCCGTCCCCGCGTAAATTCCCAAAAGGAGCGCAAGCTGTTTCTTCATCCCCTTCGAAAAAGTATGGATCTTTCTCTTACCGTCCAGCCCGAATTTCTCCAGCGCGCCGTAAAATTTCCCGCTGTCAAAATTTCCGTACACGCGGGCATAATATCTCTCCATCTCCGCCGCCGTGGCATTATTGAAAAAATAAGGTTCATCCGGAATAAAGAAAAACTTTTTCTTTGCCGCCCGGTTGTCGTACACCGGCAGAGAGTCGATATAGATCTCCCCTTCGTCCGGTCTGTAGATTCCCGTTATCAATCTTAGTACAGTGCTTTTTCCGGCGCCGTTTGTTCCAATCAACCCGAAAACATTTTTCTCTTTTATCGCCACACTGACGTGATCCACTGCCACCACATCGTCAAAATACTTTGTCACGTTCTTTATCTCTATCATACTCTGTCTGTGCTCCTGTTTCCAATAGCTCCCCTATGGGGATGTTCAGCTCCCTCGCCTCCTCCAGTATCTCCGCGATCTGCTCCCGCAGCCTCTCTTTCCTGATCTCCAGCAAGTCCTCATTATACCGGACGAAACCCCCCCGTCCTTTTACCGTGTAGATAAAGCCCTGGCGTTCCAGTTCCCCGTAGGCGCGCTGGATCGTATTGGGATTGATAGACAGCTCAAACGCCAAAGAGCGTACGGAAGGAAGCTGTGCATCCGGTTCCAGTACGCCTTTTAAAATCAATGTCTGAAATTTTTCCACGACCTGTTCATAGATCGGTCTCGTATCCTTATAATCCAGCATAATCATCAAAACAGGATTCTCCTCAAGTGTACTAACTGTCCTAATACACTTGTATCATATCACAGATGAATCCTTTGTGCAATATAAAATTACTCCTGTTATTCATTATCCCGGTTCCTTATGATCAGACAGGACAGAATCCCGGAAATAATAAGGCTCGCGATGCCCGTGCCCAGAACGATCAGGATGAGCCTTACCGAAAAGTCTTCCTTCCTGAGGATCTCCGTAAGGGTTTCCAGGTTTCCGGCGTTCATCACGGCGAAAAACAGGATAAAGCCGGGCAGCATCCGAACAAGTCCCGCAACCTGTATACCGAGAAACGGCGTCAGCAGATAGAGCAACACATTCTGTAAGGCCAGGAAGAAAAAGGTAACTCCCAAAAGGCACAGAAGAACCGGTATCTCCAGCATACCGTTTGCGCGCCCCGCCAGCTTTATGATGCCGGCAGAAACTATTCCCACAACCGCGCACAGCATAATGCAGAGCACGCCGCCGAGATACCTTCCCACTACTTTCTGCCAGATACTGCCGGGTACAAGAGCGGTGAACGATACTGTCTGTTTTGTGACATTGAACGCCGTACCTGCCATGACCAGTCCGCAAAAGAGCATATATGCCACTGCACCCGTTCCGTTTTTCATCGCAAACGCCATGCTGGCGATCCCGAAAATCGCGAGCATATATAACATCCCGGATTTAATATTCATAAAATCACATTCTATATAACCAATCACTTGTTTCATATTTGTATCCTCTATTTCAGTTCCGTATATGCTGTTTTTCAGTTCCGCATATGCTGTTTTACAGTTACATTTCTTTCTCATCATATCTCCAGTTTATCGTGCCCCTTCATCAGGTAGCTCATGATCTGGCTTATAGTGGGCTTCTCCATTACCGTTCCGGCGGGCAGAAGCGGCGCGTTGTCCGAGTGAATCAGCGCGGAGAAGCCGTAGGCGGAATGTCTTATCCCCAACAGGTATCTGGCGATGCCTTCCGCCGCCAGCAGAGTCTCATCCCCTTTTACGAGGATATAATTCTCCGTCAGCCCCTCCTTCGTGTCCTGCAGAAGCACTCTTCCGTCCTCCACCATCACGATATAGTCCGCGATCTGTTCCAGATCGTCTATGATGTGGGTGGCAAACAGGACGCTGCGTTCGCCGTCCTCGATATAATGCTGCAGAAGGTTCAGTATCTCCTCTCGGAACAGCACATCCAGCCCGTTGGTTGCCTCATCCAGTATCAGAAGTCTGGTCTCCCTCGAGAGCGCCGCCGCGAACATCAGCTTTACCATCATACCTGTGGAGAAGGCGGAAAATTTTTTCTTCTCCGGCAGATTCCACCCCCTGGTCAGATGATAAAACTTTTCCTTTGAAAAAGTCGGATAAAACTGCTTAAGCAGCAGCGACGCGTCCTTTATCTTCATATTCGGCGGGAAGTAGGATATGCTGCTGACATATCCGATCTTTTCCTTGTACAGGACCGGATCTTCCTCATACCGCTTTCCGCCCAGAAGCACCTCCCCTCCCTCCATCCGGCGGGTTTGGGTGATCAGGCCAAGCGTGGTGCTCTTACCCGCGCCGTTCGGTCCCACATATCCCATGATATAGCCCTTCGGCAGCGTGAAGGAGACTTTATCCAACATAAATCCTCTGTATTGTTTGGAGAGATTCCTTACCTCCAGCACCGGCGTCTCCCCTAAAAATTCTCTGTTATCCATCGTCACATACCTCGTTTCCGCGTACTTCTTCCCCTTTCGGTTTACCCGTTACGCCTTTCTTACATTTCCCAGATCGTCTCAAAAATCTCCTGTGCTTCCCCCAGAGGCATCTGCAACTTCTTCGCCGCCGTCACGGCCTGCGTAAATCCCTCCTCCATTCGCCTCAGGTATTGCTCCCTGAGGATCTGATTGTCCGGCGCAAGCACGATACATCCCTTTCCAGGCACCGTCGTGATAAACCCGTCCGCCTCCAGCTCCTTGTAAGCTCTCGTCGTCGTGATCACACTGACGGACAGATCCGATGCCATCTTCCGGATGGACGGCAGCACCGTATCCTCCGGGATCTCCCCGTTTAAGATCTGCTCCTCCACCTGCTCCTTGATCTGCAGATAGATCGGCTTCTCAGACTGATTTGACAATATAATCTTCATAGTACCTCCACGGGATCGTCAAACGCCTCCGCGCTCCATGGTTTTCGCTTCGTCATACTGACAGATCCCTCTACATCTGCGCATACTGTATATATACAATTATATACAGTATAGGCGATATGTCAAGAGTAATTTTGAAATATCCCATAAAAAAAGCACTCTGTCCTCACAGAATGCTTTTTCCCGTTCATCCCTGCCGCTCCTCCTTCGCCTCGAACCATATCTCGTAGACGATCGCCCCGACCATCAGCACCGCCGCCGGCCAGGTGCCCGCCCTCTCCCGGAACAGGAGAAACGCCCAGACGGGTGCCATGATCACCTCCGACATGGCGATCAGATTGGCATTTAACGCCGTCGTCATCCGGCACCCGATGGTGTAGGCGACCCCCGCAAGCCCAATACAGAGTATGCCGGACAGAAGCACCAGCCCCGTCTGTTTCCAGTCATACTCCTGCCTCACAAACAGCCCCGTGTAGCTGAGACAGACCACGATACAGATGATATGGGACAGCACATGGGCCACCACCGCGTCGTTCTCCGGCTTGGCGCACAGGTAAAACTCCCCCGCAAAGCAGATGCCCGACAACACCGCCAACGCGTTCCCGAACATATTCCGCATCGTCAGCTCCCCGGCAAAAAACAGAAGCAGTGCCAGAAAACACACGGCCACCGCCAGAAGCTGCTGCCTTTTCAGTTTTCTCTTCTGGAAGATCCGGTAGTACAATACCACAAATATGGGCGACGAGTACTGCAGCACGATGGTGTTCGTCACCGTGGTGTGCTTGTTCGCCACCATAAAACAGATATGCATCACAGCGATCACGACCCCAGTCCAGACCGCTAACGGCGTCATGTGCCAGGCGTGCTTGCGGTTGTAGGCCAACAACACCAAAACCGCCATGATCGAAGAGATCCCCGTGACCGTCAGGGCGTTGTAGGAGACCGCCTTCGTAATAATTCCCACAAAACTCCACAAAAAAGCAGTCCCCAGAATCAGGAGATTGCCTTTATACTGTACATTCTTTTTCATAATAGCTCCTCTTTCTCCTCTTATCCCGAATCGGACGCAGCTTTTACAGGCCGCGCCCGCCGGAAGCAGCGATCCCCGGGACCTCCGCCAATGAATCGATCTGCAGATCGGCCGGGCTCTGGTCAAAAGAAAACCTTTTATCCCTAAGCGCCGCCACGAGAGCGCCGCTGGCCGCGCCCGCCGCCACGCCGTAGGTGGAATCTTCCACCACCAGACATTCCTCCGGCCTCGCGCCAAGCCTCTCAAAAGTACACAGATATATCTCGGGATCGGGCTTTCCGTTTACAAAAGATTCCCCACTGACAATACTGTCAAAATAGTCCGCGATCCCGCACTCTTTTAACACCTGACGGATATTGGACAGAGAGCTGCTGCTCGCCAGAGCGATCTTCATCCCCATCTCCCGCAGCGTCTGCAGCATACCGGGCACCTCAGGGCGCATGATGCTGTGGTAATCCACATGGCATTCGCTGTTCACCCGATCAAGCAGCTTTTCAAACTCCGGATCCTCCTCCATGTGGAGCAGATCCGCCATAAATGTCCTGTACTCTTTGCTCCGCATCCCCACCGTGGGGTACATGGCTTCTTCCGTCACCTGCGGATGATCCATCTCAAGCATTTTCACCGTATGCCGCAGATAGATCGGTTCGCTGTCGATCAGCACGCCGTCCATGTCGAAGGCAACTGCCCTTATGATTCGTTCCGTCCTCTCCTGATTCATATCCCTCAAATCCCGTCCTCGTCTGTCATTTCTTCTGCGGCAGGAATATCCAGCACAAATTTCCCCATGCTCTCCCTGGCATTTTCTATCAATTCTTCCACCAGTTTATCCGGATCTTCCGGATCCACACCGGTTATATTGCACATGCAGGCTTCCATCAGGAGCGCACTGTTGATCCCCCCGATCACCCTGACTTTCGGATTTGACACGCTGAGTGTCGCCGCACAGTTATAGGGTGTACCGCCGATCAGATCCGTCAGGATCAATATCACCGAACAGGACGCATCCGCCTCGATCTGCGCCTTCAGCTTTTCACTCAGCTCCTCCGGCGTCATCCCTTCCATAAAATCCATCGCCACAAGTTCGGTATCCGCACCTGCCAGCATCTTTACATTCTTTTCCATTCCGGCCGCAAAACCGCCGTGTCCCGTAACAATAATTCCTACCATAATCTCACTCCTTATCCTCAAACTTCCGCGCGTTCTCAAACTGTCTCAAAATCTCTATGCCAAAGCTGGTTCCGATCCGCTCGGCTCCCGCGTCGATGACGGCGCTGCACATCTCCCAGTCGCGGATCCCTCCGGCGGCTTTCACTTTCACGCTCTCACCCACCACGCTCTTCATGAGTGCCACATCCTCTATCGCGGCTCCGCCGGTGCCGAAACCGGTACTCGTCTTGATAAAATCCGGCTTCACCTCCCGCGCAATCTCCGCCGCCAGGCGTATCTCATCCTTTGTCAGGAAACAATTTTCAAAGATCACCTTGCTCAACACCTCTCTGCTTCTGCAGAGATCCGCAATACGCCGCATCTCCTCCTCGATATACGCCGTATTACCCATTTTCAGTTCACCGATATTCAATACATAGTCTATCTCGTCCGCCCCATCCTCGATGGCTTTTTTTATCTCGAACAGTTTGGTCTCCAGCGCCGTCTGTCCCAGCGGGAAAGAGATAGCCGCTCCCACGTGCACGCCTGTGCCTGCGAGCAGTTTTTTGCAATAGGCGACCGGAGAAGAGTTGATCGCTACCATGGCAAAACGATGTTGCGCCGCTTCCCGGCAGAGCCTGTCAAAATCCGTGTGCACCGCATAGGCTTTCAGAAATGTATGGTCTATCATCCCCGCAAGCTGCTCTCCCGTAATCCTCTTACTGTCCATATATTTTCCTTTCTCCGCCGCGTTATTTATTTACCACACCAAACTCAAATTTCTGTACCAGTCCGTCCAGATACTCCCTGCTGTAATCCACCGGGCGATCGTTCTGATCGATAGCAACATTGGTAACATATAAGACAGGATCACCGCACTCCACGCTAAACAATTCCGCGAACTCCCTCTCCGCAATCCGCGCCCGGATCGTGCGCTTCGCCCGCGTTACCTTCACATGATAGTCACTTTCAAATATATCGTACAGAGAATTCTTTGCCAGATCATACTTGTCAATCCCAGGAAAAATGGATTCCGGGATATAATTGTCCACCAGCACAAAAGGCTTTTCGTCCGCATACCGCATACGCCTGATATGAAAGCAACGCTCATCCAGACCAATATTCAGTTTGGAAGCCAGCGTGAGATCTCCCGTCACCCACTCCTGATGAACCATCTTTGTGCAGTGGGACTTTCCCAGTATGGCCATCTCTTTCGCGAAGCTCAGCTGGGCATCTATAAACCGTCCGCGGTCATCCGAAAGGCGCACAAAAGTACCCTTCCCCCGCATCCGTTCTACATACCCCTCCGCGATCAGCTCAATGTACGCCTGACGTGCCACCGGTCTGGATATCCCCAGCTGGTCGCACAGCTCCTCCTCCGTGGGCAGCTTGCTCCCCTCCGGAATCTTTCCGTTGGTAATCGCCTCCAGCAGCGCCCTGCGCAGCTGCTCATATAACGGCATGGGGCTTGATTTATCCAGATACAATCCTCTTAGTCCTGTCATGTCGTTCACCCCCCGTCCCCCATATTTTGAAACACCGAAAAATTCTTACGCCTTCACTCCGAATCCGCCCTGCCGCATACAGTTTTCCGCAGACGCCTTCTGCCCTGCCTGCACTGCAGCCGATAACGCTTTCTCCGGCATCTGTCTGTTCTTCTGCCAGCCAAACTGCATCAAAGTATTCAGAAAAGCCGCCAGGAAAGAATCTCCCGCTCCCATCGTGTCGCTCGGAACTATTTTCTGAACGTCTTTTTTTACGATCCTTCCGCCCGCCGAGAGAAGCTGTCCCTCCGCGCCGATCGTTGCCAGCACATGCACTACGCCACGCCCGTGTAAAGGCCTGCAGAACTCCCTGAACTCCTCTTCCCCCATGGGTCTGCAGGAAAACATCGCCAGATCGATGTGCCCGCATACCTGGTCGTAATACTCCTCCGTGCGGTACTTCTCTTTTTCACCGAAATCGTAGACAAATACAGGCGGCAGTTCCTGCACCCTCCTCATCTGTTCCGGCATCTTGGCGTTGCAGCTGCACGCGATCAGGTCAGCCCCGGAAAGATACCGCAGGTCCTCCTCGCTCAGCTGTATCGGCCCCGCCCAGTCAGGCCCCGTCACAACGCTCACGAAGGATCTCTCCCCGTCCGTCACCTCATAGTTGCACACCTTCGTCGTCTTTCCGGCCAGAACCGGACAATGACCGTGCGCCACATGAAACTCATCCAGCGCCTTTACGATTACTTCGGCGTAAGCATCGGTGCCGATATTTCCCAAATACTCCGACTCCGCTCCCTGCCTCGCCGCGTGCACCGCCACGTTCACCGCATTGCCGCCCGGAAAACACTCCCCGGTATTCCGATAATAATCAATAACATTGTCCCCTAACGCGATCACTTTCATATCAATAATTCTCTTTCCGATAATAGCGGCGGATATCCAGGGAATGCCCGGTGATCTGCTCGATGTTTTTGCTGATGCGCTGCAGAACCGCCGCCATGACAACGGGGCTTAACCACCTGCGGAACTTCCGGCTGATGCCCGGAAGTTCATACTCCGCGCAGTCAAAACAGTTCAGTTTCTTCGTGTGCTGCGCCGCGAAGTCTCTCACCCTCTCATCCAGTTCTCTGGTAGGTCCCTCCGTCAAAAGCAGGGTCATGCACACATCGTCCTCCAGCAGCTCCAGGGTCCCGTGGAAAAATTCCGGGCTGGAAACGCTCTTTGTGCGGATCCACTGGCTCTCCTCCAGCACACACATGCTGTAGCTGTAGGCGGTGGGCCAGAGATCGCCGCTGCCCACCCAGATATTGTAGGGCTCTTTGCAGTAATCTGACGCATACTTTCTGCACTTCTCGTCCGCCTGCTTCCTCACCTGTGCAAGGGCGAAGGCGAGTCCCTTCAGTTCTCCGGCAAACTCCGGATACTCCTCAAAATCTCCGTTTCGATACAAGATCCTGCCGATCAAAAGATACAGAACCAACTCCTGGGGCCGTCCCTCCCCGTACACCACCGTGTCGTCGCTGATGCTCTCCAGAACAGAGTCCGGTTTTCCTACGATCGAGATAAGCCGCACACCCTGCGCTTTCAGCCACTTCGCCGCCTTCACCGTCTCCGCCGTATCGCCGGATTTGGAGGTCAGAAAGGCAACCGTCTTTTCTGTGATCCGGTTGCATCCGCCGAGCAGCAGATCCGCGGAAATTATATTCTCCACGGGGAGCTTCGATTCATGTCGGATATAAAAAGCGAACGGATCCAACATGGCCTGGCTTCCGCCGCTGCTCGTGAATAGCAGCAGGTCAAACCCTTTGTCCACGATGGAATCCGCGATCGCTTCAATCTTTTCTCTCTGTCTGTAAATGATATCGCCGTTCGCGATGATCTGTTCTTCATTAAAATTAACCATTTTCATAATAATAATTGCCGCCTTTATCAATTTCTGCGCTCCTCCTTTCCTTTTCGGTAGTTCGGAGCGCAGTAAGTTGGGAATGTTAACTAACTTTAACTAATCTTCTATCCTGTTTTACATAATGCCAAAGAAGGAAAGCAGAATAGATATTGCGATAACCAATAAGATCAGCTTGATCGTATTGACATTCTTTTTCTTGAACAGCCAGTACAGTAAAAATACAAATCCAAGAGGCAGTATGTTCGGCATAATGGAATCGAAGATTCCCTGAATGGAAACGCCGCCGACTACGACCAGGCTCTCCGGGAACGCAAAGCTTACGTAACTCGGAATCAGGCCGCCCACTACCATAACGCCCAGGATACCTGCCGCCTTTGTCAACGCTGCCGCGTTGTCACCGATAAACTTGATGGAGCTCACACCGGCTTTGTAACCCAGATCCACGAACCAGATACGGCTCAGTACCGCGGTAACCGCCCAGAACAGGATGTAGAGGAGCGGGCCGAGCACGCTGTTCTGGCTTGCCAGGGAACAGCAGATCGATGCGATGATCGGCATCGCCGTATACCACCAGATCGCGTCGCCGAGTCCCGCCAGAGGTCCGAACAGACCGGTCTTTAAGCCGTGGATCAGGCTTCTCTCCTGTCCTCTCTCCTCCATGGAGACGATCAGTCCCTGCAGGATCGCCGCCATATGGGGCTCCGTATTGATAAAGTCGAGGTTGTTGGCCATAGCCTCAGCCATCTCTTTATTGTTGTCGCCATGGATCTTACGGAAACATTTTGTCATGCCCCAGCAGAAACCCACCGCCTGCATACGCTCAAAACTGAAGCAACACTGTTCTGCCATGGAGCGCCAGGCCATATTGTGCAGATCTTTTTTTGTAATTTTAGATTCCATCCTCAAACTCTCCTTCCCCTGAAGCCCCTTTTGCTTCCTCCAGCTTCGCTATCTGTATGTCACGATTGAATCCCACAAATGCGATACATCCCGCGATAATTGCCACAGGCAGGATATTTGCGCAGTTTGTGATGACCATGATCACAAAACCTGCCAACAGAAACGCAACGTTTTCCTTCTTCAGCATAACAACCAAAAGCAGTGCAAGACCTACTGCAGGCATCAGGCCGCCGGCAACTTCAAAGCCGTGTACAAGCCATTCCGGGAATGCGTTCACGAAAGCTGCAATACCGCTCTGGAATGCATATACGGACAGGAATGCCGCCACTGCAAAGAGGATCCCGTAGAGGAACCAGCCTGTGAACAGTTTCTTTTCCAGCACTTTCTCATTTCCTTCTGCTGCCGCTTTGTCAATAGAAGGAAGGAAACCTGCGTAGAATGTGTTGGTAGCAGTACCGATCCACTGACCGATCAGCGCAAACGGAACCGCAAGACCGAGCGCCGTGTTCACGTCACATCCGGTAGTGTGAGCGAGAACTGTCGTCATAAGGCCCGCAAACAGCGGATCAGGGGGAACCGTACCGCCTACGGTCAGCAGTCCAAGATAGGAAAGCTCCGCAACCGCGCCCGCCTTCAATCCGAGGGAAACATCCCCTAAGATAATACCGGTAAAGAACGCTACAACGAGCGGCCTAAACCACATAAACGCTTCCATGTGTTTATCCATTGCACAGATAAACACGACTAATGCAATCAATAACCCCTGAATAAGTGTAATTTGCATGATTCATTCTCCTTTTCCTTTGATCCGAACTTCTCTATTTATCAAAGTCCAGTTTTCTGTCTCCCGGTGCGATCTGAATATAGACCTCCGCGCCTTTTGCCCGGATCGCCCCCAGGTCCTCTTTGTCCTGATCGTCCATATAGACATGCGCATCTCCCGTTACCACTTTACCCGGTCCCACATGCATATTTCCGATACAGAGCTTGTCGATGGGCACTCCGCCCTCCACAAGCTTCCGTGCACTCTGCGGATCGCGCACGATCAGGAAAATATGCTGACTGGCAGACGCTTTATGTATCACTGCGATGGTCTTCTCCAGCGTAAAGAAACGGATTCCGCAGCCTGCACTCTTTGCGGTTGCGCTCATAAGGCTCTGCTGCACCGGGTCTGCTGCCGCAAGATCATCCGCCACAACGATCAGATTACAGCCACTTAAGCTGCTGGTCCAGGCTACACCCACCTGTCCGTGTACCAGTCTGTTGTCAATTCGAGTTAATAAAATGTCCGGCATGATTTTCTCTCCCTTCTTTTCTTAATTGATACAAAATATTCCAGGTCCGCAAAATATTTTATAATATTGTAATGACAATATATCAATTCTATGATACTATGTCAATAGAGCAATCGACTTTTAAATTTTTTTGTACTATTTACACAATTTCAGCTCTTAAAATTTATCACTTTTTACAAGGAGGACTCTGTAATGTCACAAAATCAAGCAAAAACCATGATGGATTACATCGCATCCTGCCCGGAATTTATCCGTGCCAATGTAAGGGACAGCAAGGCTCTTACCGCCCCTCTTGTGGAGGAGTATGTAAACGGAGGGTACAAAAATATCTGGATCGTAGCCTGTGGTTCCTCTTCCAACGGAAGTCTCTGCGCCCGTCAGTTCATACGCCGCCACCTGCAGTGCGAAGTCAAAATCGTGACTCCTTTCGCTTTCGTAGTCAGCGAGCATGATTTCAGCGAGACGGATATGGTCATCGTGGTCAGCCAGAGCGGTTACAGCTTAAATGCTCTGGACGCCGTGAAAGTTATCAAAGAAAAAGGCCGCCGCGCTGTCGGACTGACCGGCGATCTGGACAGTGATCTGGCGAAAGTCTGCGACGTCGCCGCAAATTACGGCGTCGGCAGAGAAACGGTCGCCTATGTCACCAGAGGTGTGACGACGCTTGCGCTGTTCTTTATGCTCTTTGCCACGGACGCGGCGCAAAAAGCCGGAATCAAGACCGCGGAGGAAGCGGACGCCGTGAGAAAACAGCTTCTCGCCGCTGCGGATATCAATGAAAAGGTGCAGGCTTCCTGGCCCGCTTTCCTGGAAAAACACTATCAAAATCTCTCTGGCATGACAAAGGTCTATGTCTGCGGCGTGGGCGCCAATATGGGCACCGCCTGCGAGGGAGCGTTAAAATTCGGCGAGACCATCAGCATCCCCTCCTGTGCCTACGAAATCGAGGAGTATATCCACGGCCCCAACATTCAGATGACCCCCACCTACAACGTTTTCCTGATCGACGGCGGCGAAGGCACGAAGCGCATCCATCAGATCTACGAGGGAACGCAGATCGTCACCTCGGGAGTCTACCTGATCACGAACTGCGCCGATTATCAGGACGAGCCGAACACGTTCTATGTGGAGTGCGGACTTCCCGAGGAGATCACGCCGTTATGTTATCTCCCCGTCTTCCAGATGACAGCCTTCCGGATCACGGAGGATCTGTCCCGCTGGCTCAAACATCCGCTGCAGCGCAAAATGGAAAAATCCGTCTCCTCCAAGAGCGAAAATTACGAGAACAGCCCCTTCAGCGAGGATACGCCGGGAAGATAACCTTCTCGTCCGGATATAAACGACAGTTCATACGTATTTTACTCAAAAAGAAACCGACCCCAGGGCCGGTTTCTTTTTATCTCACTTCGTCGTGTCGATCTTTTTCTTAAACAGCGCTTCCCTCTCCAGAATCTCCTGGAAATCCTCCGAGCCGATATAACCTTTCAGGCTGTCCAGATATTCCGTCTCGTCGCAGACATACACATACACCGTTGAGATGTCGTGTCCGGCGACCGCCAGTTCGGTAGTGTTGCCGGAACCGGATTCCAGCGGCCTGCCGTCCGCGTCCAGAACCACCTCGAAGACATACCTTCCCGAGGGAGCTATGGTATTTACCGTCATCTCCACCGGCGATATCTCCAGGCTCTCCAGGCCGATCCCCGCCTCGTTTGTCTCATTCACAGATATAATCTGCGTGTTCTCCTTTTTCTGCACGATATCCAGATCAAATTTCCAGCTGCCGTCCTGATACCAGTGCTCATACTTATTGGGATAACTGTCCCACTCCGCCGGCAATGTCGCCATGAAAGCTTCCCACTCCTCGTCGCTCATCGCCTCCAGCTCTTCCGCACTCTTTCTCTCAAACTCATCAGGTCTTGTCGGGTTGGCCAGATAACCTACGAGCCTTGTGATCTCCAGATTCAGCGTAAACGTATCCGGCACTTCATAGAGTTCCATGTAATCATAATAATTCTCATCTGTAAGCATCGGGGCATCCTCCCCCTGCGCTTCGGCCTGCCTCAAGGCTTCCTCATATTTGCTTCCATCGATATTGATCTCCGAATAGTCGATCCGCATAATGCCGATAAATGTATGGGCATCCTCAAAGGTTCCCTGCACATCCCTTATTCCGCCGACCAGCTCATCCCCCTGTCTCCGGAAAGAGTAGCGCTCGTTCGTCTCAAACCGTATCTGCTGTGTTCCGTCCGCAAAAATCGCCGTCTCCGGGAACTCCTGCTCGTTTTCCACACGGATTCCGATAAAAATTGCCTGATTTGTGGCGTACTCCTCCGTCAGCGTCACAAGGATGCCGCCATCGCTCTTCTGATAAAGTTCTTCCTTCTTTTCACCGGTTTCCGAGATATCTTCGCCTTCCACTGTGTACAGCTGTGTGGTCTCCTCTTCCGGCAGCTTCCCGAAAGAGAAAATATCCGCCATCTTTTCAAATATTCCTCCCAGAACGGGGATCTCTTTCGCCATCACCGGATTCATGACGCAGAATGTGAACGTGAGCGCCAGCACCGCCGCCGTACTGCCAAGTCCGATCGTGAGCCCTCTCCACATATTCTTCCGTTTTCTGCCTTCTCTCCCTGCTCTGTTCCCCGCATTTCTTATCATAATATATGCCTCACTGATCCTTGTATCGATGATATCGCTGTCCCCCAGCTCCGCCCCCAGGACCGCTCTGAGATCGTCATCCGAAAAATGTTTCCGCATATCTGATTCCTCCTATTCCAGTTTCCTTTCCACTCCCCTGTACGGATCCCGTTTTATCGGACAGACTTTCCCGGAGCTGCTCTTTTCCGCGGTGCAGCCTGCTCTTCACGGTATTTTCCTTCATCTCCAGGATCTCCGCTATCTCCTTTGTGGTGAACTGCTCTCCAAAGTACAATTGAAAAATGGTTCTGCTGTCCTCCGGCAAAATGAGGAGAAGCTGCCTGAATTCCACATCCGAAGCTCCGGCGTCAAAACTCCCCTCCTCCATGCCTTCCCCCATACTGACATGCCTTTTGTTTTTCCGGTAAGTTCTGGTACAGTTGTTGATCAGTATCCTCATCACCCATGTCCTGAAGTATTCCGCTTTTTTCAGGGAACCGATATGCTCAAAAGCGTCCAGTATCGTATCCTGTATGGCATCGGCAACATCCTCATCATTTCTCAGATAGCCGAACGCGATCCGCCTGAAGGACATTCTGCATTCTTCCATCAGGGATATGAACGCTTCCGCATCCCCGCGCTGTGCCCTCTTCACTAACGTATTCATTATATAATCCTTCCTCAACATCCATAGATTTACGCGCGCATTTGTTTGTCTTCAAATATTAGATAACATTTTTTCCCGTTTCGTTGCATCCCATCAAAAAAATTGAGGGCAGATACTTTTCTGCCCTCAATCATTTTCCTGATCACTCTACGCTATGTATTTTTCGCAGTAACCCGTCAGTCCTCGATCGGATTCACCTTCTGAGACGCGCTCTCCTGCTCTTTGTAGTAATCCTCAAAAAGCTGATTGGTCGCATCCAGAGTCTGTTTGCTGATATCCGGAAGCTTGCCGCCCCATGTCTTCTCAGCCTGCTTGTAGCCTTTCTCCACTGCGGACTGCAGTTCTTTCATCTTATCCACATCGCCGCCGGACAGCGCCATCGCAAACTCGAACATCCTCTCGGAAGTCTTCTTCACGCCGTAGTAGCCATCCTCCGCGATGTCCGCCTGCGCCTGCGATTTGGTCGCTGCATCTACCGTGAACTTTCCGCTTGCCAGGAACTGCCACATATCGGTGCTCTGACCGTAGGAATTCGCCTGCTTGTTGAACAGCTGCTGTACCATATTCATCAGCTGATTCTGTCTTGCCTCCTGATCGGCCTGCATTTTTGCCACCAGTGAACTCCTCTGGCTGTCTGTCATTTTATTAGTCTTCGCCGCGATCTTCGATGCGGCAGACTCTGTCTTTACTACCTTATCGTCTGTCTCTTTACTGCTCTCCAGCGCTTTCTTGCCTTCGTCGGAAAGTTCTACCGTAGCACCGCTCTCCGAAGATGCCTTCCCGCTCTTTGTCCCGTTCGCAGCCGCCTGGGTATTCGCGTAAGAACTTCCTACCGCCCCTGTGTAAGACTGTGAATAAGCATCAATACCTAATCCCATTTTTTTATCCTCCTCCGTGAATGAATTTCTATCCATTAAAATCCGTTTTATGGATAACACATGTTTATGTTATACTGTGTATCGGCAGTTTTCTCATAAAACTTTAGAGATTTTTAAAATTTTTTCCAACTTTTTTTCTCAATCCACAAACACGGTGTTATAACGGTCGATACACTGCCCGAGAACATAGGAAAAATGTTCCAGAGACCCCAGCGGCGCGCCGGAACCGCTCATATCCGGAAGCTCTCCGCTCTCCGCCTGCTTCATCATCCACTCGAGGGCATCGATCAGGCCGTCCAAAAGTCCGTCAAAAGGACGGGAATTGGACAGGGATTCCTTGACAAGCTGATCGTTGTCAGCCGTGGCCGCGTCAAAATCCGCCACCACTGCCACCAGTTCATCGTGCAGTTTCCGAATCTCCGTGAGGTCCAGCTCGTTGAGATTCCAGTCGTCAATCCCCTGGGCGTAAGCCTCGTCGAGAACCTCCCGCCCGATGGAGATCGCCCTGCTGGCGTTGTAGTTGATCAGCATACCTTCCTCTTTCAGTCGGTTCTCCTCCTCCGCCATCCGGACATCTCCCATCTCGCCGACCGCATCCACAAAGTCGTAAGCGATCGCTGCAAATGCATCCGCGTTCGAATAGATGACCGCATGATATTCCTTCGCTTTCTGATACTGATTATCCGCATAGTCATTACTGCCGCTGATCTCCAGGAAAGTCCCCATCAGAGCCCGCAGCGGCTCCTCCATCTCCTTCACCATGCTGTCCATCTCCCCAAAATCAGGCTCCATATCGGCGAGCATCACGCAGTCGTCGAGGGTATCCGTGTTGTTCCCGGAAACACGGTAACCGTAGGTGAGGCCGGTATCCGGCAGCATGGAAAATTCCTCCGTGTAATCCACCACTTCATAATAGTAAGCGATGGAGTCCAGAATTTCGATGATCTCATTGTTCAGCTCCACATAATAATTGTATTTGATCAGCTCCATCTGCTCCGGAGAAATCTCATCCTCCGCACTCTCTGCATTCTCATCGTACTCCGTCTCTTCCGTATAATCTTCCTCCGCGGAAGTCTCTCTGGTATGTCCCCTCCATTCTGTCTTTTGCGCTTCATCCTCACTGCTGTTGCCGCAGCCCGACAAAACGATCATTACCACAAGAAATACCGCCATAATTTTTGTCAAACTACTTTTTTTCACAATCTGATCCTCCTGCATTAAAATAAGATAGCATTATTATAGCAAAGCTGTTTCGTTTTGTATAGCAATCCTTATACTTTCCTTAGATGTCCCTGATATTCTCTTTTACAGAAGATAATTCACTCATACTTTATATCACAATAGAAAGGATACCTGCCATGCAACAATTACCAACACAAAAGACACCCCAGAAAGGACTGTCCGGCTTCGCCCTCAAATATCTGGCAATGGCCCTGATGGTTCTCGACCATATCCATTATTTCTTTGCCTTCACCGGAAAGATCCCGGTATTTTTTTCCATGCTCGGCAGATTGTCGGCGCCGTTATTTTTATTCTGTCTGATCGAAGGCTTCACCCACACCCGCGACCGCAGAAAATATTTCCTGCGCATTTACCTGCTCTCCGTCCTCATGGGCGCCGTGCAGTTTTCCTTCTATAATATAGGCTTCGCACTGGTAAGGCCGGACGGCTTTTTCCCGCAGAACCAGATGCTCGCCTCCTTCGCCATCCTGCTTGTCGCGCTGCAGGGCTTTGACTGGTGCGCCCGCAAAAAATGGGGGCGCGGACTTGCCGCTGTTCTGATCCCGATACTTCTCCCTTTCATCGTATCCGCTCTGATGACGGCGTCCTCAAACCCGATCTGGCTCTTCACTCTGAACCTGCTGTCCTTTACCGTGCTGCCTCAGCACCTGTTTATCATGGACGGCGGAACCGCCACCCTGCTCTTCGGCATCGTCCTCTATCTGTTCCGAAAAAACAGATATCTGCAGATCGCCGCTTTTGCCCTGACCTGTGTGCTCTGGGATATCGCGCGGGTTTTACTGATGATGCCCGGGCTCTGCCTCTCTGACTTTTTCACAGTGGCTTACGAATGGATGGAACTTTTTGCCGTCGTTCCGATGCTGTGTTACAATGGAATGAGAGGCCGCGGTTCCAAACGTTTCTTTTACTGGTTTTACCCGGTCCATATTTATGTACTGTATGCGCTCTCTTTTGCGCTCTATCGATGAATCTTACAAAAAGGAGGCCCTATGGCACATATTCTGGCAATCGACGACGATGAAGCGATGCTCTCCCTGATCAAAAATACTTTAAAAAAAGACGGACACGAGGTGAGCTGCATCTCCCGCATTACAGATATCCTCAAAAACGATCTGCCGCCCTGCGACCTAATCCTGCTGGACGTCATGATGCCGGATGTGGACGGCTATACGTTCTGCCGCGAGATCCGCGCATATACGGACTGCCCGATCCTGTTTGTCACCGCGAAAGGCCTTGAGGAGGACGTGGGCTTCGGCTTCTCGGCCGGCGCCGACGATTACATCAAAAAGCCCTTCTCCATTCTGGAGCTGCGCGCCCGGGTGAACGCTCATTTAAGGCGCGAACAGCGCGAAAAGACCAGGTGTTTTTCGGTCGGACGCGTCCGCTTTTTTCTGTCCCGGAAAGAAATATGGGTGGAGGATCAGAAACTTTCCCTCACCAAAAGCGAGTACGAGATCTGTCTGCTGCTCGCCGGAAACCGCGGACAGATCTACTCCAGGGAACAGATCTTTGAAAATGTTTTCGGCTACGATAAGGAGAGCGACAGCTCCGCCATCACGGAGCACATCAAGAATATTCGAAAGAAGCTTGCCGCGGCGGGCATATCGCCGATTGAGACAATATGGGGGATCGGATACCGATGGAACGCATCAAAAGGATAAAAAAAGAAATCAGTCTAAACCGCTTTTTTATGGCATTTCTGGCGCATGCCCTCCTGTCGCTCATCTGCGCCTGCATTTTGTGGGCATGCCTTCTCGCCGCAGCCGTCTGCTTTCATATCATCACGCCCGCCAACGCTGCGGAGCGCGCTGTCTCCGCCTGGTGCGCCTCCCTCGACGGCCATAGTGCCATCGCGCCGGAGGATATCCCCGCCGGAGCCGATTACGCCATTTTTGACAGGAGCGGTTCCCTTCTGCGCGCCACTCTGGAGGACGATTCTCTCAAAACTGCCTCCGAACTCGCCCTCTCCGGCGAACCGGCGGGCATACGGCGGCAGGGCGCCCACATCTATCTCCGCCTTGAGACAGATACGCAGTATGTCATTGTCTCTTACCGTCTCGTCGCCATGTTCGCATCCCCCCGCCTGCGGCACATCTTTCCGAACGCCGAACTTTTCTTTTTTGTGCTGCTGCTTCTTCTGATCTTTGCCGACCTTGTGCTTATCGCCATCCGACATGCCCGCAAATTGAGTAAAGAGCTGCAAAAGCTCGCCGCCGCCGCTGAACAGATCCGCTCTCAGACGCTTGATTTTGATGTGCAGAGGACAAAACTTACGGAGTTCAACCGGATCATGGACTCTCTGGAACAGTTGAAGACAGATCTCAAACACTCTCTCGGGGAGCAGTGGGCGATGGAACAGCTCAAAAAGCGGCAGCTGACGGCGCTGGCGCACGACATCAAGACCCCTCTCGCCATCGTAAAGGGAAACGCGGAACTTCTAGCGGAGACCAGACTGACCGAAGAACAGCGTGAATACACCGCATTCATTTTAAGCCACGCCGAGCAGATCCATCGCTACGTGGTCGGCATGATGGAGATTTCCGAACCGACATCCGCCTCCGATACTTTCTGTGAGATCAGAGAGCTTCTCTCCTCCGCCTGCCGGAACATCGAAAACCTCGGAAAAAAGAAACGGCTCTCCTGCTCCCTCCGGACGGAGGATCTGCCGAAATCTCTTCCCGTCCGAAGCGGCGGACTGCAGCGCATCCTCGACAACCTGATCGACAACGCCGTGCAGTATTCCCCCGAAGAAGGCATTGTCTTTCTCACCGCAGAGCTTGACGGAAACGACCTCTTTGTCCGCGTACAGGATCAGGGGAACGGCTTTTCCGGGGAAGCGCTCTCCCTCGCCGCCGCCGAGTTCTACCGCTCCGATTCCAGCAGGAACAGCAAGGAACATTTCGGCCTCGGCCTTGCCATCGCAAAGCAGATCGTCACGGAGCTCGGGGGAACGCTCCGACTGGAGAACGCTTCGCCGAAGGGAGGGCTTGTCACGGTAAAGCTTCCTGTGGATTTCTTATCTCAATAATTATTGAGATAAGAAAATCAAAAAAGCGAAACTTTCATTGCAGGCTTTCGATTTGCTCTTCCGCCTTTTTGCAACTGAACCCCTGAAGATTGGAAAACAAAGTGTCATGAATGTATTGAGATACGGAACAATATGCTGGGATGGGATAGGACGCTTTTCAGAAATAGAGGAGGATGCCCCTATTTACCGCTATCTCTGCAATGAATATCCCGTAGCAAAAATGTATTGCTGACAGCAGGCAAATATTTTATAATGAAAGATACTAATTGGAATAAGGGGAAATGATATGCAGCATTTTGTCAATGAATATGAATATACGCAGGATATCCTCAAAGAAAGCATAGGATCATGGTGGGATTGGAAATTCAGGGACAGATTCCGCTCCATGTTGATAATATCTGTTCTGATTGCAGTGTTGGTGATCGTTATCAAACAGCCTCTCTTTTTACTGGCAGAGCTCGTCCCTCTTTTCCTCATTATATTATTTAAGTTCAAGAAAAGGAACTCAATTCAAATAGAACGGGAACGAATCGATATCCTGTTTCGCGGCAAGGGCTTATCCTATCGCGTGGAAATTGGCGAGGATATTTCTTTTACTTCCGCAAAGGGAAGTAACCATGTTCAATTTTCGGATGTTGAAAACTATATCGAAACAAAGAATCTGATCGTTCTTTTCCTAAAAGGAAGTATGACGCTGGCTCTCGATAAAAATGGATTTAAGGAGGGAACAAAAGAGGACTTTATGTCTC
This sequence comes from uncultured bacterium, assembly GCA_947643595.1. Classification (GTDB taxonomy): domain Bacteria; phylum Bacillota; class Clostridia; order Lachnospirales; family Lachnospiraceae; genus 1XD8-76. Next base: position 3,611 of record CANRWP010000026.1, on the reverse strand, counting down.
TGTTGGCAGAAAGGATTCAATGAACCGCTAACTTCCGGTTTAATTTCAGGGAGACAGTTCCACCAAAGGGGGCCTGTCTCCCTGATTTTTGTTTTCTTTCTTATTTCATTATATTAATCATTTTGGGGGAAACTTCCTATTTCTGATACATTTTCAAGATCAGCCTCATCAATTTCTATCGCCTCATCTTCTTCCTCACCCTTTACTGAAAAATCACCTTCCAGAAACCATTTATAGGCACGGTCAGCAATAATCTTCGTTTCCACTAAATCTAGTCCCCCACCTACTACAGCACCTACGCCCGGAAGAAGTTTTCCCAAATTGACAATTCCCTTTGCACCGAATTTTGTAATAAATCTGAATCCTACTTTTTGATTTATTTTAGTCAATACTTTCCCCGGTATTTTCTTTATAAGCCCGTTGGCAAATTTTACACCGAATTTTATGCCTGCCTGTTTAACCAAACTATTAACCGCAACACCAGCAAGACAAGCATAAACAAAAGTTTGTGTCTGATGCATAAGCATTTATCTATACCCATTATATCATATACACCACACCGGCACCACATAATTATCCCCGTCGATCGCGCCGACCCTCGGTTTCATGCACACGACCGCACCTTTTCCCCTCGGCACAGACGCTTTGTCGAGAAGCGCAAATACTCTTGTCAGCTCCGTTCCCGGATTGGACGTTTTTTTGATTTCAACAGGGTTTAAAATGCCGTCATGCTCCAGTACGATATCGATCTCCCTGGCATCTTTATCCCGATAATAGTACATATACGGTTCTCTGTCGACATTCAGATAAGTTTTGCCAATTTCAGACACCACATAATTTTCTAAAATTGCTCCGTTCATCGCCCCGCTCTGAAGCACCTCTGCATTGCTCCATCTGGTGAGATGACAGACAAGGCCCGTATCGCAAAAATACAGTTTCGGCGTCTTGACTAACCTTTTTAAAAGATTATTGGAATACGGATGCAGATAAAAAATAATCCCCAGCGTCTCCAGAATCTGCAGCCAGTCCTTCGCCTGCTTCTGATTGATATCCGCATCCTGCGCAATATCGGACACATTCAGCATCTGTGAACACCGCGCCGCTGTCGCCATCATAAACCGCAAAAATTTCAGAGAATCCACTGCGTCCGAAAGTCCTCTGACATCCCGCTCAATATAAGTGGACAGATAACTGCTGTAAAATATCTGACTGTTCGTATTCTCTCCGCTGACGATCGCAGGCATGGAGCCCCTGTATATCCGCTCAAATATCTCCTGAACATCCGCAGAAGTACGCACTTTCTCTCTTGCCGTCAGCGCTTCCAGATCCACTTCAAAAGGAGCCATCTCAGAACCGCACAGCTCCGCCTGCTCCATGGAAGACATGGATAACACTGCAACGCGCCCGGTTTACGGTTCGTATCGACATGGATTTTAATATAAGTAAACAGTTCCGGATCACTTTTGGCAAGACCGCGTTCATTCAGATCATCCAACGAGACATAATCCCGATCCGTACCCTCCATCATTTTTTTCAACATGGTAGTCTTGCCGACCTGACGCGGGCCGGTCACAAGAACGACCGGATATTCTTCTGTAACCTGTTTTACCACGGATTCAAGATTTCCTGGAATATAACCCATACCGACCTCTCCTTCGGCTAATTTTTACTGCCCTTATATTTTAGCCGAATCAATCAGTTATTTCCAGTTACATTTTCAGCTATTTTTTCACCGTTTTGTTTCCTCCCCAGGTACTCACTCACCGCAAACAGCGGCACATTCACCATCCAGTCCTGCTCCCTGTAATTGGACATGGACGTCCTGACCGCATCCGTGAGCCCATACTTTGTGACAAGAGCTTTTAAACTTTTCGCCTGCAGATTCTCCTCCGCCTTCACCTCCAACGGTATCACCTTCCCCTCAACTTGCGCCACAAAGTCCACTTCCCCGCTGGAGCCCGGCGCACTGTAATAATAAAGCTCTATCCCCGCCGCCGCCAGCTCCTGCGCCACAAACTGTTCCGTCAAAGCGCCCTTAAATTCCGTAAATATCACATTTTTTTCCAGAAGCGTGACTGCCGCTATATCTCCTTTTGCCGCCAACAGGCCCACATCCAGCATATATATCTTAAAAGCCGACATATCCAGATACGAGATCAGAGGCATACCCGGCTTTTCGATCCTTCTGCTCTTATGGATCAGCCCGCAGTCCAAAAGCCATTGTATAGCCATCTCAAACTCTTTCGCTCTGGCGCCCTCCCTGAGCGCTCCGTAAATAAACTTTTTATTTTCCTTTGCCAACTGCATCGGAATGGAATCCCACACCATCTGAATCCGCGGAACCGTCTCCTTAGGCGCATGTTTGGAAAAATCATTGGAATAATAGAGCAAAAGCTGTTTTTGGACATCCCTTACCTCAGCCAGATCATCCGTCTCAATATAAGCCAGAACCGCTTCCGGCATTCCGCCGACATAATAATACTTTCTGAGCAGATCGATGTACTTCCCCGAAAATGCATTGACCATCCCGTAATCTCCGCTTTCCAGAAGCGACACAAGTTCTTTCTCTCCCGCCGCCAGCAGAAATTCTTTATAATTCAGCGGATACAGATTTAAAAAATCCACTTTTCCCACAGGGAAAGAAGTCCCCTGATGCAGTGCCACACCCAGAAGAGACCCCGCCGCGACGATCGCATATTCCGGTGCCTCCTCATAAAAATATTTCAGCGCCGCCAGCGCCTTCGGCACTTCCTGCACCTCATCAAAGATCAGAAGAGTATTTTCCGCTCCAAAGGCTTTTCCGCTTTCTACCCTCAGTGCAGAGAGTATCCTTCCGATATCATAATCCAGTTCGAAAACATTTTTCATATGTTCGTTGTTGTCAAAATTGATATACACCGTGTTCTCAAAACAGCGTTTCCCGAACTCCTTCATGATCCAGGTCTTCCCAACCTGCCTTGCTCCCCTGATGATCAACGGCTTTCTGTTCCTTTTATTTTTCCACTTTTGCAGCTGTTCCAGTAAAAGTCTCTCCATATGCAATGCACCTCTGTCTGTTATTATATACAGTATTACATTTTTTAGTCGCACTTTCAATGTATTTTTACATTTTTTAGTTGCACTTTTTCTGTATCGCTATCTCACCACCTCAACATCCTGCGGCACCTCGTAATCCATCTTAAAATTCCCATCCTCTATCCTCCAGGACACCCTGATCTCCCCCACCGGCGTTTTCACAGTCCCGGACGCATTCTGCAGATACCCCGCCACCGGCGCGATCCGTACCTTCTTATATCCCGGCGCCGCGGGCCGCACCCCCAGCGTAATGCTCGGCAGTTCATACAGGATCAGCGCCCCCCAGGCATGGCACTCGCTCCTTGCGTAGGCCTCCGATTCCACGCAGGTAGTACAGTGCATTCTTATCATATTCCGCCACGCCTCCCAGTACCGGTCGGTGTAAGCGTACAGCCCGGTTTTTTCCAGCGCCCGGAATAAGTAGAACCGCATGGCGACCGTACACTGCGTATATCCCTCCTCCTCGATCGTCCGCAGGAGATTTCTCTTTCCGCACTCCAAATCCACCGTGTCCGTCAAAAGCGCAAACACCTGAC